>NZ_JAVRPS010000593.1:0-5047 GCF_032162105.1 Mycobacterium sp. | reverse complement strand
GCGGGCTCGTGAGCGTGCTGCGCCGCGGCGCCGCGGCAATCGTGTTGATCCTGGCGGGATCCGGGCTGGCCGGATGCGGCTGGCAAGGAGCCAACTCACTACCCCTACCCGGTACCCAAGGGGGAGGGCCCGGCTCTTACGTGGTCCAGGCGCAGCTGCCAGATGTCAACAACATCGAGCGGAACTCCCGCGTCAGAGTGGGTGACGTCACCGTCGGCAACGTCGTCAAGATCGAACGCCAGGGTTGGCACGCGGTGGTGACGATGACGATCAACGGGGATGTCGACTTACCCGAGAATGCCACCGCCACCATCGGCCAGACCAGCCTGCTCGGGTCGCTGCACATTGAGCTCGCGCCGCCGAAAAACGTTCCACCCGAAGGCAAATTGCACCAAGGATCGGTGATCCCGTTATCGTCTGGCTCCGCCTATCCCTCCACGGAGAAGACCCTGGCCGCAGTCTCGGTGTTGCTGAACGGAGGCGGAATCGGCCAGATCCAGGAGATCACCCAAACGCTGTCCACCGCGTTCGCCGGCCGCGAGAACGACCTGCGCAGTCTCATCGACCAATTGGACATCTTTGTTGGCCACGTCAACGACCAGACCGCCGACATCATCGCCGCCACGGACAGCCTCAACAATCTGACCGGCCAAGTGGCCGCCCAGAAGCCGGTCGTGGATCGCGCGCTCAAGACGTTCCCCGACGCGCTGAGTGTTCTCAAGGACCAGAGGGCCCACCTCGCCGATGCCCTCGATCAGCTCGGCAAGTTCAGCGCGTTGGCCGCAGACTCGGTGAACCAGACCAAGGAAAACCTCGTCAAAGAACTCAACGACATCGGACCGGTGTTGAAATCGCTCGCCGACTCCGGTCCCGCGCTGACCCGCTCGCTGGATTTCTTCGCGACCTACCCGTTCCCCAAGCCCACTCTGAGAAACTGGCTCCGCGGTGATTACGCGAACTTGACGGCCGTCATCGACCTGACCCTCAGTCGGCTGGACTCGTCATTCCTGACCGGCACTCGATTCGAGGGCAATCTCACCGAGCTCGAAATGCAATGGGGACGCACCATCGGCGTGATGCCTAGTCCCTACACCGCCGGCAATCCCCTCGTCGTTCCCTACCGCACGGATCAGGGCCCCTAACATGCACTTGACTCGACGAATCCGCATCCAGCTCGCCGTGTTCCTCGCCATCGCACTTACCGCCTTCGTCATCATGGCCGTGGGCTACGTGCGATTGCCCAACCTGCTCTTCGGCATTGGGCACTACACCGTCACGGCGCAGTTACCCGAGGCCGGCGGTCTCTACGAACGGGCCAACGTCACCTACAACGGAACCGAGGTCGGCCAGGTCGAACAGGTCCGCTTCACCGACGCCGGCGGCGTCGAGGCAGTGCTGTCACTGCGCTCGGACATCAAGATCCCCTCCGATCTCGAGGCCGAGGTGCACAGTCAGACCGCGGTCGGTGAGCAGTACATCGCCCTGTTGCCGCGAAGTGGCAGTGCACCGCCGCTGAAAAACGGCAGCGTCATCCCGCTGGCCGATACGCGCGTGCCACCCGACATCAACGCCCTACTCGACGCGACCAACCGTGGCCTAGAAGCGATTCCACGCGACAACCTCAAGACCACGGTCGACGAGGCGTACACCGCATTCGGGGGTCTCGGCCCCGACATCGCGCGACTGGTCAAGGGCTCCACATCGTTGGCCATCGACGCCAAGAAGAACCTCAGTGATCTGACCAACGTCGTCGACAACGTCGGACCTCTGCTGGACACGCAAACCAACACCTCGGACTCCATCCAGGCGTGGTCAGCGCATCTCGCCAACATCACTCAGCAGCTGAGGAACCACGATGACGCGGTTCGAGGAGTCCTGCAACGGGGTGCTCCCGCCGCCGATCAAGCACGGGCACTGTTCGATCGACTACAACCCACCCTGCCGATCATCCTGGCCAACCTGGTCAACGCCGGAAACGTGGCGGTCGCATACCGCGACAACCTTGAACAGATCCTGGTTTTGCTCCCTCAGGGCACCGCGATCGTCCAAGGAAGCGGCGTCGCCAACAAGAACACCAAGCAGAGCTACGCGGGGGCATACCTGAGCTTCAACCTCAACCTGAACCTCCCATCGACCTGCTCCACCGGATTCCTGCCAGCACAACAGCAACGCTCCATGAGCTTCCAGGACTACCCCGACCGCCCTGCCGGGCTGCTGTATTGCCGTGTCCCGCAAGACTCGCCGCTCAACGTGCGCGGTGCCCGCAACTATCCATGCGAGACGCGGCCCGGCAAGAGGGCGGCGTCCGTCGAGCTCTGCGAGAGCGATGAACCCTATGTGCCCCTCAACGACGGCTTCAACTGGAAAGGTGACCCGAACGCGACGCTGTCGGGCCAAGGGGTTCCCCAGTTCCCGCCTGGCACCACTCCGCCCCCTGGCTACCCAGCGTCGGGCCCCGCACCAGCCGCGGCCCCCGCTGCGGCCCCGCCGCCGCCGATCGCCGTCGCGAAGTACGACCCGGTGACCGGCAGCTACGTCGGACCCGACGGTCACGTCTACACCCAGACGGACCTGATAGAAGGCGCCAACCAGAACAAGACCTGGCAATCGATGCTCGTCCCACCCGGAACACCATGAGGACAGGGTCGATGACCACACCGGATACCGATGCCATCGGCGATGCATCGTTGGACGGCAACGCCGTCGACGACGAAGCCGACCATGACGACGAGAACACCGCGCTAGCCGACGAACGGACTCCGTCGACACCAACCGCGGGATCGCCAAGCGTGCGTGCAGCTCTGGTCGCGGGACTGGTCATCGTCGTCGCATTGGCGGCCCTGGCCGGCTGGCTCGGAATACGAGCCCATGAGTCGCGTTCCGCGGCCCATCGGCACGACGTCGCCATCCAGGTCGCAGAACAGGGCGCGATCAACCTCACCACGATCAACTGGCAGCAAGCCGAGTCCAACATCCAACGCATCCTCGACGGGGCGACCGGTGCCTTCTACGACGATTTCTCCCAACGATCACAGCCTTTCGTCGAAGTCGTCAAACAAGCCAAGTCGACCAGCGTAGGCACGGTCACGGCCGCAGCTCTGGAATCCGAAAGCGGCGACGATGCCCACGTTCTCGTCACCGTGAGTGTGACGACCACCGCGGCAACGACACCCGACCAAGGACCGAGGCTATGGCGGATGCGCATGTCACTGCACGAGGTCCACAGCCAACTCAAGGTGTCCAACGTGGAGTTCGTGGCATGACGAAATCCGACACGCGCACAACGCATCACGACGCCGACGAACCGGCTCCGCCGGGCTTTCCACGAGGAGAGGACGGCCCAGAGCCGCTCACCGCGCTCTCGGAGACCGACACCACCACCGGTCGAACCTGTGCGGATAGCGACGATGCCAGCGAAGGCACGGAGTCAGCGGACTTCAACGTGCCCACGGCTGCTTCAGCTGCAGCGGGCGCTCTTCGCGCGTTCGTCGCAGGGGTCCAGTGGCCGCGGGTAATCGCCTACGGAGCGCTGCCCGCCATCGCGCTCGTGCTCGCCGTGGCAGCGGGCTTCTTCAAGTGGCAGGACTCCTCGGTCCGTGAGGCCGACCTGGCCGGGATCGAATCGGTACAAGCCGCGCGCGATGCCACGGTGGCGATGCTGTCCTACAAGCCAGACACCGTCGACAAGCAACTAGGGGCTGCGCGTGACCTCCTCACCGGGCCGTTCCGCGACTCCTACGCGTCACTGACCAACGACGTCGTCATTCCTGGTGCAAAGCAGAAGCAGATCTCAGCCACCGCGACGGTCGCGGCCGCCGCGCCGATTTCAGCCGACCCCAGTCACGCCGAAGCGCTCGTCCTGGTCAATCAGACGATCGTCGTGGGTAGCGCGCCCCCCACCGACTCGACCTCCAGCGTCAAGGTCGGCTTGACCAAGGTTGAAGGCCGCTGGCTCATCAGCAGTTTCGATCCGACGTGACCGTCCAGGACAACGTCCCGGCGACGCACGACGCCGTCCCGCGTGGTGTGAGCCGCCGATCGCGAGGCAGGCGACCCAACGCGGCATCGATGGAACGCGCCACCGAATCAGACTCGCGTGCAACGGCTTCTGCGTCGACGGCTGCGGACATCTGGACGACACCACTGCGAACACCCAAAGCCGCCGTCGTCGTCGCTCGCGTACTCCGTGAGCAGATCGTGACGGGCAGACTGAAACCTGGAGACCACCTTCCCCACGAAGCGGAGCTCATGCGGCAGTTCGTCGTTAGCCGCGCCACATTGCGTGAAGCTGTGCGCCTCTTGGAGTCCGAGGGCCTGATTGAGGTCAGACGCGGCACACGCACGGGAGCGCTCGTCACAATGCCAGGTGCGGACACGGTGGCCCGTCCCGCTGGCTTCCTTCTGCAAATCTCCGGCGCAACACTCGCCGACGTCTTCGCCGCACGGTCGGGCATTGAACCCACAGCGGTGAGTCTTCTGGCAAGGAATCGCTCGACCGTGGCCCTTGTGGAGTTGGACGCGATGGTCGCCGAGAAGTTGCCGACCGCATGGGAACACAACACCGCACATCTAGCGATCGCCGAGTTCCACCGCCGCCTCGTCGAATTGTCGGGAAACGTCACCCTGGGCATCATTGCGGCGATGCTGTTCGAACTCACAGAGCGCTGCGCGCGGTCGCCTCGCGGCCGAAACCGCATGAATTGGGCGGAGTTCGACGCTCTCCTCGGCGTGTATCGCGAGCTACTAAGCTACGTCCGCGCGGGCGACGGGACCGGCGCCGAAGCATTTTGGCAGGGTCATCTCGACAGGGCAATCAAAGCGATGCCTCAACGGTTGGCCCAGTTGAAGATACGAGACATAATCGACTAAGCGGCGACGCCTGACGCGCTCGGCTCGTCTGTCACGAGCGGCTAGATCAAGGATTCGCCCCAGCGGTGCAGTCTGTCCCAGAGCACCTCGCGGGTGCTCGCAAAGTTGTGCATGTGCGCCATTCGTTCGACGACGCAGAGGCTCACCTGCTGTGCACCGTGGTACGACGCGGGTTCGG
>NZ_JAVRPS010000592.1:0-3293 GCF_032162105.1 Mycobacterium sp. | reverse complement strand
GGGGACAGAACCGTGTTCAACTCCAGAGTTGAACCACGCACCAACGCCGACGTGCGCGCCGAACTGGGACTTCACATCGGACCTCGGCGGCGGTGATCGGCGACGGACAGATCAGCTCGAGTTCGCTGAGGATGGCTGCGACTGCCACGAGAGGCTGCGCCGCGTTGACCGCAGCTTCGTCGCCGGTGAACGCCGCGCGTAGCGCGAGCACGAATTCGTCACCGATCGGACCCCGGGTCTGATCGGTGACCCCGGCGAGTCGGGCCAAGAACGAGTCGGCGTGAGCCTCGAGGACGGCGCGCGCACGCGGAAATGCAGACAGCGGTGGCGGGGTTTTGATATCAGCGATGGTGTCTACTGCGCTGCGCAATCGGACCGCGCGACCGGCTGCCCGTACCACGGGATCGCGTGGGTCGGCTTCGCTGCCGGATTCGGAAAGGTATTGGCGCACAGCATCATCGGCAGTACGGTCGGCCACCAGCGCGTCGTGGCTGAGAGCAGTGACGTGGACGTCGGTCTCCTCCGAGGCGCCACGGGTGACGCGGAATGCCGCGGCGCGCAAGTAGCGCGATCCGAGATCGAACGCGGTGTCGATAGCAGCCGATACCGACCCTGTGGCGCCCCTGGGCCACAGCAGCACCGACACGACGACGGCCACCGCCGCACCCGCCGTGATGTCTTCGATGCGCACCAAGCCGAGCTGCCAACCCATCGGAGCGATCAGGTTGAGGATGATCAGCACGGTCATCGTGAACGCCGCCTGACCGGCGCCGAATGAGGCCACCCGAGGAACGTAGGCTGCCGCGAAGATCGCGATCGGAAGCAGCGTCCAGAGCACTGCCGGCTCGACACCGGCAACCGCGATCAGCGTGGCGCCCAGGGTGACCCCGATGGCGGTACCGGCAACGGCACGAACAACTTTCGTACCGGTGGTCAACGCGCTGCTGCCCATTACCACGATTGCGCCCAGCACAACCCAGAACCCGTGTTGCACAGGAAACAGGTGGGTAGCCGCCACGGCCAACGCGAGCCCCACCCCGGTACGAACCGCGTTGCGCGCCGCCACCGATCGGGTGGAGAGAAATCCGGTGGTGATCGTGCGGACGGCAACGGCTTCCGGAAGCAACCGGTCGGCTGCCCCGCTGGGTGGCAGCCGCAGGCCGAGCGCGCGCGCCCATACCGGACGCGCGTCTGCCCCGGCGGCTGCCGCGATGACCCGGCCGGTCAGGCCAATGGCAGTCGTAAGGGTCCGGCGGAGGAGCAGCTCACGACCGACGGCGAGTGCCGAGTCGTCGGAACAATCGTTGAGTACGGCAACGATGTCTTCGTGGTGACGCCTGCGCGCCGCCGACCGAAGCTGTGCCAGTGCGACCACCAGTTCGACACTGGCGGCTGCGCGCTCGGCAACGCAGACGACGTCAAGCACGCGGGCAGAGCAACGCACCACCTTGACGGCGGGTCGTTTCGTATCCATGAGAGCGGCGCCGGTGTTCTCGTCGACTCGGTCCGTCACCCATTCCAGGTCGTCGATCACCCGCACCAGGGCCTGGCTGCCGGCCGTCAAGCCGACTGGGCGGAAGTCGGCGTCAAAGAAGTTGACCCGCAGTGCTTTCATCGCCCGCGACACCTGCGACGCCGACCCGACGCCTTCCAGCCGGTCGGCCAGCGCACCGCACACTTGCGCCGCGTGCCGCCGCAGCTCTCTGTGGTGCCGCGGCGGAAGAAGGAACAACGTTGCCGGCATGCAGACGACTAGTGCGATTGTCCAACCCAACAGACGCTCGCCGATGGGCCCGATCGGAGTGCAGACCGGCAGCACGTAGGCCAGCAGCGTCACGCGCTGACCCGCGGCGATAGTCTCGCTAAGGACACCGGCCAGCGTCACCGCGACACCAAGGACGAACATCAGCGCCACCGCCAGCCACGGCAGGGGAGCCACCAGGGTGCCGACCGTGATCAGAACGGCCCCGTTGAATCCGACACCGCAGTGGGCGAGTGCACGCCCCTGCCGGTTTCCCGGGAAGTCGACTAGCACCATCAGCCACAAGGCGCCGACGATCGTGAACAACGGAGCCTGCGAGCCACCCGCGACGACGAAACTCACCGCGGCCGCCAGCGGAACGACGATCGCCGCCCGGACAGCACGACGCAGCGCATCGCGCTCAGGATCGTCCGTCCGCAGCCGTTCGATCATCACGTGTAACAAGCCGGCCGGCATCAGTGTGACCCGACGGGAAGCGGGTGATCTGCGTAGCCGCCTCTCGCCGCCGGAATTGTCCGTCGCGGAGGTCATTTCACCTGCGGTCACCGCGGTCCTTATCGACGTTGCGCCAGTACTTGAAGGTCCGTTCCAGGATCGGTCCGGTGACGCCGTTGAGCACGTGGCCCACGAGGTTGTCGACGACCCGGTCATGACCTGCGTCGTCCACCACCCAACGGACCGTCGTGCGGTTGCAGAATTGAACAGGTTCCAGAATCGCGCTCGGCAGAACCGAAGTCATCCCCGCTGCCACTCATCGGTGGATAGCGCCCGTTGGAATCTCTACCTACCGGCTACCTGGCAGCACTCCGGCTGCCCGGCGTCGCTGCCCGCAATACCGCCATCTCAGACGCGCTGTGAAATGGCGTGGAGGATGCGCAAATTCCCCGGAGTGTCATTGAGCCGCATCGAGCGGGATCTTGGCAGCCAAGGACGTGCCGTGTCCGGGCTGACTCGAGATGGTCAGCTGGCCGCCGAGGGCAGCGACGCGGTCGGCCAGACCGACGAGCCCGGACCCATTGGCGGTGTCGGCTCCACCGATTCCGTCGTCGTGGATCGAGAGGTGCAGGACGGCACCCCCGCAGGCTACGTGCACGCTTATTTGGGAGGCTCGCGCGTGTTTGGCCGCGTTGGTGAGCGCTTCGGCGACGACGTAGTAGGCACCCACTTCGACGGAGTCCGGCAACTGCCGGTCGAGGTGTAGGTCGAGTTCCACGGGGACGGCGGAGCGGCGGGCCAGCGTCTTGAGGGCGGGGGCGAGTCCTCCCCGGGACAGGATCGCGGGGTGTATGCCGCGTGCGATCTCTTGGAGGTCTTCTGAGGCGCCGGCCAGACCTGCAATGAGGTGTGAAAGCTGTTCCTTGAATGCGGACAGTTCAGGCGGCACCGAAGCTTCTGCGGTGCGCATTTCGAGGGCCAGTGAGACCAGCCGTTGTTGGGCGCCGTCGTGCAGATCGCGTTCGATGCGACGCCGCGCGTCGTCTGCGGCGGCGACGATCCGCGTCCGGGACGCAGTGAGCTCGGTGCGGGACTC
>NZ_JAVRPS010000591.1:0-17999 GCF_032162105.1 Mycobacterium sp. | reverse complement strand
GCACCGAGGAATCCGACAGCTTAGTGAGAATCGCCGACCGACACGTTATTGAGAACGCCGAGGTCGGAGCGGTCACGTTCCGACACATTCACTGAATTCCTACACGGACCACCCACTCGTTCGTTCGAGGGGTTGTTTCGAGGGGTGTAGCGAGTAGGCCGGTTACCGGTTAGTGGCGGCGCCACGAAAAGCGGGCCATCATCTGGACGCACTCACCACGCGACGGCACCACAGAGTCACGCCGCCGAGCGCCACGAAGCCCACGGCCAAAGACGCCGTCAGGAGCGGAGTACCCCGCCCATTATTCGCTTCGATGCCGACCACCGCGAAGAACGCGCCCAACGCCAGAAAGAGGGGACCCACCAGGGCGGCTCGTTTCCGATATCTCGCGACGAATTCCTCATGGGTTCCCTTGAACCACTCTGGTTGCCAGCCGTCGCGGACCCGTCGGGCCAGAACCACCGACCACGCCGCTGCGGCTAGCGCGCTGCACACAAGGACCGCTGACAGAATCAGCAGGAGCAGCAAACCGCCTGACACTAGGCGGCCGTCAGCCGGTGACGAAGAGTTTCGTACATTTTGCGCGGCTCATCTCACAGGATCGGCCTGGTCAGTCACCAAACCAGGGGAAGCTTCGGACGTTCGGGCGGGGCGCTAACGGCGTCAGTATCTCACCGCCGAATAGATCGCGCAGGCACCGGCGAGGCCGTTACGCCGCCGACCGACGGGCTTGTCGAGGATGTCAGCAACTCTTGGGATCATCGCGACGAGCTCGTCGTGCGGAAGGCGGGTCTCGCCGTAGCCCGTGTGAGCGGCGCCAGCCGTTGCACGACCCTCACGCGGAAGTCGGCACGCGATGTCCCCCGGTCGGTGGACACGACTTTCATCCGCTGTCTCCACCGGTCACCCGACATACATCGTTCTGGATCCGCGACATAGTTATCTCATCGCCGGAACACACCGGCAGAGAAACGAAAAACCAACCCAGACAGAAGGATTGAAGAAATGACCACCATCGCCCGCAACTTCGCCCGCTACATCGCCGTCCCCGTCATGATCGGCGGCGCCGCCCTCGGCCTGGCCGGCATGGCCAACGCCGCCACCACCGGACAAGCACCGAGCGGCCCCGGCTACTCCTACAGCCCCGACACCTACGCCAAGCCAGCACCCACCGCCCAGCCCGGCTGGCACAACAACCATGGCCCCGCCCGCATCGCCCACCTGCTCGGCAGCTAACCCCCGCATCCACCAGGCCCTCCCGAACATCGGGAGGGCCTGGTGCTCGTTCAGGGCTGCACGAACGGCTTGAGGAAGGCGACCAGATCGTCCTTGGATGGTGGCGCGTAGTAGATCTTGGTCTGGGTGTCGTTGTCGAAGGACACGAACATCGGGCACGAGTCATCGGTGCCAGGGAGTTCGGTTTGACCGAGCTCCTTGCCGGTGGTCGCCTCACGGACCGACACGGTGTAGTCGGCCGAACGTAGGTCGACCGTATTGCTTGTGTCGTGGCCGTCATCCTGGTAGCCGGTGCATTCCTTCAACGGCTGCTCGTCCTTCACATCGACGCAGGCAACGGTGTCCACCTTCGCGTAGGCATCCGAGTTGGCATCGAACTGCACCATCCAGTCCTCCGGCAACGTCGACATGTCCTCGACGACGCCACCGCCGTACCGCGAGAACAGGATCACCTTGTGCGTCGGCGCCCCCGGGGCATAGGGGGTCGCCCGCGACACGGTCGCCCCCTTGCAGGCTGCCTGCAGATCGTCGGGGAACAACTTGGTCGGCGTCGGCGCCGTCGTGGGGTCGACGGGCACGGGGCCGCCGACTCCGATGACCGAACAGCCGGAAATGACGACTAGTCCGGCGACGGCGAGCATGCCCGCCGCGAAGCGCACGATCGTGTTGGTCGCGCCATTCTCCATTGCATGGTCCGTTCCTTGGATACCCAGATGTCGGCCACTAGATAGGAGGACGGGTTACAAAACAGTTGGCGGTGTTCACCGCGTCGCTCAACACGCCTGGGTCGACACGCAGTAGCCGCCGAAGAAGTCCGCACTCCGAAGATATGCTCACCACGCCAACCTGAAGTTCACCTGGGGAGCACTCTGTGCTCGGCGGGATTACCGCATTGGCGAACAACCCGTCTCGGCCCGAGCTGATGCGGCCGCGGCTGAAGATGTCCGATCCGCGCTGGCCGTTCTGGCTCCAGGTGCTCTAGGCAGCCCGACTTCCACCTCTGTTACGACAGAGCAGGTTTGACGTCGGCCCAGGGCCGTGCCGCCTCGTAATTCGCGGCGGCACGCAGCACTGCAGCATCGGCGCGGTGGGCTCCGGCGATCTGCAACCCGACGGGCCGGCCATCGGCGGTAAAGCCGGCAGGGACCGTGATAGCCGGGGTCGTCGTCATGTTGAACGGGTAGGTGAGCAACCATCCGAGCAACCGGCGTTGAAGCGATTGTCCATCGAGCCACCCAGGGGCGAACCGATCGAGCGGAAAGGTGGGACTGGCCAAGGTGGGGCTGACCAGAATGTCGTACGTCCGCATGAAATCACCGAACGTGTCCCACATCCTGCCGCGGAACGCCTCCGCGCGGCCGATCTCGACTGCGGTGAGCGTCTCGGCCTGGGCCATGATCTCGATGAGCTGGTCGTCAACCTGGCCCTGCATCGATTTCCAGTCGAGCACGTCGTATTCACACGAATAGCCGGGAACCCACAGGGCCTTCCACATGGCCTCCTCGGGATCACCCCAATCGGGCGTGGCTTCCTCGACGATGGCACCGAGAGATTCGAAGGCGCGCACTGCTTCTGAGCACACCGCCACGACTTCGGGATCGACGTGGCCCAGCCCAAGGTCGGGCGACCAGGCCACCCGCCATCCGGTGATGTCACCCTCGACCGCCGAGGCATAGTCGATTCCGTCGGCCGGCACGCTATTGGGGTCGGAGTCCGACGGTCCAGCCATGACCGAGAACATCAGGGCGGCATCGGCGACGGTGCGTGTGATCGGTCCGTGGAAGACGTGGGTGTAGTGACGCCCGTCGAGAAGTGTGTGCGGGATGCGGCCGAGCGAGGGTTTAAAGCCCACTACCCCGCACATCGCCGAGGGAATACGCACCGAACCCGCTCCATCGGCCCCCTCCGCGAGCGGCCCCAAACCAGCGGCCACCGCTGCCGCCGCACCGCCGCTGGATCCACCGGCGGTGTGGCCGTGCTTCCATGGATTGTGGGTGGGACCGTAGAGATGGCTGTCGGTGCCTCCGTAGTAGCCGAACTCGGGCGCGTTCGTCTTGCCCAGGAAGAGGCCACCGGCCCCCTTCAATCGGGTGACCACCGTGGCGTCGTGCGTTCCCACACCTCCTGCCAGAGGCTTGAGGGAGGAGTCGTACGGCAGACCCGCCATCATGGTCAGGCCCTTGATCGAGAACGGAACCCCATGCAGCGGTCCGCGGGTCTTGCCCTCGGCCAACTCCTGCTGCAGCGTCGCGGCATCGGCCAAGACCTGTTCGCGGTCGAAGTGGATGTATGCATTCAGCTGCGGGTTGACGGTCTCGATTCGGTCGACGAACTCGGTCGCGATCTCCGTGGGCGCGATCGAACCGGTCCGTACGGCGTCGGCAAGCACAGTGGCGGGGGTCCAGCACAGTTCGGTGTCGGGCATGACTACAGCCTAGAACGCGAACTATTCGACCGCACAGTCGAAATCACAGCCACTGCACATGACTCGAGGAGCTGACGGCGGCGTCGTGGACGACGCGGCGAGAAGGCACCGAGTCGTCCACCATGGAGCTAGACCCGATCGCCCGCCGCCGCGCCGAATCCCGTCCCGATGACGCCGCAATCGTCAATGTTCTTGAATGGCTGGCAGAGTCATCGGTGTCCGCACCCACGCCGCGGTGCGCTGCACTAGACCACCCACCGGGGTGGAACCTATGGGTGAGCCCAGCGGCTCCACCCCGATCGGTTGATCCCCAGTGATCTGTATGTGTGCATGGGTGATCCACGGCTCTAAGACGTGGAGGGACTAAGTTGTCTCGCAACACGGGTCCGAGGAATACCGCGTTCTTCGACCCTTTGGTGACGGAGTTGGGACGGGCCTTGGTCGCCACTAGTTGAGTGCTGGAAGTGCCACGGGGCTTGACGGCCAATGAGTCGCGGGTGCAGAAGCAGTCGCCGTCGGCAACCGCGCCATCAACTCGTCGAACACCTGTGAGCCGGCTGTAAGTCCGTCGTAAGACCTGGGCGCGTGGCCCGGCAGCGACCTTCGCGATGACCGCTTTCTTTCCGTTCGGCGTTCCGTGGCCAGCCTCGTGTCTGGCTGCTACCTTCGAACGTTAGGGAGCTTCCGTGGCCTGGATTCGGGACCCGCGGACTAACTGACGTCGTCATTTCGATGAAAGGCACTCATGTGTCCTCGCGATCCTCGACTCTCAGCGATGCTAGCGCTCGAATTCGCGTGCACGGCCACACCACATTTCCTACGACCTGAGGAATTGTCATGAGCACTGCCGAGGAGCGAGCAACCCACCTGGATCTGGTGGCTCGGCTGAAGTCGTCGTACCCAGAGCTTCCGGATGCACCCACTCCTGATCTGATCGACCACGAACGCTTCCGTGCATACATGAAGACTTCCCACGACGTCGGCGGCGAGCCGGATGCGCCGATGAAGTACGAGAACAAGCAGTACGAGAAGTGGGAAGAACTGACCTATGTCATGTGCGAAGTCCTTGGGGCTCGCGGAATCTGGCTGTCGGAGGAGCGTCGCCGGATAGGCAATGTCGACGTCGGGCGCGCAATCTATCTCGGGCTCCCGTATTACGTTCGATGGCTGTGGGCGGTCGGCCGCGTTCTGGTGGAGAAGCACCACATCAGCCTTGGTGAATTGAATGACCGGATGCTGGAGGTCAAGGCGCGTTACGCCGGCGGTATCCAGGGCAGGACCGTGGATGCGCAGCCGAAGTTCGAGGGCGACGGTGCGAACGTCAAACGCAACCTTCACCACATCGAAGCGGTCGGCAAGGGTGACCCAGGGGTGTATGCCGGTCAGGCCGGACCTGCCAAGTTCAAGGTCGGTGACCCGGTAGTGGTTCGTGAGGAGCCCGCCCTGTTCTACACCCGCACACCGGAGTACGTCCGGGGTGCCAAGGGTGAGATAGCCGCGCTCGCCTACGAAACCCCCGCGGCGGAGGACGAGACCTGGGACAGCCCCGACGCCAAGGCGGAATGGATGTACGTCGTTCGGTTCAACCAGTCCGAGCTTTGGTACGGCTACACCGGGACCGCGACCGACACCTTGCAGACGGAGCTTCCCGAGCGCGCACTCCAAGCAGCCAACTGACCCAGAGCCCCCCGGCTGACGCCTTGCAGAGAGGATCCACATGACGGACCACGACCACGACCACGACCGCACTGTGAAGCCCATGGTGGACGAGATCACCGACTTCGAAGTCCTCGAGATCGCATTGCGCGAATTGTGCATCGAGAAGGGGATCTTCACCCTTGAGGATCATCGACACTTCACCGAGTTCGCCGAACAGATCGGACCCACTCCCGCCGCGCGGCTGGTGGCCCGGGCGTGGCTGGACCCGAAGTTCAAGGAGCTTGCGCTCACCGACCCGATGGCCGCCAGCAAGGAGGTCGGCGTCGACTGGTTCGAACCCACTGGATGGGGTACGCCGAGCGACTTCATGGCGTTTCAAATCCTTGCGAACACACCGACGTTGCACCACGTGATCGTCTGTGCGTTGTGTTCGTGCTATCCGCGACCGATTCTGGGCAATTCACCGGAGTGGTATCGCACCCCCAACTACCGCCGCCGTCTGGTCCGTTCGCCACGCCAGGTGCTCTCGGAATTCGGGCTCTATCTGCCCGACGACGTCGAGGTCCGGGTGGAGGACTCCAACCAGAAGCACCGGTTCATGGTGATGCCCATGCGCCCCGAGGGTACCGACGGCTGGGACGAAGACCAGCTGGTCGAGATCATCACGCGCGACAGTCTGATCGGGGTCGCTCTGCCGAAGGCCGGCGTCACCACCAACGTCATCACCGACACCCGGCCGGCCGTCCACCCCTAACCACCTGAGGGACGAAAACGTGAGTACGACAGAGGATTCCGGTTCGATCGAGCCAACCAGCATCGCTCCGTTACAGAACATCGTGCAACGCAATCAGGTCTGGCCCGTGATGGCCGCCAAATACGGCGTCGAGAACCCCGTGCCCCCCTGGAAGACCAGTCTGGACGGCCTGTGCGACGCGCTCGACCACGCCGCCTGCGATGCCGACGTCCCCAGCTTCAAAGAGCGGCGCGATGAGGAGGACGCGCTCTCGGCGACCGTCTACTCCAGCCTTCCATATCCCGAGAATCAGTTGGTGTCGCTGGCTCACTCCCTGGTCGCCCGCGGCATCATCGACGACGCCGAGCTCGAACTACGACTCGCAGCCATCCGGGCTCGACTCGAAGCCTGAGCTGTCCGGCGCCCCAACCACGCTGCACAGATAGTTCCGCAGGAACGTCTCGAAGAGCTCGTTAACGTCGCCGATAGCCGCGAGCGCGCTCTGCAGCGCGGGATGAGTGCCAGGTTCGGGTGTCGACGATTCGTACGTGGAATCGGGCAGGCACCCCAGACACAGCTAGAAATTGGCACATCTGCTCGTACTCGTCGAACATGTTCTCGCGCGGCATGTATCGCACGACCAGCGGGGCACAGTGTGGGTGCGCGATGACCGTGCGACGCAGCGCCACCGACGCCCTCACCAGGTAGTCGTTCCAGTGCGCATCTGGCGGCGACGATCATCTGGGGGGAGAGGACGGAATTCTTGGGTCGCCTCTGCGCAAGCTCGGCACGTTGGCGGCCGCCGCCGACCGTGCCCGCGCCGGGCGTCAATGGCGAGACGTCTGCTTTGCCAGGGCGAACGTCCCAATCGTGTCGGCGAACTGTTTCACGTTCTGCTGGTGCGCGATGAACACGTCCTCCCCTTCGGCACACCAACTCGGCTGTCCCGCGCGATCGCGCGTTCGCCTAAACCGCAACTCGCGCACCGGTTCACAGAAGACTCTCGTCTTGGTCGTGCACGTCTGCGCGTCGGTGGTGATGTCGACCTGGATGGGCTTGCCGTCGACCCGGATCACCGTGACCGTTCGCCGTCCCTTGGCCACCCGGATCCTGCCGATCTCGGTTTCGCCATCGGCTCGGGCTGCCACCTGAATGACGTCATCTCGCAGAGGCACGCTGAGTTCGATCGTCCCGGGGCGCATCCGGTCAAGACCATCAGAGGCGAACACGAGCACCACCGTACTGATAATGACTATCGTTTGCAATAAGGCGTTCGGGCTATCCCGCCCGCGAGGTCAGCCGGGAGCGCCGGTCCGGCACCCGTTCCAGGCCCAGATGCCCACGGAGCGTGGTGTGGCCGTACTCGCGGCGGAACAGCCCGCGGTCACGAAGGATCGGGACCACGTGATCGACGAAGAGTTCCAGCCCGGACGGGAACACGTCGGGCATCAGGTTGAAGCCGTCCACCGCGCCAGCCAGAAACCATTCCTCGATGGCGTCGGCGATCCGCTCGGGCGAACCCACCACCAGCCGGTGCCAGGTAATCACCCGATCGAGGATCTGCCGGACGGTGAGATTCTCCCGCCGGGCAAGGTTGACCACGATGTCGCGCGCGCCCTGCGAACCGCCCGTGGCCTCGGCACCGTCGAGCAGCCACTTCGGCAGCGGCTTGTCCCATTCGAGTTCCGAAACGTCGACGCTGATCTGACCGGCCAGGTGCGCCAACCGCCGGTCGCCGGCCAGGTCGTTGAGTTCGCGGTTGCGCCGCTGCGCCTCCTCCTCGGTACTGCCCAGCACGAACGACAACCCCGGCATGATCCGAATGGCGTTGCGCGGCCTGCCATGTGCCACCGTCCTGGCCCGCAGATCGTCGGCGTTGCGCAGCGCGTCGGGCAGCGAGGCCTGCGCGGCGAACACGCCGTCGGCGTACCGTGCCGCCAGGTCGAGACCGCCGGGCGAGCCGCCAGCCTGGAACAGGACGGGATGGCCCTGCGGCGACCGAGGCAAGGTCAGCGGTCCGTCGACGCGGAAGAACTCACCGCGGTGGTCGATCGTGCCGATCGCGCCGACCCTGCTGAACGCGCCGGTGGACTTGTCCGCCAGCACCGCGTCGTCGTCCCACGAATCCCATAACGCCCGCACCACATCGACGAATTCGGCTGCGCGCCGGTACCGTTCACGCCGGGCGGGCTGTTCGGCCGGGCGGTCGCCACGGCCGAAGTTGTTCCACGCGAATGGGTCACTGCTCGTCACGACGTTCCACGCGACCCGGCCGCGGCTGAGGTGGTCCAGCGACGCAAACCGGCGGGCCACGTTGTACGGCTCCTCGAACGACGTCGACACCGTGCCGATCAGCCCGAGGTGGGTGGTGACCGACGCCAGCGTGGACAGCAACACGATCGGGTCCAGTGCCAACGGCGGCGCGACCAGAGGCTGGCCGGGTTCCTGAAACAGCGACGGGCTGTCCGCGAGGAACAACGCGTCCAAGGTGCCACGCTCCGCGGTGCGGGCGACGTCGATCCAGTACGCCGGATCGGTGAACCAATGCGGGTCGGCGCTCGGGTGCTGCCACGCCGCCGGGTGCATCCCGTCGGACAGGACGTTGACCCCGAGGTGGAGTTCGCGACCGGCCACCGTCACGTCGGCTGCCCTGGCAAGGCGAGCTTGCGCACCTCCGGATCCTGGGCGATGAAGGTCTGCACCCGAGGATCGTTGAACGCCTTGATCAGGTTCTGCACGTTGGGAGTGTCGACGTAGTCGCTGCCCACGGTCAACACGGAGGCGAACTCGTCAGGCGACTTCGGCGCATAGATCAGCTTGTCCTCGGAAACGCCTGCGGCAAGAAAGGATTCGGCGTAGCCGACGATCGCGTCGAGGTCGGGCAACGCCCGCGGCTGGGCGCCGAAGTCGAGCAGGGTGAACTTCAGGTTCTTCGGGTTGGATGCGATGTCGCTCTGGGTGAGGGCGGTGACGTCGGCGTCTGGTTTCAGGGTGATGAGGCCGGCCTGAGCCAGGTACCAGATCCCCTGGGCGTTGTTGGCCGGATCGGCGAGCAGGGACACGCTGGCGCCGTCTGGGATTTCCTGCGGCGTGCGGTACTTGTCGGACCAGATGCCGAAGACCCAGTGGAAGAACGGGCCGGTGGCCGCCTGCTCCTTGAAGCCGGGGTTGGCGTCGAGCACCTGCTGCAACCAGTGCCGGTGCTGGAAGATGGTGCCTGCGTACCGGCCGTCACTGATCGCGCTGTTGATCTGCGTGCTGTCGCCCAGCCCGACCGCCGCGACCTTCACGTCGTAGTCCGAGGCGACGTTCTCCCCGATGTACTCGATGATCCGCTTCTCGGCAGGGTTGGAGTCGAGGTAGGCCACTTCCAGCGTGGCACCGGCCGTCTCGTTGGCCGACTTCGTGGCACCCCCACGGAAGAAGATGAAATACGTTGCCGCCACGACGACTACGAGTATCGCCGTCAGGAGGTAGGGCCACCGTCGCCGCTTGGCGATGGTGAAGCCGTGCGCGCCGGTGTCCGGCGTTGCTTCGTCGATGCTCATCTGAGAATGCCTTCGGTTCGGGATCGTGCAGAAGTGTGTGCCACGAACGACCGAACTGACAGGTTTTCGATCAGCATGGCGCCAACCCGATGGATGCTGCGCTCGTGCTGATCGCAAAGGTGTTTCCCCGCAACCCGTTCTGGGATCATTCGCCGGTGATCGAACTGACGAACCTCACCAAGGCCTACGGTCACGGTGACCAGCGCACCGTGGTCCTAGATCAGGTCACGTTCCGCGTCGAAGCCGGGGAGATCCTCGCGGTGGTCGGCCCGAGCGGAGCCGGTAAAAGCACACTCGCGCAGTGCATCAACCTTCTGACGCCACCGACGTCTGGATCGGTCGTGGTGAACGGCGAAGACCTGACCACCTTGTCGGCGCGCAAGCTGCGGGTCGCGCGCAGGCGCATCGGCACCGTCTTCCAGTCCGCCGGACTGCTGGAGCGGCGCACCGCCGCCGAGAACGTCGCCCTCCCCCTCGAGTACCTCGGGGTGACGGCGGCCGAGGCCCGCAAGCGCGTCGCCGAACTCCTGGAGCGGGTCGGCCTGGCACAACATGCCGGGCACTACCCCTTCCAGCTCTCCGGGGGCCAACGGCAGCGAGTCGGCATCGCCCGCGCGTTGGCGTTGCGGCCGTCGGTGCTGCTGTCCGACGAGGCCACCGCCGGACTGGATCCCACCACCACCGACTCGGTGGTGGACCTGTTGCGGGAGCTGCGTGACGACCTGAACCTGTCCATCGTGTTCATCACCCACGAGATGGACACCGTGCTCAAGATCGCCGACTCGGTCGCCCGCCTCGACCATGGCAGCATCGCCGAATCCGGCCGGCTCGTCGACCTGCTCACTGACCCCGACTCCTCGCTGGGCTCGGAGCTGCGACCACAACGGGTCGACGCCGAACCCTCTCCCGGTCAGCGGATCTGGCGGGTGGTCTACGACGCTCCCGACGTACCGTCGGATTGGATCAGCCGGGCGTCGCAGGATCTGGGTGTCCCGCTGTCGGTGCTGGGCGCATCGGTCCAGGTGGTCGGCGGCGTCAGCGTCGGCGGCATCACGCTGGGCGTCCCTGCCCAGCTGGGCGACGGCGTGCGCGACGTGCTCACCCGGTACGGGCTGGCGGCCGACACCGACGAAAGCGACTCGCTGGCCGGCGAATTGGAGGGCGTGGCATGACCGAGACGTTGCTCGCGAACGCGAAGGTACCCGTCAACGAGCTGCCCGGCCTGCTGTTTCCCGCGCTGCTGGACACCCTCATCATGGTCGGCATCGTCATGGCCATCGTGGTGGCCGTCGGCGTCCCGCTGGGCGCCCTGGTGCACAACCTGGCGCCTGGCGGCCTGTTCGAGAACCCGGCCCTGCACACGACGTTGAGCTGGATCATCAGCATCGGCCGGTCCCTGCCGTTCCTCATCCTGATGGCCTCGATCATGCCGTTCACCCGGTTCATCACCGGCACCAACATCGGCATCGCCGCAGCGGTGGTGCCGATGTCGCTGGCCGGTATCGCGTTCTTCACCCGGATCGTGGAGAACTCGCTGCGCTCGGTGCCACCCGCGGTCGTGCAGGTGGCCCGCGCCTCGGGCGGGTCGCGGCTGCAGATCATTCGCACCGCCCAACTCAGCGAGGCCGTTCCGTCGATCATCGGCGGGCTGACCATCAACATCATCGCGATGATCGAGTACTCAGCCATCGCGGGCACCATCGGCGCGGGCGGAATCGGCTACGTCGCAGTCACATACGGCTACCAGCGGTTCGACCAGGGCGTGATGCTGGCCACCATCGTGATCCTGGTGGTCACGGTCGCGGCCGTACAGCTCATCGGCGACGGCCTGGTCCGCCTGACCACACCCCACAGCAGGTTCCGTTCCGGCGCCGTCCGTCCACTGCGCCGACGCGCACCTGCAGTCTGACCCGAAAGGCTCCACATGACAACAACTCCCACCCCCGTCGACGAGACCGACGATCACGGTTTCGAACTCAAACGCAGGCCCAAGTGGATCTGGCTCGCCGTCGGACTCGTCGTGGTCGTGGCCGCAGTGGTCGGCGTCCGGTTCTTCTTCTTCGGCGACACCAAGTCACCCAACGAGGTCGCAGGTGCGACGCTGGTGGTCGCCACCAACGAGGGCAACGCGGCCGAACAGGCGCTGATCGAGTACATCGCCCGCGAGGTCGCCCCCCGACACGGGATCAAGGTCGCCTTCCGTGGCCTGGCCGACAGCAACACCATCAACCGCGCCGTCAGCGACGGTGAGGTGGCAGGCACGGTGTATCAGCACAAGCTGTGGCTGGGCCAGGTGCTTGAGGCCAATCCCGACTTCCACGAGACGGCGGCAACCCCGGTGTTCCGTTGGGGTTTCGGCATCTGGTCGGACAAGTACACCGACCCGTCCCAGCTGCCCGACGGCGCGAACGTGTCGCTGTACTCCGATCCGGCGAACGAGGCCCAGGGATTGTGGCTGCTCGAGCGCGCAGGCCTGATCACGCTCGACCCGTCCGCCGACAAGTGGCAGGCAACGCAGAAGGACATCGTCGGCAACCCGAAGAACCTCAAGTTCACCCTGCTCGACTTCGCCGCACAGTCGCGTTCGCTGCCCGACCTCGACGCCGCGGTGGGATACACCGAGTACTACCTGGCCGCGAAGATTCCGATCAGTCAGCAGATCTTCGCGCCGCCCGCCCCCGACGAGTTCGCCGGTCAGCTGACGATCGGCAGCCGCTGGGCGGACACGGACAACATCAAGAGACTGGTCGAGACGTTCAAGGATCCGGCGGTTCAGCAGTACCTGGCCACCGACCCCAACGTCAAGGACATCCTGCTGCCGATCCAGTAGGCTGCCCATTTCCTCCGCCGAGCAGACGCAAAAGTTGCCCAAAACCGGTGCTTTGGGGCACTTTTGCGTCTGCTCGCGGGGAGAAGTTAACGTGCTCGCGGGGAGAAGTTAGCGGCCCCTGGCGGGCTGCGATGCCACCGACGCCGACGACGAGGGCAGCGTGGACGGACGGTCGATGATCGTCGAGTCCGGACCGCCCACCCGGTACCGCGCGCCGCGGTGCTCGTCGGGCAGTCGGTCGCCGTTGCCGAGCAGCTTGTTGCGCAACGAACCCGGCGCGTAGGACGGCTGGTAGGCGCCCCGTTCGGTCAGCACCGGCACCACGTACTCGACGACGTCGGCGAACGACCCCGGCGTGATCGCGTAGGCGAGGTTGAAGCCGTCGACGTCGGTCTCCTCGACCCACTCCTGCAGCGTGTCGGCGACGCTGGCACCGGAGCCGACGATCCGCGGGCCCATGCCGCCGATCTCGCCCCACTCGGCGATGTCGCGCACGGCCCACTCGCGACCGTCGGGGTCGGCCGACTGAAATGCCTTGACCGCGGACAGGATCGCATTGGAGTCGACGTTTCCGATCGGCTCGTCGAGGCCGTACTGGGCGAGGTCCACGCCCATCCAGCCCGACATGAACACCAACGCGCCCTCCGGGTCGCCGTAGGACAGGAGTTCAGCGTGCTTGGCATAAGCCTCTTCGTCGGTGGCCGCGGTGACCACCGTCGACAGGTTGAAGATCTTCGCCGAGTACGGGTCGCGACCGGCAAGCTCGAGTTCGCGCCTGATGGTCGAAACAGTCTCGCGCAGAATCGCCTTGGTCGGCGCCGCGGTGAAGATGGCCTCCGCGTTCTCGGCAGCGAAGCGGACGCCACGCGGCGAGGAACCCGCCTGGTAGATCACCGGGGTGCGTTGCGGCGACGGCTCGGCCAAGTGCACGCCGGGCACGCTGAAGTGCTGCCCGGAATGGCCGATGTGGTGCACCTTGTCGGGGTCGGTGAACACGCCGCGCTCGCGGTCGCGCACCACCGCGTCGTCCTCCCAGGACCCTTCCCACAACTTGTAGAGCACCTCGAGGTACTCGTCGGCGTGGTCGTAGCGGGCGTCGTGGGCGGGCTGATCGGTCTGGCCCATGTTGCGCGCCGCCGCAGGTAGATAGCCGGTGACGACGTTCCAGCCGATCCGGCCGTTGGTGAGGTGGTCCAGCGTCGAGATCCGGCGGGCGAACGGGTAGGGATGCTCGAACCCCGTTCCTGTCGTGATGCCGAAGCCGAGGTTCTCGGTCACCAGCGCCATCGCCGACACCAGTAGCAACGGGTCGCCGACCGGGATCTGCGCGGCCTGCCTTATCGCGGCTTCGTCGCTGGCGCCGTACACGTCGTAGGTGCCGAGCACGTCGGCGATGAACAGGCCGTCGAACCGTCCGCGCTCCAACAGCTTTGCCAGCTCGGTCCAGTACGTCAGGTCCTTGTAGCGCCACGACTGGTCGTCCGGATGCTTCCAGAGGCCTGGGGACTGGTGGGCGACGCAGTTCATGTCGAAGGCGTTGAGTCTGATTACACGGGTCACCCGGCCAGGTTTCCGTGTCGCCGCGCGGACGTCACCGGTTGCGTTCAGCCGGATCGAATTGCCTGCCGCGAGCCGCAGAAGCCGGACGTATGCTCGGAGTCGAGTGGCGAAGCAGCCGACTAGGAGGCACCTCCATGGCAGACGACCACGCCGAACAGGCGCAACGACTCGCAGGCGGGAACACCGCGGCCTTGCTACCACGCGAGGATCGCACCGTCGAAGAGGAACGCCTGCACCGCAAACAGAACCTGGCGGCCGCGTTCCGGCTGTTCAGCCGGTTCGGCTTCGACGAGGGCGTCGCCGGGCACATCACCGCCCGCGACCCGGAACTTCACGACCACTTCTGGGTCAACCCGTTCGGCATGCACTTCGGGCACATCCGGGTCAGCGATCTTCTGCTGGTGCGCCACGACGGCACGATCGTGCACGGCGACCGGCCGCTCAACCAGGCCGCCTTCGCGATCCATTCGCAGGTGCATGCTGCGCGTCCCGACGTCATCGGCGCGGCGCACTCTCACTCGGTGTACGGCAAGACCTGGTCGACACTGGGCCGGGAGCTCGACCCGATCACGCAGGACGCCTGCGCCTTCTACGACGACCATTCGTTGTTCGATGCGTACTCCGGCGTGGTCCTGGACCTGGAGGAGGGCAAGCGGATCGCGCACGCCCTGGGCGACCACAAAGCAGCGATCCTGCGCAACCACGGTCTGCTCACCGTCGGCCATTCGGTCGAAGAGGCGGCATGGTGGTTTATCACGATGGAGCGGTCGTGCCAGGCGCAACTCATGGCCGAAGCCGCCGGGACACCCGTTCTGATCGACCCCGCGATGGCCAAGCTCACCGCAGGCCAGGTCGGCACGCACTTCGCCGGCTGGTTCAGTTTCCAACCGCTGTTCGCGCGTATTACCCGCGAACAGCCCGATCTCTTCGAGTAGATCGATGGACACTGGAGTCGACACCAAGGTCGATGAGATCGCCGACGGCATCTTCCGGTTCTCCACCTGGATCCCGGACATCACCGAGCACGGCTTCACCATCAACCAGTTCCTGCTGACCGGCGAGCAACCCTTCATCTTCCACACCGGCATGCGGCAACTGTTCCCGCTGGTGTCAGCGGCCATCGAACGAGTCATTCCGATGGAAACCCTGCGCTGGATCTCCTTCGGGCACGTGGAGGCCGACGAATGCGGCGCGATGAATCTGCTGCTCGACGCCGCCCCCGATGCAGAGGTCATCCAGGGCCCGCTGGCCTGCATGCTGTCGCTGAACGACATGTGCGACCGGCCGCCCGTGGCCATCGGCGACGACGCCCTCGACACCGGCGGGCACCGACTTCGCTTCATCGCCACCCCGCACGTCCCGCACAACTGGGAGGCCGGATTGTGGTTCGACGAGACCACGTCGACGCTCCTGGCCGGGGACCTGTTCACCCACGTCGGCCAGTGCCCGGCGATCACCGACACCGACGTCGTCCAGCCGGCCATCGAGGCCGAGGAGTTCTTCCACGCCACCGGGCTGACCTCGAACCTGGCGCCGACACTGGAGCAGCTGGCGGCGCTGAACCCGACCACGCTGGCGATCATGCACGGCGCCTCCTACTCGGGCGACGGTGCCGCACAACTGCGGGCGTTGTCGGACGGCTACTCCGCAATGCAGGGCGCGTCACTGCCGTAGCTCCCGTCACCGGCTGCGTAGCCTTGGACGCGATGAAGGCACGGCAGATCACCGCGTGCGCGCTCGCAGCGGGCGCGCTGCTGGTCGGCTGCCAGTCCACGGTCGATGGCCACCCGCAGGGCAGCGCCGGGTCCCCGACCGAACCCAGCTTCCCGACCTCACGGCCCAGTCGGTCGTCCACCCCGCCGCCCACCACCACCGCCCGGCCACCGGCGACGCCAACGGCCGCGCCGGGTCCAGGCGAGGAGCTGCCGCCGCAGAGCGGCTACGTGTTCATCGAGACGAAGTCGGGCAAGACCCGCTGCCAGATCAGCACCGAGGAAGTCGGCTGCGAGTCGGCGTTCGCCAATGCGCCGGAGGTCGATGGCGTGCAGGCCAACGGAATACGGCTGAGCGCAGGGGGCCAGGTCGAGTGGATCGTCGGCAATCTCGGCGACATCCCCGTCGAGACCATCGACTACCGCACCTACTCCGCGCAGGGCTGGACGATCGTGGCGGCAGAAGATGGCACGCGGTTCACCAACGACGAAACCGGACATGGCATGTTCCTCAGTACCAGTGGTGTCGACGTCTTCTGAGGCTTCGGCCCCCGCGCACTCGACTCGAGAGAAGGCCCCCGTCCCATGACCGTTGCCCAGCAGGAACGTGCCTTTCTCGTCACGACGATGCGCGAGGCGGGACCCGAGCAGCCCACCTTGTGCGGCGACTGGACCACCCGCGACCTGGCCGCTCACCTGGTGGTGCGGGAAGGCCGACTCGACACCGCCCCCGGCATCCTGATCCCCGCGCTCGCGGACTACACCGCCAGGGTGCAGAACCAGGTCGCCGCGGAGACCGACTGGAACGTGCTGCTCGACAAGATCGCATCCGGACCGCCGACCCTGTCCCCGTTCAAGCTCCTCGACTCGCTGGTGAACGTGGCCGAGATGTTCATCCACCACGAAGACGTGCGCCGCGCGGTGAAGGGCTGGGAGCCGCGTGAACTCGACGCAGGCACCACCGCAGCGCTAGCGCGACAGGTGCCGTTGATGGCGCGGATGGCCCTGTCGAAGGTGCCCAGCCACGTGTCATTGCGCACGCCGGAGGGCAAGACCCTGGCCACCGTCGGCCGCGGCCCCACCGTGGTGGTGACCGGCGACCCCGGCGAGCTGCTGATGTTCGCGTCCGGGCGCAACGAGGCGCGGCTGACGTTCACCGGTGACGACGACGTCGTGCGTGCAGTACGCGAGGGCCGCAGCGGACTCTAAGGTCTCGCCCCTAGGCTGGCGGTCATGGACTTCCGCGTATTCGTCGAACCCCAAGAAGGCGCCACCTATGGCGATCAACTCGCCGTCGCCCGGGCCGCGGAGGCGCTGGGCTATTCGGCGTTCTTCCGGTCCGACCACTACGTTGCGATGGCTGGTGACGGGCTGCCAGGACCGACCGACTCCTGGGTGACGTTGGGCGGCATCGCGCGCGAGACATCATCGATCCGTCTCGGCACCCTGGTCACCTCTGCCACCTTCCGCTATCCGGGCCCGCTGGCGATCTCGGTTGCCCAGGTCGACGAAATGAGCAGTGGCCGTGTCGAATTGGGGCTTGGCGCCGGGTGGTTCGAAGCCGAGCACAAGGCGTATGCGATCCCGTTTCCGCCGTTGGGCGAACGCTTCGACCGGCTCTCCGAGCAACTCGACATCATCACCGGCCTGTGGAAGACGCCGACGGGCGAGACGTTCGACTACTCGGGCACGCACTACACCGTCGAGGCGTCGCCCGCGCTGCCCAAGCCGGTTCAGGCTCCACACCCACCGATCGTCATCGGTGGCGCCGGCGCCAAGCGCACCCCAGCTCTGACGGCGAAGTTCGCGTCGGAGTTCAACTCCGCGTTCGCGCCACTCGACGAGGTGAAGACGCAGTACGGCCGGGTCGCGGCGGCGCTGACCGACGCGGGCCGCGCCGCGGATTCGCTCACCTACTCTGCCGCGTTCGTGGTGTGCGCGGGGCGCGACGAAACCGAGATCGCCCGCCGCGCCGGCGCAATCGGCCGTGAGGTGGACGAGCTGCGCAGCAACTCACCCTTGGCGGGCACACCCGACGAGATCGTCGACCGGTTGGGCGCCTTCGGCGAAGCCGGGGTGCAGCGGGTGTACCTGCAACTGCTCGACATGGCCGACCTCGACCACCTCGAGTTGTTCGCCGGCAAAGTCGTCGGCCAGTTCCGCTGACCGGGTCGCCGAGCCGCGGCCGCGGCTACTATCAGTCCCCGTGACCGGCGACCGCGACGACGACCCCGACGACGGTCCGCCGTGGCACGAGCGCACATCGACCGTCGTCGGTGCCAGCGTCGCCGGCTTG
>NZ_JAVRPS010000590.1:0-3896 GCF_032162105.1 Mycobacterium sp. | reverse complement strand
GAACGTGTCGCCGGTGACCCAGCCGGCCCAGATCAGTTCCCAGAGAGCGGCTTTCAGTGACTCTGTGTCGACCGCATCATCGAGTTGGCGGAAGAAGTACGCCCCGCCGTGACCGAGCGTGTCCAGGATCGCCCGGTGGACGTCGGTGAACTCGATCTCGGCCGCCGCCGCCATCGTCAACGGCGCCGAGTCGGCGGAGTGGAAGGCGATCCAGCCGTCGTTGCCGCCGATCTGCCCGGCGCCCGACCACGTCACCTCGCCAGCCGCCAACAGCTCGTCGAGCATGGCAGGCGAGTAGTCGCGGACCCGCTGCCCGAACACCAGCGGTTCGACCGCCGACGCCGGAATCGGCACGCCCGCAAGCTGATCGATCACGGCGGCCAGACCGTCGATGCCCGACACCTGGGCGGCGCCCACTTGCTGCCACGCGGGCAGGAACCGGGCGTAGGCCGCCGTGCTCACCGGTTCGACCTGTGCGCGCAAGGCGGCCAGCGACCGACGGCGCAGGATCTTCAGCACGTCGCCGTCGCACCACTGTTCGGTGTCACCGGTCGTGAGGAACTCACCGCGCACCAGCTTCCGGTCGACGGCCATCCGGCCCAGCACGTCGGCGGTGACGCGCAACCCAAGCCCGAACCGGGTGGCGGCGTCGTAGGTGGTGAACGGCCCGTGGGTGCGGGCGTACCGACCGAGCAGTTCGCCGAGCGGATCGGCCACCGATTCGGTGAAACTGGCTGGCACGCCAACTGGTACCGGGATTCCGACGCCGTCGCGCAGCAGCCCGAGGTCCTCGATCGCCACCCACCACGTCTGGCCGGCGAACGAGACCGTCGACACCCGTCGCGCCGCGCGAAGGCCCTCGAGCCAGCCGCCGACGTCGTCGACGGTGGACCGTGCCGCGATCTCGTCCTCGGTCAGCGGGCCGAGCAACCGCAGCAGGTCGGCCACGCCCTCGGCGTCGCGGGCGGCCCGTTCGGCGGTCAGGTGCTGCAGCTGGGCGATGGTGGACGCGATGATCTGCGGGTCGAGCAGTTCGCGCAGTTCGACGCGGCCGAGCAGTTCGGCGAGCAGCACGCTGTCCAGCGACAGCGCGGCGGCCCTGCGCTCGGCCAGCGGGCTGTCGCCCTCGTACATGAAGGCGCCGACGTAGCCGAACAGCAGCGATGCGGCGAACGGCGACGGGGTGGCCGTCTCGACTTCGAGCAGCCGAATACGCCGCTGCGCAACGCGATTCATCACCTCGCGCAGGGTCGGCACGTCGTATACGTCCTGCAGGCATTCGCGGACCGTCTCCAGCACGATGGGGAAGTCGGGGTACTTGCGGGCCACGTCGAGCAGTTGTGAGGCGCGTTGGCGCTGGTGCCACAGCGGCGACCGCTTGCCGGGGTGTCGCCGCGGGAGCAGCAGCGCCCTTGCCGCGCACTCGCGGAACCGCGACGCGAACAACGCCGATCCGCCGACCTCGTCGGTGACGATGGGATCGATCTCGTCGGCGTCGAAGACGAACAGGTCGGCGCCTGGTGCGGATTCCTCGGTGTCGGGCAACCGCACGATGATGCCGTCGTCGGAGGCGGTCGGCTTCTCGTCGATGCCGTAGCGCTCACGCAGCCTGCGGCTGACCGCCAGGGCCAGCGGGCCGTGCACCCGCAGGCCGTACGGGGAGTGCAGGATGACCCGCCAGTCGCCGAGCTCGTCGCGGAAACGCTCGACGATGAACGTGGTGTCGGTGGGTACGGCGCCGGTGGCCTGCCGTTGTTCGTCGAGCAGCTGCCAGAGGTTGTCGGTGGCGTAGTCGTTGAAACCCATGGTGTGGCAATGCGCGTCGAACTCCTCGCGTGCCATCCCCGACAGCTTGCCGGTGAAGGCGCCGATGGCCTCGCCCAGCTCGGCGGGCCTGCCGACGCCGTCGCCGCGCCAGAACGGCAACCGGGCGGGTTCGCCGGGGGCGGGGATGACGAGCACGCGGTCGTGGGTGATCTCGGTGATGCGCCAGCTGGTTGCGCCCAGTGAGATGACGTCGCCCGGTCGCGACTCGTACACCATCTCCTCGTCGAGTTCGCCTACCCTGGACGGCTTTTCGGAGTCGGCGTTGGATGCCAGGTACACCGTGAAGAGGCCGCGGTCGGGGATGGCGCCGCCGGAGGTCACCGCGAGCCGTTGGGCGCCGGGGCGTGCAGCCAGCACTCCCGCGTCACGGTCGTACACCAGCCGCGGCCGCAACTCGGCGAACTCGGTGGACGGATACTTGCCGGACAACAGGTCCAGGGTCGCCTCGAATGCACTGCGGGGCAAGGTTGCGAAGGGTGCGCTGCGCCGCACGGCGTCGAACCAGCGATCGGCGTCCAGAGGCTCCAGCGCGGCCGCGGCGACGGTGTGCTGGGCGAGTATGTCGAGCGGGTTGGTGGGCACCCGCATGGTCTCGATCTGGCCGGCCAGCATGCGCTGCACGGTGACTGCGCAGTCGATGAGGTCGGTCCGGTGCTTGGGGAACAGCACGCCGCGCGAGATCTCGCCGACCTGGTGACCGGCGCGCCCGATGCGTTGCAGCCCGCTGGCCACCGACGGCGGCGCCTCCACCTGAATGACGAGGTCGACCGAGCCCATGTCGATGCCCAGTTCCAGGCTGGAGGTGGCGACCACGGCCCGCAGGCGGCCGCTCTTGAGATCGTCTTCGACCAGCGCCCGCTGCTCCTTGCTGACCGAGCCGTGGTGCGCCTTCGCCAGAACCGGTTCAGCCCCGAAGGTCTGACCGCTGCCCATGATGTGTGCGGGGGAGCCGCCACCGACCGCGGGGTTGCGCTCGTCGCTCAGTGTGACACCGGTGCGCTCGGCGTGAATCTCGTTGAGCCGGGCGGTGAGCCGCTCGGCCAGCCGACGGGAGTTGGCGAAGACGATCGTCGAGTTGTGGGACTCGATCAGGTCGACGATGCGGCCTTCGACGTCGGGCCAGATCGAGTTTTCGACGAGGTTGGCCATGTCGGGCACCGGCACCTGCACCGACAGGTCGAAGGTCTTGCCCGATCGCGGCGCGACGATCGACGCCGGGGCGGTTCCGGCGAGGAACCGCGCGACCTCCTCGGCGGGCCGCACTGTCGCCGAAAGGCCGATCCGTTGCGCCGGCGCATCGAGGAGGTCGTCGAGGCGCTCCAGTGAGAGCGCCAGGTGCGCGCCGCGCTTGGTGCCTGCGACGGCGTGCACCTCGTCGACGATCACCGTCGCGACGTCGGCGAGCGTCTCCCTGGCCGCCGACGTCAGCATCAGGAACAGCGACTCGGGCGTGGTGATCAGGATGTCGGGCGGCTTGGAGATCAGTTCCCGCCTGCGGGCGGGCAGGGTGTCGCCGGAGCGCACACCCACGCTGATCTGCGGCACCGGCAGGCCCAGCCGTTCGGCCACCCGGGTGATGCCCGTGAGTGGGGTGCTGAGGTTGCGTTCGACGTCGACGGCCAGCGCCTTGAGCGGGGAGATGTAGAGCACCCGGGTGCCCGCCTTCGGGGGGCGGAGTTCCGCGGCGGCGAGCTGGTCGATGGCCCATAGGAACGCGGCCAGCGTCTTCCCGGAGCCGGTGGGTGCGATGACCAGGGTGTTGTCCCCGCTCGCGATGGCCGACCATGCCTCGGCCTGCGCGGCGGTCGCCGTCGCGAAGGTGCCGGTGAACCACTCGCGCGTCAGCGGGCCGAAGCGCTCGAGCGGGTCGATGGAGCTCACCCTGACATGGTGCCCTCGCCCACCGACAACCTTGCGATTTCGGCGCGCAAACCGTCGCGCAGCAGCGAACGGGAACGCGCCCAAATCACTCGAGGGTGGGGATGCCGGGGACGCGGGCGATGGCGTCGAGCAGCGAGTGCGCGCAAGAGTCGGCGACGTACCCGGCGTCGATCGACGGGTCGATCATG
>NZ_JAVRPS010000589.1:0-19267 GCF_032162105.1 Mycobacterium sp. | reverse complement strand
ATCGCCGCCTGCGGCGGCACCAGGATCGGAGTGTCGAACAATGCGCCCTGACTGCCGATGTTGGTGATGGTGAAGGTGCCACCCGACAGTTCGTCCGGCTTGAGGTTGCCCGACCGGGCACGCGCCGCGATGTCGGCGATCGCCCTGGCCAGACCGCCCAGGGACAGATCGCCCGCGTTGTGCACGACGGGGGAGAGCAGACCCTGTTCGGTGTCGACCGCGAAACCGAGGTGTTCGGCGTCGTAGTAGGTGATCTCCTTGCTTTCCTCGTTGTAGCTCGCGTTGACGTTCGGGTGCGCCTTGAGCGCGTCGACCACGGCGACCGCGAAGAACGGCAGGTATGTCAGGTTGACGCCCTCGCGTTCGGCGAAGCTTGCCTTGGCACGGGTCCGCAGCGCCACGATCTTGGTCAGATCGACTTCGAAGGTCTGCGTCAATTGCGCAGTGCTCTGCAGACTTTCGCGGGTCTTCTTGGCCGTGATCTGACGGATCCGGTTGGCCTTCTGCGTGGTTCCGCGCAGATGCGCCAGCGCGGCCGCGGGAGCCGGTGCAGAAGGTGCGGCCTTCGCCGCCGCGGGCGCGGGTGCCGACGGTGCGGGTGCCTTCTTGGCCTCCGCCGCAGCGAGCACGTCCTGCTTGCGGATGCGGCCGCCGACCCCGGTGCCCTTGACCGAGGCCAGGTCGATGTCGTTCTCTCCGGCCAACTTCCGGACCAGGGGCGTGACGTACGGGCTGCCGTCGGTGCCAGCTGAATCCGACGGTGCCGCCGCGGCGGGCGCGGCGGGTTCGGGCTTCGGTTCCGGTGTGGGCTCGGGCTTGGGTTCCGGTTTTGGTTCCGGCTTGGGCTCGGGTGCGGGTTCCGGCTTGGGCTCGGCTTTCGGCTCGGGTTTGGGTTCGGGCTTGGCCGCCGGGGCGGCGCCCGCGGCGCCGATCTTGGCCAGTTCGCCGCCGACGGCGACGGTGTCGTCCTCCTCCGCGGTGATCGACACCAACGTGCCGGCCACAGGGGACGGGATCTCGGTGTCGACCTTGTCCGTGGATACCTCCACCAGCGGCTCGTCGACCTCGACGCTGTCGCCGACCTTCTTGAGCCAGCGCGTGACCGTGCCCTCGGTGACCGACTCGCCCAGTTCGGGCATCACCACCGAGGTGGCCTCGCCGCCGGCACTGGCGGCGGGCGCCGGGGCGCTCTCGGGCTCCGGCTCGGCCGCCTGCTGCGGCGCGGGTTCGGGTTCGGGTTCCGGTTCCGGTTCCGGTGCGCTCTCGGGTTCCTTCTCGGCGGCCGGAGCCTCGCCGCCGCTCTCGCCCGCCTCGCCGATCAACCCCAGATCGCCGCCGATCTCGACGGTGTCATCCTCGTGGGCGATGATCTTGGTCAGCACACCCGCGACCGGCGACGGGATCTCGGTGTCGACCTTGTCTGTCGACACCTCGAGCAGAGGCTCGTCGACCTCGACGGTGTCGCCCTCCTGCTTCAGCCACCGGGTGACAGTCCCTTCCGTGACGCTCTCACCGAGTGCGGGCATCTGGACGGAGATGGCCATGTGTGTTGACTCCCTCGAACGGTCGTTCGGCACCTGTCGAATGTCGGCCCCCATCCTGTCATGTCCGCACGCGTCGGTCGCCGCAGACCGGTGGACTATTCGCTCTGGCACTATCGAAAGGGGTGGTACGGACATGACCCGCGAAACATGCCACCAGCACACCGAAGGGAGTCACGCCGAGTTGGGACTCTTCGACAGGTTTCGCCGTCGCGGTTCCAAGCGCGCCGACGGCCGTGACCGTGCCGCCGATCTCGCGTATCTGCGGCAGTGGGTCACCGATCATCACGGCGTTGAGGCGTTCGTCGAACCCAAGACCACCGTCACCGAGGTGACCGTGGTGCTCGTCGCCGCCGACGGCGAATGGACCCGTCGCCGCGCGGGCGGCGACTCCGGTGCCCGCAAGCTCAGCGACCGGCTCAACATCCCCGTCTACGACGTGCAGAAGGTGGGCTACCCGCAACGGATGCGCGACTACGACGCGCGCCGGCGCATCCTGCGCGACCGCGAACTACGCCGCGAACTCGAAGACGGCTGACGTTTCGCCGCTGACCGCTATCCGTTCTCCGCTACCCCTTCTCAACTACCCCTTCTCGACTATGTCCTCGAGTACCGCGAACATCGTGCGCGTCGGTACCCCGGTGCCGCCCTTGCCGGTGTAACCCCACGGCCCGCCGGTGTTGTAGGACGGGCCCGCGACGTCGATGTGCGCCCACTGCACGCCGTCGGCGACGAACTCGCGCAGGTACACGCCTGCGACCAACATGCCCGCGTATCTGGAACCGCTGACGTTGGCCAGGTCGGCGACCGTCGACTTGAGGTCGTCCTTGAGCTCCTCGGGCAGCGGCATCGGCCATGCGTTCTCGCCGACCCCCTGCGACAGGGTCGCGACGCGGTCGCGGAACTCGTCGCTGCCCATCACGCCAGGGGTGCGCGCACCGAGTGCGACCGTCTGCGCGCCGGTCAGCGTCGAGGTCTCGATCAGGTAGTCGGGATCGTCCTCGCACGCCCGCGCGATCGCGTCGGCCAGGATCAGCCTGCCCTCGGCGTCGGTGTTGAGCACCTCCACCGTGATGCCGCCGTACTGCGTCAGCACGTCGCCCGGCCGCTGGGCGGTGGACGACGGCATGTTCTCGGCCATCGGAACGGTGGCCACCACGTCGATCGGCAGTTCCTGCTTGGCGGCCAGCACCACGGCGGCGATGACCGCCGCGGCCCCTCCCATGTCGGAGGTCATCTGATGCATGTTGGCGGCAGGCTTGATCGAGATGCCGCCGGTGTCGAAGGTGATGCCCTTGCCGATCAGCGCCACCTTCTTGGCCTTCTTCGACTTGCCCCCGTTGTGTGTCAGCCGGACCAGCCGAGGCGGGCGCGACGAACCCTTGCCGACGCCCACCACTCCGCCGTAGCCGGCCTTGGCCAGTGCCTTGTCATCGAGGACCTCGACCTCCAGGCCAACCGATTCACCCAAAGCCTTTGCGCGCTTGGCGAACTCGTCGGGGAAGAGGTGGCTGGGCGGGGTGTTGACCAGATCGCGGGCAGTGGCCACCGCCGTGGCGATGTTGGCGGCGCGTGCCGCCGTCGCCTTGGCACCCTTCGCGGTGGAAAGCGCGGTGATGGCGGCCAGCCCCGGTTCCTTGGGAGCGGTCTTGGCGCTGCGGAAGTCGGTGAACTGGTAGGCGCCGAGGATCAGCCCCTCGACCGTGGCCTCCAGATCGAGCTCGGACAAGGTGGTGACGACCGACTCGGTGCCGGACAGGGAGCGTGCGGCCACGCCCGCTGCCCGTCGGATGACGTCGGCGGGCCACTCGTCGGCCGCCTTGCCAAGGCCGATCGCCAGCACGCTGGACACCGGCAGTGACGGCGCCACCACGCGGGTGACCTGCTCGGTCCCGCCCTTGGCGCCGAGTGCCTTCAGGGCCACCTCGATCTCGCCGACGGCCTCGGCGTCGAGGAACGGGTTGGACACGACCGCCGCGGTGTCGTCGTCACCCGTGACCACGGGGACGATCAGCACCGCCGACCCGACCCGGCGCTTGGGCAGGGTGGCGGACACGGTGACGGCGGGGGACTGGTAGCCGGGAGGGGTGCTCACGGGGATTCAGCCTAGTCGGAGGTTAATCTGCTGGGCGTGAGTGACAACCTGCTGACGGGTCCGCTGGAGGACCGGCACCGCGAGCTCGGGGCGAGCTTCGCCGAATTCTCCGGCTGGCTGATGCCCGTGTCCTATGCCGGAACGGTCAGCGAGCACAACGCCACGCGGTCCGCCGTCGGGCTATTCGACGTCAGCCACCTCGGCAAGGCCCTGGTGCGGGGGCCGGGAGCGGCGGAGTACGTCAACTCGGCGCTCACCAACGACCTCCGCCGGATCGCACCGGGCAAGGCGCAATACACGTTGTGCTGCAACGAAGTAGGCGGCGTCGCTGGCGTTGTAGACGACCTGATCGCGTACTACGTCTCCGACGACGAGATCTTCCTGGTGCCCAACGCCGCCAACACGCCTGCCGTCGTCGCCGCCCTTGCCGAGCGGGCGCCTGCGGGCCTGACCATCACCGACGAGCACCGCTCGTACGCCGTGCTGGCCGTCCAGGGTCCGAAGGCCGCCGAGGTGGTGGCCCGCCTCGGGCTCCCGACCGACATGGACTACATGGGCTACGCCGACGCCGAGTTCTCTGGTGTGCCCGTCCGGGTGTGCCGCACCGGCTACACCGGCGAACACGGTTACGAACTGCTCCCGCCGTGGGATCGCGCGCCGGTGGTGTTCGACGCCCTGGTCGAGGAGATCGCGGCCGCAGGTGGGCAGCCTGCGGGCCTCGGCGCCCGCGACACCCTGCGCACCGAGATGGGTTATCCGCTGCACGGACACGAACTCTCACTCGACATCTCGCCGCTGCAGGCCCGCTGCGGATGGGCGATCGGGTGGAAGAAGGACGCGTTCTGGGGTCGTGACGCGTTGCTCGCCGAGAAACAGGCCGGGCCACGCCGATTGCTCCGCGGGTTGCGTGCCGTCGGCAGGGGAGTGCTGCGCGGCGACATGACGGTGCTGGCCGACGACCGGCCGGTCGGGGTGACGACCTCGGGGACCTTCTCCCCGACACTGAAACTCGGCATCGCGCTGGCGCTGATCGACACCGATGCCGGCGTCGTCGACGGCCAGCGGGTCGCGGTCGACGTGCGTGGCAAGGCGCTCGAATGCGAGGTCGTCGCGCCCCCGTTCGTGAAGGCCAAAACTCGCTAGTCACGGGTTATACAATCGCCACATGACCGATGGCCCCCTCGAGTTCACGCTTGCCCGCAATGCGACTCCGGCAAGCGACGAGGTACGTGCCGACATCCTGCGTGATCCCGGTTTCGGACGTTTCCACACCGATCACATGGTGTCGATCGACTACACCGAAGGTCGCGGCTGGCACGACGCCGCCGTGCTCCCATACGGCCCGATCGAGTTGGATCCGTCCGCGATCGTGCTGCACTACGCCCAGGAAGTCTTCGAGGGGCTGAAGGCCTACCGGTGGGCGGACGGGTCGATCGTGTCGTTCCGGCCCGACGCCAACGCCGCCCGGCTGCGCACGTCCGCGCATCGGATCGCCATTCCGGAACTGCCCGCCGAGGTGTTCATCGAGTCGTTGCGTCAGCTGATCGCGGTCGATGGCGACTGGGTACCCGCCGCGGGCGGCGAGGAGTCGCTCTACCTGCGGCCGTTCATCTTCGCCACCGAGCCCGGCCTTGGCGTGCGCCCCTCCACGCAGTACCGCTACATGGTGATCGGCTCCCCGGCCGGTGCCTACTTCAAGGGCGGCATCAGGCCGGTGTCGGTGTGGCTGTCCACCGAGTACGTCCGCGCCAGCCCCGGCGGCACCGGTGCGGCGAAGTTCGGCGGCAACTACGCGGCCTCGCTGCTGGCTCAAGCCGAAGCCGCCGACCACGGGTGCGACCAGGTGGTCTGGCTCGACGCGATCGAACGCCGCTACGTCGAGGAGATGGGCGGCATGAACCTGTTCTTCGTGTTCGGTACCGGCGGGTCGGCGCGGCTGGTCACACCCGAGCTGAGCGGTTCGCTACTGCCCGGCATCACCCGGGACTCGTTGCTGCAGTTGGCCAGTGACGCGGGCTACGGCGTCGAGGAACGCAAGATCGACGTCGACGAATGGCAGAAGAAGGCGGCGGCGAACGAGATCACCGAGGTCTTCGCGTGCGGTACCGCCGCCGTCATCACCCCCGTGTCGCAGGTCAAGTTCGGTGACGGCGAGTTCACCATCGCCGACGGCGAACCGGGCGAGGTCACGATGGCGCTGCGCGATACGCTGACCGGCATTCAGCGGGGCACCTTCGCCGACACACACGGCTGGATGACCCGACTGGATTAGCGCACCGCCAGGCCAAGCGCAGCCACGGTGGTCGTCACTTCCACCGCCGCGCCAAGCACGTCGCCGGTGATGCCGCCGAACCGCCGGACACAGTGCGCCACCACCATCGCGCCGACCGCCACGGCCACCAGCACGGCGACCGGCCCCTGCCATGGCCTCGGCGTAGCCACCACGGCCGCCACCGCGACGGCCACGATCCATCCCGCCGCCACCCAGGCCGGCTGGGTGCCCGCCACCCGCGCGCCGAGCGAGCTGCCCGCGGCGGCGGGCAGCGAGCGGCGGCACGCCACGACGACGGCGACCCTGCCCGCAGCGACGGCCATGACGATCGCGGCCAGGCTCGTCGTGGTGAACGCGAGGCCCTGAACCACGATGGTGACCACCACCGCGGCGACGCCGAAGGGGCCTGCCGCTCCGTCCCGCATGACCGCCAGCGCGCGTTCGGGCGGCCCGTAGCAGCCGAGGCCGTCCGCGGTGTCTGCCAGCCCGTCGACGTGCAGGCCGCGAGTGGCCAGCACCAGGACGGCCACCGCAAGGACACCGGTCAGGGCATTGCCCGCGCCGAAGGCATGGGCCGCCACCCACGACGTCCCGGCCGCCAGCGCGCCCAGCGCGACGCCCACCACGGGGAACGCGGTCAGAGCACCCCGCCCGATGGGCTGCCGAGAGCGGACCGGGAATACCGTGCCGAAGGCGAACGCCGAAGCGAGGGAACCGATCACGGCGCCGGATCGGAGTCTTGCTCGGTCACGTGCCCACTCACGTTGGCCTCGCCGAACGTCGCCATCGACGCCAGCGTCGCCACCGCCGCCCGAAGAACCGGCAGCGCGATCGCCGCGCCCGTGCCCTCGCCGAGGCGCATCCCAAGGTCGACGATCGGCTCCAGCGCCAGGTGCTGCAAGGCCAGCGAGTGCGCGGGCTCGGTGGACAGATGGCCGGCCTGCCACCACTGCCGAGCACCAGGCGCCAACCGGTCGGCGACCAGTGCCGCGGCCGTCACCACGACGCCGTCGAGCAGCACCGGCGTGCGCCGCACGGCGGCCTGCGCCACGAAGCCCGCCATGGCCGCCAGGTCGGCGCCGCCGCAGACCCTCAGCAGCCCAACCGGATCCGACCGGACCGCGCGAGCACGGAACAGGGCGTCGCGGATGGCCGCGGTCTTGCGCGACCAGCCCGCGTCGTCGACACCCGTGCCCCGACCCACCACGGCCACTGGCTCGGAATCGGTCAACGCGGCGATCAACGTCGTTGCGGCGGTGGTGTTTCCGATTCCCATATCGCCTGCGATCAACAGGTCGGCCCCGGCGTCCACCTCCTCGTCGGCGATGCGGCGGCCCGCGTCGACGGCGGCGTCGGCTTCGTCGGCGCTCAACGCGTCCTCGACCGCGATGTTTCCGCTGCCGCGCCGCACCTTGTGCGCGCCGATCGACGGCGACAGCGGCGCGTCGGAGTCCACCGCCACGTCGACCACCCGCACGCCGGCGCCCGCCAGCTCGGCCAGCACGTTGATGGCTGCCCCACCCGCGTCGAAGTTCGCGACCATCTGCGCGGTCACCTCGGGGGGGTAGGCCGACACCCCCGCGGCCGTGACGCCGTGATCCCCGGCGAAGACGACCACCCGGGGCCGTTCGAACTGATGCGGGGGGCACACCCCCTGGCAGGCCGCCACCCACACCGAAAGGTCCTCGAGCCTGCCGAGTGCGCCGGACGGCTTGGTGAGCGTCTCCTGGCGGGCCCGTGCGGCGGCCTCGGCCACCGCGTCGGGTGCCGCCACGGCCGGAAAGTCTGTCACGGTGTCTCCTTGACCGTCAGTGGTTGGCCTGCGACGACGAGCACCACACGGTCGCACTGCGCGGCGAGTCGTTGGTTGACCACGCCCAGCTCGTCGGCGAAGCGCCGTCCCGACTCCGTCGCGGGCACCACCGTCAGCCCGACCTCGGGGCTGACCAGGGCGAGCGGGCCTCGGAACGCGCCGACGGCCGCCACCAGGTCGTCGACGTCCTGGCCGACCGCGCCGCCAGTCCAGGCGTCATGCCGGTCCATCGCTGCGACCAGCCAACCGCCGATGTCGTCGACCAGCGTGGCGGTGTCGGAATCGGCGCGCAACTGGGCGGCCACGTCCTGGCCTTCGACGGTCGACCAGTGCGCAGGGCGGCGCTCTCGGTGGACGGCCAGCCGCGCCGACCAGTCCGGGTCGTCAGCGGCGTCGGTGCCGGTGGCCAGGTAGCGCACCGGCTGGTCGGGCGACACCGCACGCGTGATCGCCCCTTCGGCCCACCGCGACTTGCCCGAGCGGATACCGCCGAGAACCAGCGCACGCACCGCGGCTCAGGCGATCTTGTCGCCGCGTTTGACCTGCGGGCGCGGCGCCCGCATCCGGCGCAGCTGAGAGGCGCGGCTCGCGGCGTACAGGCCTAGCTTCCAACCGCTTTCGACGTTGTCAGGGAACTTCTCGTCGACCATCTTGTTCACCCGTCGGCTGACCAGCAACCCGCTGACGGCCATGATCAGCACCAGCGCCAACATGGCAGGCGACAGGAGGCGCTGAATCTGCATCGGCGCGGACATCATGACGAACACCAGAGCGAGCGCGGCGGGCAGGAACAGACCGAGCACGCTGCGCCGGGAGTCCACGATGTCGCGGACGTACCGGCGGACCGGCCCCTTGTCGCGCGGCAGCAGGTAGGCGTCGTCGCCGGCCATCATCTTCTCGCGGCGCTCGGACATGTCGGCGCGGCGGGTCAGCTTCTCCGCCTTGCGCTCATCCCTGCTGAGCTTCGGACCGCCCAGTTCCTTGCGCCGCTTGCGGGCCTCGGCGGACGTCATCGGCGCTGGCGCCACCGGACCGCGCTTGCGGGCGGCCTCGCTGCGCTTGGGCGTCGGCCTGCCCTTGGGGGCCGTGGTGGTGGCCTCCCGGACGGCGGCCTCGTCGCCCAACTCGACCGCGCCGGACTCCTCCGGTGTGGGATTGTCCTTCTTGCGGCCCAGCAGATTCACGTCTGCCAGGTTACTTCAGTCCGGCCCGGCGGAATGCACGCCCAGAGGTGGGGACTTACTCTGCTGGCATGACGGGCCCCGCGTTGCGCGTGCTGATCGCCCCGGACTGCTACGGCGACAGCCTCACCGCCGTGCAGGCCGCCGATGCGATCGCCGCGGGCTGGGGAAGCGCCCGACCCGACGACACGCTGATCCCAGCGCCGCAGTCCGACGGCGGCCCCGGCTTCGTCGGCGTGCTGGCCAGCCGCCTGGGCGGACTGCGCACGGCGACCGTGAGCGGCCCCCTTGCCGACGACGTCACCGCGGAGTGGGTGTTCGACGACGCATCGGCGACGGCCTACGTCGAGTGTGCGCAGGCGTGTGGCCTTGCCCTGCTCGGCGGGCCGCCGACCGTCCGGACCGCGCTCGAGGCGCACAGCAGGGGAGTCGGACAGCTCATCGACGCCGCGGTCGCGGCGGGCGCCGAGCGCATCGTCGTCGGCCTCGGCGGCAGTGGATGTACCGACGGGGGCCGGGGGCTGGTCGGCGCGCTCGGCGGTCTGCCCGCCGCCAGGGCCCGGCTGGCCGGCGTCGAGCTGATCGCCGCCACCGACGTCGAGCATCCACTGCTCGGCCCGATGGGTGCCGCGGCGGTGTTCGGGCCGCAGAAGGGCGCCGACCCCGACACCGTGTCCTTGCTCGAGGCCAGGCTCGCCGCATGGGCCGCCGAACTGAACGCCGTGGCAGGCCGTGACGTCGGCGCCGAGCCCGGCGCAGGCGCGGCAGGCGGCATCGGTGCCGCGCTGCTTGCGCTGGGCGGCCGCAGGGAATCCGGCGCCGCGGTGATCGCCGAACACACCGGCCTGGCCGCCGACGTCGGCGCCGCCGAGCTCATCATCACCGGTGAGGGCCGGTTCGACGACCAGTCGCTGCACGGCAAGGTGGTCAGTGCGCTGGCGGCGGGAGCACGCGATACGCCCGTGCTCGTCCTGGCCGGCCAGGTCACGCTCGATGCCGATGCGCTACACGCCGCGGGAATCGCCGCCGCCCACTCGATCGCGGACTACGCGGGTTCGATTCAGCTGGCAATCGACGATGCGGCCAACCAGCTGACCGGACTGGCGCGTCGAACCGGGGCCGGTTGGGCGCACGAATCGGGAGATAGCCGGAGAACGCCGCTCGGGTGAGCCGGGCCGGTCAGCCGCTGGAGTCGGGAATACCCGGAGAACAAGGTACCGTTGAGACATCCGAGGCATGAGTATGCACAGGGAGAAGCAATGACTGTTCAGGACGAAGCGACCACCACTACCACCCATGGTGTGGTCCTGACCGACGCGGCCGCGGCCAAGGCGAAGGCGCTGCTGGACCAGGAGGGCCGTGACGACCTGGCGCTGCGCATCGCCGTTCAGCCCGGCGGGTGCGCAGGCCTGAAGTACAACCTGTTCTTCGACGATCGGACGATGGACGGCGACCTGAACGCCGACTTCGGCGGCGTCAGGCTGACGGTCGACCGGATGAGCGCTCCCTACGTGACGGGCGCCACCATCGACTTCGTCGACACCATCGAGAAGCAGGGCTTCACGATCGACAACCCGCAGGCCACCGGGTCCTGCGCGTGCGGCGACTCGTTCAACTGAGCTGACCTAACCGGCCTAATACTGGCCGGTCCGCGGCAGGTACGAGCACACCAGGACATCGTGGTTCTGGATGAGCAGCTGCGCAACGGCCTGCCGTGAGGACTCGGACTGCGACCGGCCCGGCTGCGTCACCTGCATGGTGAAGAGCACCTGAGCCTGGTTCGGCGACCACGTCACGATCTTGTCGATCGACGTCACCTGGGCACTGCCGAACTGCCTGCGGAACGCGTCGCTCGCCAGATTCGCCAGCGCCATGTCCGACTGCTTGTCCTTGATCTCGTCGAAGACGCCGCACGACGCATGCCGGGCGATCTCCTCGTCGTTTCCCCTGCTGAGCGCGTCCAGGAAGCCCTGGATGGACGACTTCGCGGAAGCCGGGGTGAGTGCGGCGTCCGTCGAATCGTCCCGCCGCAAGGCGAAGACGATCGTCACTGCGGCCGCAGCCAACGCCACGACCACCAGCAGCGCGAGGCCGGCCAGCAGGAAGCGGCGGCGGCGCGGCGTGGTCGGGTAGGGCACCGGCGGCGGCAGCGCCCCCGGATATGCCGATGGCACCTGATTCGGGTAGGGCTGCTGCTGGCGCGGTGTTCCCTGATAGGGGTACTCGGGGTACGGGTATGGACCAGCCATGTCGTTGTTAGGCTAGCGCACCGTCCTGCGGAGACCGCGGGTCAAGCGCAGCGGCCCCACCTCGGTACGCTTATGTAGACGAGCTTAATGAAATGAAGGGTGACGTTTCGTGACCATTGCGGTGACCGGGTCGATCGCGACCGACCATCTGATGCAGTTCCCCGGCAAGTTCTCCGAACAGTTGCTGGCCGACCATTTGCAGAAGGTGTCGCTGAGCTTCCTCGTCGACGATCTCGTCATCCATCGCGGCGGCGTCGCGGGCAACATGGCCTACGCCATCGGTGTGCTCGGCGGCAAGGCGACGCTCGTCGGCGCGGTGGGCACGGACTTCGACGACTACCGCCAATGGCTGGAAAACGCGGGGGTGGACTGCGGCAGCGTGCTGATCTCCGACGCCGCCTACACCGCGCGGTTCGTCTGCACCACCGACGAGGACATGGCGCAGATCGCGTCGTTCTATCCCGGCGCCATGTCCCAGGCCCGCAACATCAAGCTCGCAGACGTCGCATCGCGGGTCGGCACACCGGATTTGGTGATCATCGGCGCCAACGACCCCGAGGCGATGTTCCTGCACACCGAGGAGTGCCGGCAGTCGGGCCTCGCCTTCGCCGCCGATCCGTCGCAGCAGATGGCATACATGAAGGGTGACGAGATCCGGCGGCTGATCAACGGCGCCGCCTATCTGTTCACCAACGACTACGAATGGGATCTGCTGCTGCAGAAGACCGGCTGGAGCGAGGCCGAGGTGATGAACCAGATCGGGCTGCGGGTCACCACTTTGGGACCCAAGGGCGTCGACCTCGTCGGCTCGGATGGCACCTTCGTCCACGTCGACGTCGTTCCGGAGAAGCACAAGGCCGACCCGACCGGCATCGGCGATGCGTTCCGCGCCGGCTTCCTGACCGGCCGCAGCGCCGGCCTGAGCCTGGAGCGGTCGGCGCAGCTGGCGTCCATGGTGGCGGTGCTCGTGTTCGAGGCGCCGGGGCCGCAGGAGTGGACCTGGGACAAGGCGGCCGCGATCACCCGGATCTCGGACGCCTACGGTGCGGACGCCGGCGCCGAGATCGCGGCAGCGCTGGGCTGAGTTCGGCCGTCGCCGCCCGGGCTCACAGCTGCACGGGGTAGTGCGGCTCCTCGATTCGGGGCGTCACGCTGTGCTCGACGAAGATCGCGTGCCACAGCATGAAGATGAGCACGGTCCACAGTCTGCGGCTGTGATCGGTGACGCCGCTGCGGTGTTCGTCGAGCATCCGGCGTACGGCGGCGAGGTCTACCAGGTGGCCGGCCTGCGACGTCGCCACCGTCGCATACGCCCAGTCGAGCAATTCGCCTGCACGCAGCCAGTGCCTGATCGGGACGGGGAAGCCGAGTTTCGGGCGGTTGAGCACGTGCGCCGGGACGATCGGCTCCAGCGCCCGGCGCAGCGCGTACTTCGTGGTGGACCGGGTGATCTTCTGGTCGTACGGCAGCTTGCTGGCCACCGCGAACACCTCGGGGTCCAGGAACGGCACCCGCAGTTCCAGTGAGTTGGCCATGGTCATCTTGTCGGCCTTGACCAGGATGTCGCCACGCAGCCAGGTGAACAGGTCGATGTGCTGCATGCGTGCGACGGGATCCCACCCGTCGGAGGACGCGTAGAGCGGCGCGGTGACGTCGGTGTGGGTCCACTCCGGCCGGAATCCGGGCAGTATCGCCCGCAGCTGCTCGTCGGAGAAGCTGCGCGCGTTGCCGTAGTAGCGCTCCTCGAGCGTCAGTGAGCCGCGGTGGAGCAGGCTCTTGCCCCGCATCCCGTCGGGCAGCGGCTTGCTGGCCTTGCCAAGGGATCGGCGTACCGGCCGTGGCAGATAGTCGAAGGCCCGCAGCGACAACGGTTCCCGATAGATCGTGTAGCCACCGAACAACTCGTCGGCGCCCTCGCCACTCAACACCACCTTGACGTGCTTGCGCGCCTCGCGGGCGATGAAGAACAGAGGCACCAGAGCGGGGTCGGCGACGGGTTCGTCCAGATACCAGACGATTTCGGGCAGCGCCGCGACGAACTCGGCCTGGCTGACCACCTTCGTCACGTGCCGCGCCCCGATGGCCTCTGCCGACGCCACCGCGACGTCGACCTCGGAGAAGCCCTCGCGCTCGAACCCCGTGGTGAACGTGATCAGTCGCGGGTTGTGCCGCATGGCCAGCGCCGCGATCGCGGTCGAGTCGATGCCTCCGGATAGGAACGCACCGACGGTGACGTCGGCGCGCATGTGCTTGGCGACCGAATCCTCTAGTACGGCGGTGATCTCGTCGTAGCGGTCCTGCTCACTGCCCGCGCTGAAGGGCTTCGCGGCGAACTGAGGCGTGAAGTAGCGGATCACCTCGGGCGCCTGCCCCGGCCGGATGCGGGCGTAGCTGCCGGACTCCAGCCGCCGGATACCGCGGTGCAGGGTCTCCGGTTCCGGCACGTACTGCAGCACCGTGTAGTGCTGCACGGCGCGCTCGTCGACGGCGAGGTCGAAGCCGGCGACGGGTGCGAGGTCCAGCAGGCACTTCTTCTCGCTGCCAACGGCCGTGCCGCCCGGACCCGTCGCCATGTACAACGGCTTGATGCCGAAGGGGTCCCGCGCGCAGAACAACTCGCGCTCCTGCGAATCCCACAGCGCGAAGGCGAACATGCCGCGCAACCGGGTCAGAGCGGCAGTGCCCCAATGGTGATAGCCGGCGAGGATCGCCTCCCCGTCGCCGTCGGTGGCGAACACGGCGCCGTGATCGCGGGTGAGTTCTTCGCGAAGTTCGAGGTAGTTGTAGATCTCGCCGTTGAACACCAGCACGTAGCGGTCGGGTGTCTCGGGGGGACCCCAGCGCAGCGGTTGGTGACTGTGCGCGATGTCGATGATCGACAGCCGGTTGAAACCCAGCACGACGGTGGGGTCGGCCGAGTCGTCCGACCACGTCCCCGGCTCGTCGGGGCCGCGGTGGCGCATCAGGTGCGAGGCGCCCGACACCGCGTCGACCAGGTCCGGGGACGGGTCGGCGGATGGGTCGCGTAGGTAGGCCAGCAATCCGCACACGGCGCCAGTATGCCGGTTGGGTGAGGTGTGTCGAGACTGGCGTCCGTGACATTCCCCGGTCGCTTCGCTCCTTCCCTCCAAGGTGGTCTACGCTGCGTAGTATTCGCCTAGCTTCACCGACTTCTAGGAGGCGCCAACGTGACCGCTCGCGGGCTCCGATTGGTCGCGTTGTCAGCGGTTTTGGGTGGGACGACGCTCCTGCTCAGCGGGTGTAGCTGGTCGGAGGTTCTCGGCCTCGGCTGGCCATACGGCATCACCCCAGAGGGCAAGCTGAACCGCGAGCTGTGGATCGGCTCGGTGATCGCCTCGCTGGTGGTCGGCGTGATCGTCTGGGGCCTGATCTTCTGGACCAGCGCGTTCCACCGCAAGAAGAAGACCGACACCGAGTTGCCGCGCCAGTTCGGCTATAACATGCCGCTGGAACTGGTGCTCACCGTGGTGCCCTTCCTGATCATCTCGGTGCTCTTCTACTTCACCGTCGTGGTGCAGGAGAAGATGCTGCACAAGGACCCCAATCCCGAGGTCGTCATCGACGTCACGGCGTTCCAGTGGAACTGGAAGTTCGGCTACCAGAAGATCGCCTTCACCGACGGCACGTTGAGCTACGACGGTGCCGACGCCGCGCGCAAGGCCGCCATGGCGTCCAAGCCCGAGGGCGTGGACGCGCACGGTGAGGAAATCGTCGGAGCGATCCGCGGCCTGAACCCCGAGGACCGCACCTACCTGAACTTCGACAAGATCGAGACCATCGGCTCGAGCATCGAGATCCCGATTCTGGTGCTGCCCAAGGGCAAGCGCATCGAATTCCAGATCGCGTCGGCCGACGTGATCCACGGGTTCTGGGTGCCCGAGTTCCTGTTCAAGCGCGACGTCATGCCCGACCCCCGGGCCAACCACTCGGACAACGTCTTCCAGATCAGCACCATCGATCGGATCGGCGCCTTCGTCGGTCGCTGCACCGAGATGTGCGGCACCTACCACTCGATGATGAACTTCGAGGTGCGCGTCGTGGAGCCCAATGACTTCAAGGCCTACCTCCAGTACCGCGAGGATCACCCGAACGGGACGAACGCCGACGCGCTGCGGGCCATCGGCCTGCCCGCCGAGGCGGTCACCACGCACCCATTCGACACCCGTCGCGGCGAGCAGGCCCCCCAGGCGAGCAAGTAGGGACATCGCATGCACATCGAAGCCAGGCTGTTCGAGTTCCTGACCGCGTTCTTCGCCCTCGTCACCGTCGTGTACGCGGTGCTGACGGCGCTCTACGCCAACGGCGGCGTCGAATGGGCGGGCACCACCGCGCTGGTGCTGACCACGGGCCTGACGCTCATCACCGGTACGTTCTTCCGGTTCGTCGCCCGCCGTCTCGACACCCGACCCGAGGACTACGAGGACGCCGAGATCTCCGACGGTGCTGGGGAGCTCGGCTTCTACAGCCCCGGTAGCTGGTGGCCGCTGCTGATCGCGCTGTCCGCGTCGGTCACCGCGGTCGCGGTCGCGCTGTGGTTGCCGTGGTTGATCGCCACGGGCGGCACCTTCGTCATCGCGACCGCCGCGGGCCTCGTCTTCGAGTACTACACCGGACCCGAGAAGCACTGATACGCAGCGAGCTGGGTCACGATAAGGGCGCCAGTTGATCGAGGTACCGCGTCACGAGATCCGCTCGACCGTCGTGTTGGGTACTGTTGCCGGGGCACGGGCAGTCACGGTCTTCGAGGTGACGTCGCGCCGATTGGCAGTCGAGAAGGACAGGCGTAGATGAGCGGGCCGAATCCTCCTGGGCCGGACGAACCGGCGCAGGACAAGAACAGTACGGGCGAGAACAGTACGGGCGAGACCGAGATCTATTCGCGGGCGTACTCCGCTCCCGAATCCGAGCAGTTCACCAGTGGGCCCTACGTACCGCCCGACCCAGCGCTCTACGACTACGAAACCCACGAGCCGGTGGCCGAGCTGCTCGACCAGGAGCCGCCACCGCGGTGGCCGTGGATCGTCGGCGTCATCGCCATCGTCGCGGCAGTTGCGCTGGTCACCTCGGTGACCGTGTTGGTCGCCCGCACCGACAACGAGAACCTGGCCACGCCGTCGACCAGTACCAGCAAGTCCCCGCCGGTGCAGGACGAGATCACCACGACCACCACCACCAGCACGACGACGCCGCCACCTCCGCCGCCGCCTCCGCCCACCGAGGAGCCGCCACCCCCGCCGCCGGAGACGGTCACGGTGACCCAGGAGCCTGCGCCGCCGCCCGTCGAGGCGCCCCCAGCACCGCCGCCGGCCGCGGCGCCGCCCACGACGAGCGTGCAGGCCGGGCCGAGGTTCATCACCTATACCGTCACCGGCACGAAGGCGCCTTTGGACCGCATCTCGGTCACCTACACTGATGCGTCGGGGCGCCAGCGCACCCAACAGAACGTGTACATCCCGTGGTCGCTGACAGTGACCCCGATTTCGATGTCTGAGTACGGCTCGGTGCAGGCCTCCAGCCTGTTGCGGTTGAGCAGGCTGAACTGCTCGATCACCACCAGCGACGGCCAGACGATCGCGTCGCAGAACAACAACGACTGGCAGACCAACTGCTGATGACACATGACGACGCCGGAGGACGGTCGCGGCTGAACCCCGGAACGCTGGGCCAAACCGACCGCATCCTGATCGCCGTATGCGCGGCGCTCTGGTTGGCGGCCCTCGGGGCGGGAGTGGCCGCCGTCGTGGCCCTGGTGGACCTCGCCACCGAACACACGGCCACCTCGGCCGGCTCGGACACGCCGTGGCTGCTGTACACGGTGATCGGGGTGTCGGCCGCCGTAATCGTCGGCGCTGTGCCGCTCCTGATCCGGGCCAGGCGCTCCTCGCTTGGCAACCAGCGACCCGTCGCCCGGCCCACGGCCACGGCGCGCTCCGGGTTCGGCGATCCCGTCGAGGCCACCACCAGACTGCGCACGGTTGGCGGTCCGGTCATCCGCCGCCAATCGGTGCCGCCGGCGAGTAGCAGGCTCGGCTTCCCGACCGCCGCCGTGGACCAGATATGGCTGCGTAGCTCCGTCGTCACCGCGGGCGCGATCGGTGCGGCGACGACGCTGGTCGGTGTGGGCACATATCTGATGGCCACCGAAAGCGACACCGCGGGATGGATTGCCTTCGGACTGGCCGGCCTCGTCACGGTGGCGATGCCCGCCGTGCCGGTGTTCTTCCTGCGCCAGTTGCGCGACGTATTGGCCTGAGGGATTGGCTGAGATTGCGCACACGGTCGTAGATCCGCGGGGCGATGTGGGCAGCTCTCAGCGCAATGTGAACGCTACGTTCCTGACGGAGCTGCAGCTCGACGGGTCCCGTCGAACGGTCAGTGGTGACCGTTCGATGACCCGTTGCCGCTTCCGTTGGAGCCAAGCTCGTCGTCCTGGTACTCCTTGAGCGCGGTGATCGCCTTGCGTTCGGTCGCGTGTGCGGCCTCGGCAAGGGCATCGCTCTCCGACACGGGGTCGGCCTGGAGGAAGCTGCCGGAGCCCGTCGCACCGCCGGAGCCCAGCTTGTTCATCCGCTTGGGCAGGGGGGCGCCCTGGTACTCCAGCGGAATCGGGTGGCCGTGGTCGTCGACCGGGCCGAGCGGCTGGTGCAACTCGATGTAGGCGCCGTGGGGCAGTCGTTTGAGGATGCCCGTCTCGATTCCGTGCTCGAGCACCGCGCGGTCGCTGCGCTGCAGGCCGACACACCACCGGTAGGTCAGGTAGTAGACGATCGCGGGCAGCACCACCATGCCGATCCGGCCGATCCACGTGGTCGCGTTCAACGAGATGTGGAACTTCAGCGCGATGATGTCGTTCATGCACGCGAAGGTCAGCACGATGTAGAACGCGATGGCCATGGCGCCGATCGCGGTACGGACCGGAGCGTCACGGGGCCGCTGCAGCAGGTTGTGGTGCGCGGTATCGCCCGAGAACTTCTTCTCCAGGAACGGGTAGACGATCAGGAGCATGAAGACCAAGCCCATGATCAAGGCGACCGCAACGGCCGCGGGCACGGTGTGGCCGAACGGATACAGCTCCCACGCCGGCCACATGCGCGCCAACCCGTCGGTCCACATCATGTAGAAGTCGGGCTGGCTGCCCGCCGAGATCTGGGAGGGCTTGTATGGGCCCAGCTGCCAGATCGGGTTGATCTGCAGCAGGCCGCCCATCAGGCCGAGGATGCCGACGGTCATGGCGAAGAACGCGCCCGACTTGACCGCGAAGACCGGCATCACGCGCACGCCGACGACGTTCTTCTCGGTGCGACCGGGCCCGGGGAACTGGGTGTGCTTCTGGAACCACACCAGCGCCAGGTGGACGCCGATGAGCGCCAACATGATTGCGGGGATCAACAGAATGTGAAGGGCGTACAGCCGCGGGATGATGATCTCGCCGGGGAAGTCGCCGCCGAAAAGGAGCCAGTGCAGCCATGTTCCGATCACCGGCATGCCCAGCGTGATCGACGAGAACGCCGCCCGCAGGCCCGTGCCGGAGAGCAGGTCGTCGGGCAGCGAGTAGCCGAAGTAACCCTCGAACATGGCCAGGATCAACAGGATCGACCCGATCACCCAGTTGGCTTCGCGCGGCCTGCGGAACGCTCCGGTGAAGAAGATGCGGGCCAGGTGCACCATGATCGACGCGGCGAACAGCAGCGCCGCCCAGTGGTGGATCTGGCGCACGAACAGGCCGCCGCGAACCTCGAAGCTGATGTCGAGCGTGGTTTCGTAGGCGCGCGACATCTGCACGCCGTTCAGCGGCTGGTACACGCCGTGGTAGGTGACCTCGGTCATGGACGGATCGAAGAACAGCGTGAGGTACGTGCCGGTCAGGAGCAGGACGATGAAGCTGTAGAGCGCGATCTCACCGAGCAGGAACGACCAGTGCGTCGGGAAGACCTTGTTGAGCTGTCTACGCACCGCCGCCGAAGGGTGGTAGCGCGAATCGATCGCATCGCCTTGTGCGGCTGCCATATCTGCAAGTTTTGGGCTCATGACATTGAATTCCGTTCCCAGAAAGCCGGACCGACGGGTTCGATGAAGTCACCGTTTGCCACCAGAT
>NZ_JAVRPS010000588.1:0-5068 GCF_032162105.1 Mycobacterium sp. | reverse complement strand
GACACGTCGCGCGGGCACGCCCACGGCGTGATGTTGCCGTAGCCCATGCCCATCATCTGGAAGCCGCCGTCGAGATCGATCACCGTGCCGTTCGGGTCCTCGATCACACTCGAGCGGCTGAGCATGTCGTCGACGTCGAAGTAGTCGTCGTTGGCGCCGCTGATCAGCACCCGCACGCCGGTTCCGCCAAGGCGGTCCTCGGCCATGTCGATCCAGCGCTCGACGCGCTTGAGGATCAGGGTCCGGAACAGGTCATCGATCCTGTCCTGGTCACCTGCGTGGGACTCGAACTCATCGGGGGTGGTCAGCCACGCGTACTCACCGGCGTCCGCGATCATGGCGAGCAGGTTGTCAAGCTGCGAGCCCGAACTGACCTTGCGCTCGATGCCGGCGAAGCGGGCCTTGTACTTGCCGCGTTTGGTCTCGATCACGGGCACGATGAACTTCCCGGTGATGTCCCCGCCGATCACGATCGTGTCGCACTCGTAGTGCTTGGGGGTGGCGAGAAACTTCTTCCAGCACCGCTCGCTCCCATGGATGTCGGTGCAGAAGTACATGCGCACGGTGGGCGCCTCCAGAGGCAACGGGTCGGATCGTCGGACAGAAGCGAACGTAGGGGCCGGTTGTTTCGTGCACAATAATTACCCGTGTCGATAACGTATCGAATTGGACGTAGACGAATGTCCGTAGTATCAATTGACGGAACGGCGTGATTTACAAATCGATGCAGTATCGATTTGGCTGGTAAATAACATGGAGGCAGCTGTGAGTGACGACCTGATGACGCCGGTGCTGGGCGCGGGCACCGTCGAGTACGAGTGGATGACCTGGCCCGAGATCGCTGCCGCGGCCGCCGCAGACGCCCCGGTCGTGATCGCGGTCGGTTCGACCGAACAGCACGGCCCGCATCTGCCGGTCAGCGCCGATTGGGTGGTCCCCCAGGCACTGCTGCGGCTGGCCGCGGCCCGACGCCCGTTCATCGTGGGTCCGCCGGTGCGGCTCGGGTACCGCTCGCGCCCGGCCAGCGGTGGCGGCCAGCAGTTTCCCGGCACCCTCTCGCTTCGCGCGACGACGTTCATCGCCATGTTGGAGGACCTGCTCGAGGAATTGATCCGCACCGGATTCCGCCGGATCGTCCTGTACAGCTGGCACTTCGAGAATCAGAACTTCGTGTACGAACCGGCGTACCTGGTGTCCGGGCGCTTCCCCGAGGTGAAGATCGTCGTCGTCGAGAACGGCATGCCCGACTTCGAAAGCGCCGACCTGGACGTGCTGTTCCCCGACGGCTTCCCCGGCCTGGCCCTCGAGCACGCCGCGGTCATCGAGACCTCGCTCTTCGAGTATTTGCGGCCCGCCACGGTCCGCATGGACCGCATCGTGGACGACGCCCCCGCCCGCAACGTGCCCTGGGACGTGCTCCCGATCGACCCGACGATGTCGACCCCCACCGGCGTGCTGGCGTCGGCGACCCAGGCCAGCGTGGCCAAGGGCGAACTGCTGACCGAGCGGATCGTCGAGCACATCATCTCGATCCTGGACACCGAGTTTCCACTGCCCCTCAACGGCGCGTCGATCCCGCTGGCCGCGGACGAGGGGCGCTGAGATGGCGGGTGCTGCCCTGGTGACCGGAGGTGCAAGCGGCATCGGCCGTGCCACCGCATACGCGCTCGCGGGCCGCGGTTACCAGGTCGCGGTCGATCACCTCGGTCGCGAGGCCGAGGCCAAGCAGGTGGCCAGCGACATCGGCGGGATCGCGTACGAAGCCGACGTCTCGGACGTGGCGGCGGTCGATCAGCTGGTCGCCGCCGTCGAATCCGACCTGGGCCCGATCGAAGTCGCGGTGGCCTGTGCGGGCTTCGACGTCGACCTGCCGCTCGAGGAGGTGACTCCGGAGTTGTGGCACAACAGCCTCGGGGTCATCCTTGGCGGCTGCGTGAACGTGATCGCCGCCGTCGGCCCACGGATGCGGGCACGGCGGCGCGGTTCGATCGTGGGCATCTCGTCGGAACTGGCCCTGCTCGGCGACGAGGACCACGTGCCGTATGTGACCGCGAAGTCCGCCATGCTCGGCCTGGTCCGATCGGTCGCCCGTGAGTACGGCCCCGACCAGGTGCGCGTCAACGTCATCTGCCCCGGCCCTACGGACACCGAGATGCTCACGCCACGGTGGCGCGGCGAGGACTACCGGCACAGCATCCCCCTCGACCGGTTCGGCACCCCGGAGGAACTGGCAAGGGCGATCGTCGACGTCGCCGAGTGGACGTGGCTGACCGGCCAGGTGATTTCGCCCAACGGCGGGGTGGTGATCCAGTGAGCGCGAGAGTCGCCCTCGTGACGGGAGCGGCCGGCGGCATCGGGCGCGAGATCGTTGGCGCGCTGGCGAAGGCGGGCTGGACGGTCGTCGCGACCGATCTCGCCGAGACGGGCGAGGTTGCAGGCGCCGAGCTGACGATCCCGGCGGACCTGCGCGGGCGGGACAACTGTCGGGCGATCGTCGACGACGTTCTGGCCCGGTTCGGGCGGCTGGACCTGCTGGTCAACAATGCCGCGACGATGACGGTCGTCGAACCGACCGTCGAGACGATGCCCTTGTGGTGGCGTGACATCGAGGTCAACCTGACCGCTCCCCTGTGGCTGACCCAGGCGGCGGCCGCGCCGCTGCGGGAGAGCGCCGGTCAGGTCGTCAACCTCTGCAGCATCTCGGCGCTGCGGGGAGAGGCCGGCTTCAGTGCCTATGCGGCGAGCAAGGCGGGGCTGCTCGGGATGACCCGGTCGCTGGCCCGCGAGCTCGCTCCGGCGATCCGGGTGAACGCGATCGCCCCGGGACCGACCGAAACCGAGCAGCTCAACCGCGACGCCGAGTTCCAGGGCGTGGGACTCGACGAACTGCATCGCCACTACATGGCGGGCATGCCGACCGGCCGGCTGGTGCAGCCCGCCGAGGTGGCCGACGTGGTCGTATTCCTAGCCGGCGCCAAATCCTTCACCGGGGAGTGCGTGCAGATCAACGGCGGGATGTTGATGTCGTGAGACGATCGCGGCACGGGGACGGCGGCGCCCGATGCCGGCGGCTATGGGGCGGACAGGATGTCGATGACACACCACAACACTGATCAGGCCAGCCTCGAGGACGAGGCCGGGCTCGACGGCGACTCCGATCGCCGCGGTCACATCCTGGTCGTCGCCGCCCGGCTGTTCCGCGAGCGCGGGTACCTCAACACGACGATGACCGAGATCGCGCGCCAGAGCGGGCTGGGCCAGTCATCGCTGTACTACTGGTTCCGCCAGAAGGAGGACATCCTCCTCGGTCTGCTCGAGTTGAACACCGTCTCGCTCGACTTCGCCAGGCAGGTCGTTTCGGAAACCGGCTCGCCTGCCGTCCGGCTTCTGCGGCTGCTGCGCCTCGACATCCGCGAGCTGTGCTCGTCGCCGGTCGACATCTGCGAGGTCGAGGTGCTGGCCGAGCAGCAGCCCGATGTATTCGTCGGGTTCTGGGCCGACACCGCCGAGCTGCACCAGCACATCGCCACGCTGATCAGCGACGGCATCGCGTGCGGCGAGTTCATCGAGTGCGATCCCGAGTTCGCCGCGCTGAACATCTGCGCCGCCGAAGAGGGCGTGCAGCGCCGGTACCGCAACTCGGCCGCGCACGCTCCCGGCGGCACTAGCCCGTTCCGACACCAGGACTACTCGCGCGAGCATGTCGCAGGAGAGCTCGCGGCCATCATGGTGCGGGGGTTGCTCCGCGATCCCGCGACGTTGCCGAAGCTCACCGAGGCCGCGGCAGCCCACGACGATCACACACCGGCCGGATCATCGGCGCCGACCGACGGATGATTTCCGAGACGCGCACGGCCGCATTGCGCCGCGGCTGGTACCCGGTCGCCCGCGCCGTCGACCTCGACCGCCCTCAGATCGCGACGTTGCTCGGCCGACGCCTGGTCGCGTTCCGCACCGCCGACGGGCAACCACGGGTTCTGCCCGACAGGTGCCTGCACCGCGGCGGGGCGCTGCATCTCGGCGCGGTCGTCGACGACTCGATCGAGTGCCCGTACCACGGGTGGCAATGGCGCGGGGCGGACGGCCAGTGTGTGTACATCCCGTCCAACGGACCGTCGGCCGCGATCCCGAAGGCGGCCGTCATCGGCGCCTTCCCTGCCGTCGAGCGCTACGGCCTGGTCTGGACGTGCGTCGGCGATCCACTGACCGGCCCGCCCGACCTGCCAGAACTCGAGACGCTCGGAATGACCTACGCCGCAGGCGAGCCGGTCGACGTCGAGGCCGGGATTCTCGCCGCGATGGAGAACTTCCGCGACGTCGCCCACTTCCCGTTCGTGCACCGCGGGACGATGGGCGATGTGCCGCACCGGGTTTCGAAGTTCGAGGTGCGCCGCGCGGGCTACGAGACCTGGATGACGCGCCGCTACTCCGCCGCCAACGGCGAATCCGAACTGTTCCGCGACGTCGAGGATCTGACGTTCGACTACCACGCGGTGGCGCCGGGCATCGCCACCGTGCTGCTCGATCACGGTGCGGGCGGCAAGCGGGTCGTCATGGAGGCATTCACCCCGGCCGGCCCGACCGGGTGCCGGATCTTCCTCGTCTCCGGCACCGCGGCGGGCTACACGGCGTACGACCCGGCCGCGACGCTGGCCACCGAGATGGCTGTGCTGCAAGAGGACCTGCCGACCTTGAACACCCTCGACCCACTGGAGGTGCCGTTCGATCGCGAGCAGTACGAGCTGTCGGTCGAGGCGGATCGATACACGCTCGCGACGCGCCGCGCCTTCGTCGAGTTCATGCGCGACGCTGGTGCGGACGCATCTTTGCCATCGAGCCAGAAGGGCCATGATGTCTACCAGTGACGACGCAATCATCGGCGCCACGCCATCGGGACAAGTGCCTCGCTACGCCGGCAAGGGCACGTTCGCACGGATCGCGGACATCCACGAGGTCGGCGACTACGAAATCGCCGTTCTGGGAGTGCCTTTCGACGGCGGCACGTCGTATCGGCCCGGGGCGAGATTCGGCCCGATGGGCGTGCGTCAAGCGGCGCGCACCCTGCGCC
>NZ_JAVRPS010000587.1:0-5139 GCF_032162105.1 Mycobacterium sp. | reverse complement strand
CAGCGGATAGAGCAACCGCCTTCTAAGCGGTTGGTCGCAGGTTCGAGTCCTGCCGGGGGCGCTGGTCGTGGGTGTTTTCGGGCCACTGATCTCGATCGGTCACAGTTGATTCATCGGTTATGACCGCCGGATCGGCGGCGACCAACGAGTCGTCAAGTAGCTCGGCCACCTTGGCGTGGACTGGTTGACCGTCGGCATTCCGTCATCCGTGACCGGCGGATCAACTACGAGTTGGCTGACTCAGGCGATAAGCCAAGAGCACTCAATGGCGCGGGCACGCCAACGCACTTCCGCCCTAAGCCATAGCCGCCGCGATCACCGGTTCTCTTATGAGCGCGTGGGCTGCCCACTGACTCCTTGCTCTGGTTCTCGGCGTCGACGAGGACCACCATCAGGTGGTTCCCTGGCGTGAGCGGGCTGATCACGTCGCCGATCTGGTCGACCGCGACCGCCTGTTTGATGGTCAGCGTGAACGGCTCCACGGTGACCTCGGTACCGGGTTTGACGTCGTCGACGCGGTCGGCGAGTGGGACGTGGTCAAGCCCGCCGAACAGGCCCGAAACCCCCAGCAGCAGAGCCGCAATGGGGAGACCAACGCGTGTCGCAGGATTGGCCACCAGCCACCGCGAAACGACTCCTCGCGCCCCACAGAGGTATCCCATCAAGACATTTCCAAGATCACAACCGCGTCGGCGACCCAGTCTCGATGCCTAGGTCGCAGGGCTACAGACTCCCGCGCACCTTCGTCAGCGTGAATGCATCGGGGCCAGTCTGTGGGCAGGCGGTGGGGTCCGTGGACACACCGCTGACTTCGCCGGCAAGCGCTGCCGCATCCCACGACCATGTCTGCAACTCCGCATGGCGGGTGCCGTCGGGGCAGCTTTGGCCGTCTGGCCTGCCGACCGTCATCGTCCAACGATCACCCGCAAGCTGCGCGTCACCGCTCCATCCGGTTGAAGTGGTGATGTGCGCAACGCAGCCACCCGAAGGTGGACACGACGATCTCGCGGTCCAAGAGGTCTGGGCTCCCGACGCGCCGATGAGGTTCAACGAATAGATGCCGCTGAAATCGTCGGCCCATGCTGGGCTAGCAAGCCCCACAGTGAACCCAGCGGCGACGACGGCTGCGGTCAGTCCGCGGCTAATGGTCATGGTGCCCTTCCGTGCAGTTGCCAGTATCTTGTACGGCACTTGGGTTCTTCGCAGCACAACGACGGCCTCGCGCCAAACTAGGCGCCAGCTGTGCGCGTGCGCGTGGTGGGTCACAGTCACCAATCAGCAAACTCGCAGGGCGGCCTGGCTAGAGGGGCCGCATGGGTCGCGACTGCACCATCCCGTGCTACGCGCTGGGAATACCCAAGCGCCTTGATCGGCTCGGCTAATCGACTATCGCCCGGGTGGGCGGCACCCGACGAGTGCACCCCCACGGCGAAAACAGCTGTTCAGCACCAGTTTTAGCACCGCACAGCGCATTACCAGCGGACACAGGGAGCAATCATAGGCAAGCTATCTAACTTCGAGCCGTCGGGATGAATCGGAGTGAATGCCTCCAGAATTAGGAGTAACACGATGAACCTGCAGAAAGCCGTCGCGGGAGTCTTTCTTACTGGCGGTGTGGGATTGGCCCTGATGGGGGTCGGTTCAGGAGTGGCATATGCGGCACCGGGCGGAGGCGGCGGTTGTATGCCGCCGATTTGCCAAGGAGGCGGGCCCGGACCTGGAGGCCCTCACCAGGGTCCTGGTGGCCCGGGCGGTCCTGGGGGCCCTGGGGGTCCGGGTGGTCCGGGTGACTTCCGCGGACCCGGTGGTCCTGGCGGTCCGGGCGACCGCGGTCCCGGTGGTCCCGGTGGTCCGGGCGACTTCCGCGGACCCGGTGGTCCTGGTGGCCCCGGTGGTCCCGGCGACTTCCGCGGGCCGGGTGGACCTGGCGGGCCAGGCGACCGCGGCCCCGGTGGGCCGGGTGGCCCTGGTGGTCCGGGCGACTTCCGCGGGCCGGGTGGCCCCGGCGGTCCCCGCGACTTCGGACCGCGGCCTCCCGACGCCTTCGGCGGTTTCCGTGGTGCCCCGTGGGGTGATGGAGCAGCGCCGTGGGGCTGGGGAGAACCGCCGCGGGCCGGGTGGGGTGGGCCGTTCCCTCCTCCGGGCGGAGTGTGGGACCAAGGGCCGATCAACTACTGGGGCTACAACGAGCAACCGATATGGGATCCGGGCCAAAATGGTTGGGGCTTCTACTTCTTCGGAATCTGGATCCCGCTGTAACCAGCCTGTTGGGTAGGGCGGGCGCCCCGCATACGCGGGGCGACCGTCCGTCTGGGCGTTCGCTCGCTCACATGAGGTTTCGGCGGGTGCCGATGTTGCACTTGACCGGTGAGCTATGACTTCGCGGTAATCGCGACCGATGGTTTCGAGACCGCCGAGGAGGCGTTGCAGATCTGCGACGCACTGTTCGACGACCCTGGCGGTGATCCGTCGGCCGCGGTGGTTGATCTCATCGATGAACTCGAACGCCGCGATGCGATCGGCGGCGACGACGACGACGACGACGGATTCTTGTCGATCTGGCCGGTGGACGCGAACGCTCGCGGCGCCGTGTTGTGCACGCGCCGCTCGCACGGCACGACGTACGGGATGCTCGAACTCACCAAGGATCGCGGACTGGCCGTTGTCGATCTACAAATCCGCCAGCTGTTCGACCCGCGTGGCCGCGTCGAGGTGCACGTCAGCACCGGCAACGCGACCACGCTGCCCTACTTGACCGAGCGCATCCTTCACGACGTGATGGCGCGGCAGGACTGGTTCGGCGACCAGGTCGTGATCAAACGCGGCGAACAGCTGTACGCCCAAGCGGCCTATGCCCTCGACACCGACTGCATCGTGGAATACCGCGACGGCGGACCCGACCGCCAGTACAGAACGACGACATCGGACCGGGCGACAGTCGCCCGGATGCTCTGGGGTTGGACCATTCATGGGCCGTCTGATGCAGTCCTGCGGACGCAGGAGTGGGATCGCGTCAGCTTTTGATAACGGGTCGGTGATCACCGTCGGGTCGTTGACCTCGGTACCGCGCCGGCAGCGAGCAGATCCGCGATCGGCTGGGCGAGAACGGTCTTCGACTTCCGGTCGCTCATGTTCCGGTTCCGGTCAGCTCATGATGACGGTTGGCCTTGGCCATTATTGGTGCGGGCGCGTGCGGCTTCAACGGTTTGGGCGAGGAGGACGGCGATGGTGGTCGGGCCGACGCCACCCGGCACGGGTGTGATCAACCGGGCGCGGTCGGCGGCTGGGCCAAACTCGACGTCGCCGATGTTGCCCGGGTTGTAGCCGGCATCGATCACGACAGCGCCAGGCTTGATCCAAGCCCCCTTGATCAGCTCGGGGCGACCAACCGCAGCGATGACGATGTCGGCTTCAGCGACCAGTGCGGGCAGATCGACGGTTCGTGAGTGGTAGTACGTCACCGTTGCGTCACGGGCGAGGAGCAGCATCCCCACCGGCTTGCCGAGAATGGGACTGCAACCAACCACGACGGCTCGCCGTCCCGCGATATCGACGGCATACGCGTCGAGCAGTCGCATGATCCCGCCGGGCGTGCAAGAGGCAAAACCCTTTCCCCCCAGCGCCATTGCGGCAAACGAGGCACCTGTTACGCCGTCGACGTCCTTGGCCGGCCCGATTGCTTCGAACACCAACCGCTCATCTACCTGCGGTGGAGTGGGGTGCTGCACCAGGATGCCATCCACACCATCGTCGGAGGACATTCGTTGGACCAGTTGGACTGTGTCGTCGGTGCTTGCGTCGCTGTCGAGCTGATGGTGTTGGGAGTCAATACCAACTGACCGGCACCGGTTTGTGGGGTTGACCCTTGATGGTGGACATCTGATCGTGGGACTGCTAGGTCCTGCGGGGAGGATGTTCCCGTGTCGGGAAACCGCAAGAAGTACACTCCGGAGTATCGCGAGCAGGCTGTGCGCCTGGTCGTCGATACCGGACGGCCGATCGCGCACGTCGCTGCCGAGATCGGCGTGGGAGAACAATTGCTTGGCCGGTGGGTCGCTGCGGCCAAAGCGCGCTCGGCAGCCGATACTCCCGAAGTGCTCGATGATGATGAACGCGCAGAGTTGGAACGGTTACGTAAGGAAAATGCCGAATTGCGTTTGGACAGGGCGTTTTTGAAAAAAGCAGCGGCCTTCTTCGCCTCCGAACAGAACCGGTAGCCATGTACCGGGTCATCGAAGCGGAGAAGGCCAACTTCACGGTCACACGGATGACCGGACTGCTGGGGGTATCGCGTTCGGGGTTCTACAAGTGGCGTGCCGCCGGCCCGTCGAGCCCGTCACCGGCCCAGCAGCGCCGCGCGGTGCTCGACGCCATGGTCAAGGCGTTCCACGACGCCTCCGACCAGGTGTACGGCGCACCGCGGATCCTGGCCGATCTGCGTGAGGACGGGGTGAGGATCTCACGCAAGACGGTGGCGGCTTCGATGCGCCGCCAACGGCTTGCCGGGATCAGCCCCCGCCAATTCACCCCGGTGACCACCGTCATCGATCTGGACGCGCACCGTCCCAAGGACCTGGTGGACCGCAGATTCGACCGCGGTGAGCTCGACAAGGTGTGGACGTCGGATATCACCTATTTGGCCACTGGCGAGGGCTGGCTGTATCTCTGCGCGGTCCGCGACGGCTGCTCGCGTCGGGTCCTGGGCTGGGCGGTGGAGGATCACATGCGCACCGATCTGGTGGAGTCGGCGTTGTCGATGGCGGTCACGATGCGTGGGGCGCTGCCCGAGCAGGTGATCTTCCACGCCGACCGTGGCACTCAGTACACCTCCGGGCAGCTCGCCCGGTTCGCCCGCCGCCACGACATCGCTCAATCCGTTGGCCGAACGGGGGTGTGTTGGGACAACGCACAGGCTGAATCCTTCTGGAGCACAATGAAATCGGAGTTCTACCACCGATACTCCTGGCCAACCAAGAATGCTGCTAAGCTCGCGGTCGGCGACTGGATCGAACGGGTCTATAACCGCCGACGGCGGCACTCGAAACTCGGCATGATCAGCCCCGTCGAGTTCGAGAACCGCCACAATCAGACGGCACAAGCCGCCTGACCCCGTGTCCACCATCCGGGGGCAACCTCAGT
>NZ_JAVRPS010000586.1:0-2932 GCF_032162105.1 Mycobacterium sp. | reverse complement strand
GACGACCAGGCTGGCAATCTGATCGCTGCGCTTGGCCAGCACTGCGGTGACCTTGTTCGCGTTGGCCAGCAAGTTGCGCAGCTGCGCGTCACGGGTGTTGAGGGTGTCGGAGAACCGTGCCACTCCCTCCAGCGCGATCTTCAAGTCGGGCGGGGTGTCCTTGAAGGTGTCCGCCAACGTGGTGAGCGCCGAGGACAGCTGCGTGGTATCCAGAGCGCTGATGGTGGAGGTCAAGTCGCCCAATGCGCTGGGCAGGTCGTAGGGAGAAGTGGTCCGCTCGAGCGGGATCGTGCCGGTGAGGTTGCCGTCGCCGCGCGGGGTCACTTCGAGGAACTTGGTACCGAGCACGGTTTCGGTCTTGATCGCGGCCTCGGTCAGCGCACCCAACTCGACGCCATCGCGGACGGTGAAGTCCACCAGCACCTTCGTTCCTTCCAAACGAATGTCGGAGACCCGGCCGACGCCGAGGCCAGACACCCGCACGTCACTGCCGGACTTGATCCCGCCGGCCTCTGCGAAGTAGGCGGAGTAGTCGGAGGTGCCCTTGACGAATGGAATCTTGTCGTAGGAGAAGGCCGCGATCACCAAGGCGATCAGAATGAGGGTTCCGACCCCACCGACGGCCAACCGATTGCGCTCGGCCAGCGGCTTTATTTGCGGCCGCCACAGTATTTTTCGGTTGATTCGTGTCATTTGGGTGTGCACCGTCCCGAGTCTTGACCGGCGAGTTTGACGAACACGGGCTGGCCGCCTTTACCGTTGACCTTGAGAATCGCATCGCAGAGGTAGAAGCCGAAGTAGTCGCCGTAAAGACCATTCCTGGCCAGCACTTGATAGGCGTCGGGAAGGGTCTTGACGAGATCGTCGACGAAGTCGTGATCGGCCATGATCTGGCCCGCGAACCGGTCCGTCTGCGTCACGGCCTCCTTGATCGGTTGACGGGCGACCGTCAAGAGGTCGGCGATGGATCCCGCCGCGGCGTTGATGTACGCCGTCCCCGTTGCGATGTCGGTCTTGCGGTCGGCCAGCTCCTGGACGAGCTGTGACAGGTTGCCCAAACCTTGAGAGAACTGATCATCGTGGGCGGCGAAGGTGCCCAGCACGGTGTTCAGGTTGTTGATGACCTGGCCGATGAGTTGATCGCGGCCGGCCAGCGTCGTGGTCAGCGCCGAGGTCTGCGACAGCACCGACGCGATGGTGCCGCCCTGGCCTTGGAAGACCTTCAGCAGCTGACCGGACAGCGCGTTCACCTGGTCGGGGTCCAACGCCCGAAACAGCGGTCGAAAGCCCCCGATGAGAGCGTCCACGTCGAGCGCAGGCGAAGTCCGATCCAGCGGGATCGTCTGTCCCGGTTGCAGTTTCCGCACCGAGCCCGGCCCCTCTTCGAGGGACAGATAGCGGTCGCCGATGAGGTTCTCGTAGCGCACGGCCGCCTTGGTGCCATCGGTGAGAACCAGTCCCTTGTCGATGGCGAAGTCGACGGTGACCGTCCCGTCCTTGTGCAGGGTCATGTCCTTGACCTTGCCGACCTCGACACCGGCGATGCGGACGAAGTTGCCGCCCTTGAGGCCCGAAACATTCGTGAACACCGCATGAAAGGAGTCGCGCGAGTCGAACCGGAACTGCCCGAACACGGTCACCAGAATGAACGTCGAGACCAGGCACAAAACGGTGAACAACGCCACCCGCGTGACGACGCGACCGGTTCTCCCTCTCATGGCTGTCCCTCGCTAGCTGCCGGCGGTGCGGGTGGCGGCGGTGGCCCCGGCAGCTGTGGCAGGCCCGGGTAGAGCGGTGTTCCGTCCGGCGCGTACTCGGGTGCGCCGTAAGCCGGTGCCCCGGGGTAGGCCGGCCATGGGCCCGGTGCCGGGCCGCCCGGGTACCGGTTCTTCGGCGGCTCCGGCACACCCTTGGTGACCGGGAAGTAGTTGGACCAGCCGGGGAAGCCGATGCCGGGATTGGGCCGAACGTCAAGGCCCGTACCGAATCCCGTGTCGGTGACGAGATACTTCACCGGGAAGTTCTTGCTGACATCGGGTAGCGAACCGCAACTCGGCTTGCCACCTGGCCCACCCGTGGCGTTGACGATCGGTAGGTTGTCGGGATAGCGATATGGATCATCGCCTAGCAGCAGCCCGGCGTCCATGATCACCGATTTTCCATTGCCGCCCAACGCATCCCTGCCGCCGTGTTCCAGGAACCACCGGGCGCCCTGGAACAGGCACTTGTAGGTCGGCGAATACTTGTTCAAAAGAGCGGTCGTCGGATCGAGTGTGTTCAACGCGCGCACCAGGTTCGGCCGGTTCCCGCCGATCGTGTCGATGCCCGATTGGGAGAACCCGACCGCGGATAGGAGCAGCTCGTCAAGTGCCTTCGCGTGTGTCGTGATCGTCCCGCTGGTGGTCGTGAACGAGTCTAGGATCGACAAGATGTCCTGCGCCGCATCCGAATACGCCTGGGCGGTCTTGCCGAACAACTGCCAGTCCTGGCGAACTGTCTGCATCCGCGGGTTCACGGCGAGTAGCACATCGTTCGCGTCGGTGATCGCCTGACCGATGCGATCCCCCTTCCCGCGCACTGATTCGGCCACTGCTGAGAGCACCGAGTTCAGTTTCGCCGGGTCGACGGAGTGGACTACCGACTGCAGGTTCTCGAACACGGTGTTGACCTCGACGGTCACGTTGCGGGAGTGCAGCACGGCGCCAGGCTTCAGCGGCGCGGAACTCGCATCGGGAGGCACGATGAGATCGACGTACTTGGCACCGAACGCGGTGCTGGACTTGATCTCGGCCTCGACGTTGCTCGGTAGGAACTGGAACGGGTCTGGGTCGATCTTCAAGTGCAGGGACGCCAGGTTGGAATCGCTACCGATGGAACTGACTTCGCCGATCTGGACGCCGCGCAACTTCACCTTGGCGCCGTTCTCCATGAC
>NZ_JAVRPS010000585.1:0-13024 GCF_032162105.1 Mycobacterium sp. | reverse complement strand
ATCGATGTTGCGGTCGTAGACCTCGAGCAGTGCCGGCGGGATGCGCGGTCGCGTGACCGCATCCCAGTCGGGGTGGCGCCCGATCGCGCGGTAGGCGGCCTGCTGTCGGCGCGCCGCGGCTACCAGCCCTGCCTCCGGTGTCGACGGGTCACGCAGCGCCTGCTCGTCAGCGACGAGATCGTCGGCCAACTGCATCGGGTCTGCGGCCAGCTGCGGTTGTGCGCCCGCGGGGCCATCCCCTGCGGCGGCCACCGTCGTGTCGTCGAGCATGGTCGCGCCGGGCCGTCCGGTGGCGGCCACCGTCGTTGGGGTGGACCCGGCGACCGACGGCGTCAGTGGTGGTGTCGACTCTGAACAGCCGAGAACTGCGAACACGACGGCGGCGAGCACGACCGAGGCACGACACTGCTGCCGCGCGGCGACTGCACGGTCACGGCGCATTGGGTCACTCCCGTCGACTGCCTTTAGGAACGACGCCCTCCGGAGAAGGCGGGCTCTGCACCGCAGCCTAGGTGCCGGGCGTGCTCCCGCGTCCGGCTTCGGCTCAAGACCGAACCAGGTCGAGCTGCATCCGCTCCGCCAGCGCCGCGACGCCGATTCCGAAGGTCTCGGTGACGTGGACGTGCCCTTCGCCCGTCGGGTCGACGTGGAAGATCCCGTGGTCGGTGTACACCCGGCTGACGCAGCGGAGCCCGGTCAGCGGATAGGTGCACAGCGGGACGAGTTTGGCGGTCCCGTTCTTGTCGAAGAGATTCATCATCACGAAGACCTGCTTGGCGCCGATGGCCAGGTCCATCGCGCCACCGACCGCGGGGATGGCGTCGGGGGCGCCGGTGTGCCAGTTCGCGAGATCGCCGCGTCGACTCACTTGGAAGGCACCGAGCACGCACACGTCGAGGTGACCGCCGCGCATCATCGCGAACGAGTCGGCGTGGTGGAAGTACGACGTGCCTGGCGTCTCGGTGACAGGGACCTTGCCTGCGTTGGTCAAGTCGGGGTCGATGTCGTCGCCCGTGGCGGCCGCGCCCATCCCGAGCATGCCGTTCTCCGTGTGCAAGACCACGCCGGAAGCCGGTGCCAGGTAGTCGGCGACCAGCGTCGGCTGCCCGATGCCGAGGTTGACGTACGAGCCGGGCGGGATGTCACGGGCGATGATGGCCGCGAGTTCGTGTCGGTCCAACGGTCCGCGGTCGAGGTGCTCGACCACTGCGGGTCGGGTGCGCACGGTCTCGGTCATGACGCCGCCCGGGTGCGGTGGCCCGACAGCGACGACAGGTCGAGGATGCGGTTGACGAAGATTCCCGGAGTCACCACGGCCTCCGGGTCGATGTCGCCGGGATCGACGACGCGGGCGACCTCGGCGATCACGAGCTTCGCCGCGGTGGCCATCACCGGCCCGAAGTTGCGGGCGGTCTTGCGGTAGACCAGGTTTCCCATCCCGTCACCGAGGTGTGCGCCGATCAACGCGACGTCTGCGTGGATGGGGTACTCGAGGACGTAGTCACGGCCCTCGATGGTGCGGACTTCCTTGCCCGCGGCGAGCGGCGTCCCGATGCCGGTCGGACAGAAGAACGCGCCGATACCCGCGCCCGCGGCCCTGATCCGTTCGGCCAGGTTCCCCTGCGGCACGACCTCGAGGTCCACCTCGCCCGCGCGATACAGCGCGTCGAACACATAGGAGTCGGTCTGGCGCGGGAACGAGCAGATCACCTTGGCCACGCGTCCGGCGGCCAACAGCGCGGCCAGGCCGGTGTCTCCGTTGCCTGCGTTGTTGCTGACGATGGTGAGGTCCGTCGCGCCCTGCGCGATCAGCGCGTCGATCAGCGTGGTCGGCATTCCGGCCATCCCGAAGCCTCCGACGAGAATCGTTGCACCGTCGCGGATTCCGGCGACGGCGTCGCTGGGTGACGTGCAGATGATCGTGCGGCTCACAGCTCACCGCCGTCGATCTCGGCGAGCACCCCGGAGGCGATCCGGAAGGCGGTGTTGGCGTCGGGCACCCCGCAGTAGATGGCGGTCTGCATGAGCACTTCCTTGATCTCGTCGTTGCTCAGGCCGTTGCGGCGTGCGGCACGCAGGTGCATCGCCAGCTCCTCGTGGTGGCCGCGGGCGACGAGTGCGGTGAGCGTGATCATGGATCGGCTGCGCCGATCAAGGCCGGGGCGGGTCCAGATGCTGCCCCAGGCGTATTCGGTGATCAATCGTTGGAAGTCGCCGGTGAGCTCGGTGGTGGCCGCCGAGGCGCGGTCGACGTGCGCGTCACCGAGGACCTCGCGCCGCACCTGCATCCCCGCGCCGTAGACGTCCTGGGTCGTCGTCGTCCGCGGGGATTCACCGCCCCACAGGTGCTCCAGAGTGAGCTCGGCGACCCGCTCGGGTGCCTCCGCCGGGGCCAAGTGGCCGACCCCGTCGAGTACCACCAGCCGGCCGACCTTCACTCCAGAGGCGATGCGCCGCAGCGATTCCGGTGGGGTCGGGACATCCTCGCTACCGGCGATGGCGAGCACGGGGATGACGATCTCCGCCAGCCGGTCGCCGACGTCGAAACCGGCCAGCGCTTCACAGACCTGTGCGTAGGACTCGGCGTCGGCGTCGCGCAGAGCGTGGAGAAGCGCGGCGCTGACATCGGCCCGGCGCTCGGTGAAGCCTGGTGCGAACCAACGCTCTCGGGCGCTGTCCAACAGCGCCGCGGTGCCCGACGCCCGAACGGTGGCGGCACGTTCCCGCCAGCCCTCCGCGGTCCCGATGGCCGCTCCGGTACAGAGCACGGTGGCCGTCGCGATCCGGTGCGGTGCGTCGAGGGCCAACTGCAAACCGACGCAGCCCCCGACGGAGTCGCCGGCGTAGTGGAACCGAGCGCCCGGTGCCGCGCCGTCGACCAGTGCCAGTATCCCGGCGGCGAGTTCGGCCATCGTGAACGGTTCGGCCGTACCGTTCTCGCCGTGCCCGGGCAGGTCCCAGCCGATGACGTGGACGTGCTCCCGCAGTCGAGCGGCTGCGTCCCGCCAGAGCGAGACGGCCGAGGTGCCCAACGACGGGCCGAGCAGGAGCAGCCCGCCATCGTCGGGTCCGCCGAAGTCGACGGCGGTGATGCGTGGAATGGTCATGGCGTGCCCTTGAGGTATTTGGCTGCGCGCTCCAGCGCGGCGTCGATGAGCTGGTCGGCCGCACCGAGATAGCCCGGAAGCGCTGAGCGGACGGTCAATTCGGTCATGCTCCGCTGCTCGGCGAGGATCTCCCCGGCCGACGCCAGGTTGGCCGCGCAGCGGGCGGGGTCGACGTTGAGCTCGGCGAGCAGCTCCGTGGTGTGCGCGGCGGCAACCACGGTCCGGCGGGCCAGGGTACGCAGCGTGGCCCATTCGGCGTGCCATGCTCCGTCGGCTCTTTCGTCGACGTTGGTGGCGGACGCGCAGTGCAGGGTGGCGGCGAGCGGTCCTGCCGTCAGCGCCGCCCGACGGATCAGCACCGAGCGCACCGGGTTCTCCTTGTGCGGCATGGTCGACGAACCGCCGCCACGACCCTCGCCGAGTTCACCAATCTCGGCGCGGCTACCCGTTGCGACGTCGGCAGCGATGTGTCCCCAGGCGTCGCAGCAGGTGACCAGGGCGTCGCCGGCGCGGGTGACGGGGGAGCGGGTGGTGTGCCAGGGCGGCGACGGCACGAGCCCCAGCGACGCGGCGAACGCATCGCTCAATGCGATGGCGCCCTGCGCGGATCCGGCCAGTTCCGTCGTCGCGGCCAGAGTGCCTGCCGCGCCACCCATCTGGACCGGTAGTGACGCCCGCAGGTCGGCCAAGGGCTCTGCGGCATCCAGCACGCCGCACAGCCAACGCGACACCTTCACGCCGATCGTGCTCGGGAGAGCCGGCTGCGTCAGCGTGCGCGCGAGTGTCATCGTCCCGCGATGAGTCTCGGCCAGCGTGCCCATCGTCTGTACTTGGGCGGCGAGTTCGTCGTCGATCCGATGCAGAACCTCGCGCACGCACAGCACCAACGCGGAGTCGAGGACGTCCTGGCTGGTCAAGCCGCGATGCAACCACCGCGCGGTCGGATCCGTGCTGCGGTGTCGCAACAGGGTGACCAGGCCGCTGACGGGGTTGCCATCGACGTCGGCGCCGCGGGCGATTGCCTCGAGGTCGCCGTCGGTGAGGGCATCGTCGAGCCTGGCTCGGGCATGGACCGGGGCGACGCCACCGTCGACGATGACGTCGAGCCAGGCCTGCTCGACGGTGACCATGGCGGCCAGGAACGCACTGTCGCTCATCAGCTCGCCGGCGAGATGGTCACCGGGCCAGAACAGGTCGGTCACGTCAGTGTCCCGGGTAGCGCAGGAAGACGGTCTCGTCGTCGCCCTGCAGGCGGATGTCGAAACGCAGGCCGTGCTCGTCGCGGCGCGCGATCAGGGTGTGGCGGCGTTCTGCCGGGATGGATTGCAGCAGTCGGTCGGCGGCCAGGTGGTCGCCCGGCAGGTACGCGCGGGTGAACAGGCGGTTGAGCAGCCCGCGGGCGAAGACGGTGACACAGATGAATGGCGACGAGCCCGGCGCCGTCGGCCCGGGAACCACGGTGGAGAAGGTGTAGCGCCCTTCGCCGTCGGTGGCGGACCGCCCCCATCCGGTGAAGGTCCAGCCGTCGCGACGCAGTGAGCCGGTGGCGCTGGGGATCTCGCCGTCGGCATCGGCCTGCCAGATCTCCAGCAGCGCGTCCGGAACCGGAGTGCCATCGCCGTCGGTGACCACGCCGTGCAATTGGATCGCTCCTGCGGTTCCTGGTGGCACCAGGTGGTTGTCGCCGGCGAACGGCAGCGCGGTCCCGAAGAAGGGTCCGATGGTCTGTCCGGGGGTGGCGGTCAACAGCGTGCTCATCGTTGGCCGTCGCCGTTCTCGGAGTTCTCGACGGGGGTCCGCGCCGATCCGGTGAGCACGATGTCCCACCGATAACCGGTCGCCCAGTCGTGCGTGGTGAGCTCGTGGTCGTAACCGGCCACCAGCCGATCCCGCGCCTTCTGGTCGGTGATGGACTGGAAGATCGGATCCAGTGCGAACAACGGGTCGCCGGGGAAGTACATCTGGGTGATCATCCGAGAAGTGAATTCGGTTCCGAACAACGAGAAGTGGATGTGCGCCGGTCTCCACGCGTTGTGGTGGTTCTTCCACGGGTACGGCCCGGGCTTGATCGTGGTGAAGCGGTACCAGCCGTCGTCGTCGGTGAGGCAGCGCCCCACGCCGGAGAAGTTCGGGTCCAGCGGCGACGGGTGCTGGTCGCGTTGATGGACGTAACGGCCGCCTGCGTTGGCCTGCCAGATCTCGACGAGCTGACGGCGCACCGGCCTACCGTCACCGTCGACGATCCGTCCGGTCACCACCATGCGCTCGCCGATCGGCTGGCCGCTGTGCTGGATGGTCAGATCGGATTCCAGCTGGTGCACGTCGCGCTCACCGAAACACGGGGCCCACAACTCGAGGCCCTCCGGGTCGGCGCGGACCAGGGTCTTCGTCGGATGCCGCAGCCGGCTGCTCCGGTACGGCGCGTAGTCGACCCGCGGCTGGGTCTCCTCGAAACCGACCTGCTGACAAGATGATTCGATGGTGGCGATCTCCGCGCTGATCTGAGCCTGGCTCGCCAGTTCGTTGGGCGCCGTGCCGGCCATCAGTGCTGTCACAGTGAGCACGGTATCGCCGAAGCGTGCCAGCAGGGCAGCGTAGAGTTCCGCTCAGCGGAAGGAGTCGGTAAATGGCGGGAAACACGTCGACGCCTGGGGCCAGTGTGGCGTCACGATTGCTGGCGATGATCGGGGCGTTCGACGAGAAGCATCGCAGCCTGACACTGACCGAACTCGCCCGCAGGGCAGGCGTTCCCGTCCCCACCGCCCATCGGTTGGCCGGGGAGATGGTGCTGGGTGGGGCGCTGCAGCGGCGCGACGACGGTCGCTACGTCGTTGGCCGCCTGCTGTGGGAAGCCGGCCTGGTCGCCACGATCCAGGGCACGCTACGGCAGGTTGCCGAGCCGTTTCTGCACGACGTGTATGCCGCTACCTGGGCCACTGTTCACCTTGCCGTCCGCGATGGCGACGAGGTGCTCTATCTGGAGCGAATGATGGGCCGCGCGTCGGTGCCCATCGTCAGCAGTGTGGGCACCAGACTGCCGATGCACTGCACCGGCGTTGGGAAGGTCCTTCTTGCCAACGCGCCCCCCGACGTGGTCGCGCGGGTGCTGGGTGGCCTGACCCGGGTCACGCCGTACACGATCGTGTCGGCTTCGGTGCTTTCCGCACAGCTGCAACGGATTCGGCGCGAGGGGGTCGCGACGACGAACGAAGAGATGTCGCTGGGAGCATGCTCGCTGGCCGTCCCCGTCGTGCGGTCGTCAGACGATGCGGTCGTGGCCGCGATCGGCGTCGTGGTACCCACCCTGAAGCGCGATCGCCAGCGGCTGCTCGGCGCCTTGCAGGTCGCCGCGCGGGGCATAGGCCGTGCGCTGTGACGCCGGGCGGACTCGCAGTCATCCGCTGTCGTCGATGAGCGACCAGTAGTTCCGTTCGCGCTCGGTCAGCTCGTTCGACGTGATCGCACCGAACGCGGCGGCCTCGCGGGCGAACCGTTCCGGGGCATCGGGCAGCGCGTCCGGGCCCTCGAGTCGGAAGCAACTCGGCGCGAGGGGGCCGAACAAGAGGGCGCGGCGTAGGTCCGGCCAATTCTCGAGGTGCGGCTCGACACCGGCGGCGCGCGCGAAGGTCAGGGCCGCCAGGTTCATTCGAGTCTTCTGGGACGTCCCCCGCCTGGAGCGATAGGCATCGATCGACTGCCGCTGGGTGGACTCACTGACCGCCGGAATCGCGCCGCCCCACAGGTAGGCGATCCACCTGGCCTGCAGTTCCAGCGGCACGAAGTATCCGCCCGACTGGTCCCACATACCCATGAAGGCCAGCCCGTCGAGGTCGGGGTGAAACGTGTAGCGATCAGCGTCCAGGTGCACCGCATCGAGGTCGAGGACCGCGCGGATGTCCTCACCGAGAAACGGCATGCACAGATCGAAGCCGGTGCCGAATACGATCCCGTCGAACTCCTCGGCACACCCGTCGATGAAGGTCACGGTCGAGTCGGCGACGGATTCGATCCATGGACGCACCGTGATCCGGCCCTCCGCGACGAGCGGCAGGTACTGCTGGTTGAGGGTGACTCCAGCGGCGAAGAGCGACGCGTCGGGCGCCGGGGCGCCGTACTGCTGCGGGCTCCCTCCGGCCTCGACCACGATCTCCTTCAGCTGTCGGTCGATCTCCGTTGCCGGCAGGCGCTCGCTCGCCAGGGCTCCGTATCGGGTGAAGATCCGGTGGTCGGAGGGAACGCCTGCGGCGAATTTCGGCAGAACGTAGCGCTGTCGGCGCTGGGTGACCACGACGCGGGCTGCGCCGAGGTGAGCGAGTTCGACCGCGATCTCGAGCGCGCTGACCGCGCAGCCTGCGACGAGAACACGTTTGCCGAGATATGCGGAGGGTTCCCGATAGTGGTAACTGGAGATCACTCCCGCCGACCCGGCGAATGTGTCGAGGCCAGGAACCTCTGGGATCGCGGGCGCATGGAACCTGCCGCTGGCCACCACCACTCGGTCGAAGCGCATGGACCTTCCGGAGTGAGCCACCAGCCATCCGGCACCGTCTCGGGTAAGGAGCTCCACCCGGGTGTCGAGCCGGATGCGGGAATCGATTCCGAACGCCTCGGCATAGCGATGCAGGTAGTCGAGGATGTCTTGGTTGGATTGGTAGACGAGGTCACTGTCGTGGGCCAGGTCGCTGAAGGCGGTCATGACGCGGCTCGTGTTGGTGCGCATGGTCGGCCACACACCGCTGTGGCCATCAAGGCCCGTCCACTGACCGCCCAGCATCGGACCCTGCTCGAAGATCGTCGGCTCGAATCCCCGAGAGAGCAGCCAACGCGCCGCGATCAGCCCGCCCGGCCCTGCCCCGATCACGGCGACGCTTCCGGTCATCGGGGAACTGTCGCACGGTGCCGACGAGACTGTTACGGCTTTGTCACGAATCCGCCGGCGGCAACCTCGGCGATCCCCGCCGCTGCCGCGGATCGGTCGAGGTAGGTGCCGCCCGGCACCCGTGGGACGAGGGCCTCGTCGAGGTCGTAACGCAGCGGCACCCCGGTGGGGATGTGCAACGAGCGCACCTGCTCCGGAGACAGGTCGTCGAGGATCATGCACAGTGCGCGTAGTGAGTTGCCGTGCGCGACAACGAGGGTGACTCGGTCGGCGGCCAGGTCGGTGGCGATCGCGTTCCGCCAGTAGGGGAGCAGTCGCGTGCGTACGTCGGCGAGTGATTCGGTGGTCGGCAGCTCGTCCGCGGGCACTTCGGCGTAGCGCGGATCGCGGACCGGATGGGTGGGGTCGTCGTCGCCGATGGAGGGTGGTGTCGCGTCGTAGGAGCGACGCCAGCGGCCGGACAGCTCGTCGCCGAACTCGGCACGCACCGCCGCGCGGCTTCTGCCCTGAAGTGCGCCGTAGTGACGTTCATTGAGCAGCCAACTCCGGTGGACCGTCGGCGTACGCGGAGTCGACTCGGCAAGAACGATTTCGGCGGTGTCGCCAACAGCAGGGCCGGCGTTACGACGGTGGCGTAGGCGAGGATCCAGCGCCAGTCCCGGCCGGTGAACCTGCGCACCGCGTGCGGCACTACCATCAGGCCGACGAAGCCGATCGGGCCCGCGCCTGCGGTGGCCGTGCCCGCCAGCAGGGCGACGGCGATCAGGCTCAGGGCCTGGGTGCGGGCGACGTTGCCGCCCATGCTCTTTGCCAGGTCGTCGCCGAGGGCGGTGACGTTGAGCGAGCGTCCGACGGCCAGGCACAGCAGCACGCCGATGGCGATGAACGGAGCGATCGCCGCGGCGACCTCGAGGGAGCGGCCGTCGAGCGCGCCTGCGTCCCAGAACCGCATGTTGTCGAAGGCTCGTGGGTTGCGCAGCCGGACGGCGTAGCCGATGCCGTCCATCACCGCGCCGACCGCGACGGCGGCGAGCAGCACGCGAACCGGGGGGACGGTGGCGCGACCGGTCATGCCGACCAGGTAGACCAGCAGCATCGCGAACAGCGTGCCCGTGAAGGCGAACCAGATGCCGGTCATGCCGAGGAAGGCGATCGCGAAGACGACGAACAGCGCTGCACCGGAGTTGATCCCGAGGATCTCGGAGTCAGCCAGCGGATTGCGGCCCACTGCCTGGATCAGGGTTCCCGACAGGCCGAGGGCCCGCCCGACGAGCAGGGCGAGCACGGTGCGGGGGATACGTAGGTCGTGCACGATCCACTGGTCGCCGATGTCGTGGTAGTCGGTGACGGCCTGCCAGACGGTTGGCAGGGTGACGTTTTCGGTGCCGATGGCCAGGCTGGCGACACACGTCAGGGCCAACAGCGCCACGGCGAGGAGCAGCCCGACGACCCGGCTGCGTTGGGTCGGGTGGCGCTGTGTGGTGGCCGGAGCTGTCGGCGCCGGCGCGGGGGCGGTCACGGTGTCTAGAGGCCGGCTCGCTCGAGCGCTTCGTCGAACTCCTCGTCGGCCACCTTCTCGCCCTTGCCGTCGGCCAGGGCGCGTTCCCAGACCGCCACGACGTCGTCCTCGACGAGGGCGAACTTGGCGTCCCAGGTCTCGGAGTCGAACCGCCAGTAGCCGGTGACGTCGAGCTGTTCGATCGTCCACCCGTGGCCGCGGAAGTGCTTGCGCACGGCCCGGGATTCTGCGGCCTCCCCGGCGAACCAGCAGTAGCCGCGGCCGTCGGGAAGCGTCAGTTCGCGGACCAGCTGCGCGAGTTGGCTTGGGGCGTGGCCGTTTCCGGTGCCGACGCTTTCTACGATGGTGACGTCCGGATGGGTGGGCAGATAGTCCAGGTCCTCGTGTTCGGCGACCTCGACGATGGCGGTGACGGGGATGCCGCCGGGAAGCTCGGAGATGATGCGGGCGGCGGCGGGCAGCCCGGACAGGTCGGTGACCAGCAGCTGCCAGTGGGTCGTCGGCTCGGGCCGGTACCACGATCGAGCGTGGTCGAGTCCGACCCGGTCGCCGGGGCCGGTCGCGCTGGCCCACGTCGTTCCGGCTCCGCGGGCATGCAGGATGACGTCGAGTTCGATCCGGTCGCTTGCGTGGTACCGCACAGAGTAGTTGCGACCCTCGGCTCCCGACGATGGGTCGACGTAGCGGGTCCCGTCGGGGCCGTCGACGACCGGCGGCGGGATGCGTTCGCCGTCGGGCGTGACGACGGGAAAGTAGACGCCGACGGCGGAGTCGCCGCCTGGCTTGACCTCGAGCGCTTCGGGGTCGTCGACCTGCAGCGCGATGCGGCGCAGGCGTGGGGTCAGCTGAATCGTCTCGATGACGGAGGCATACGAGAAGCTCATCGAGCTTAGGCTACCCTAAGCGACGTTGGGACAGCTCGCGGGCGAGGACCGTCTCACGTGCGGAAGGTCGCTGGCTCGAAACCGGCCAGGACCATCCACCATCACCGCAAGTTCACGAAATCCACGCAATTCATCGGACAAAACGGCCGTTCGGGAAACACTCGCGAGGCGATAACGCAGAGAACCTCACCAGCGCCCGCTAAACCGCCATAGTCGAATCCTTCGTACTGTGCGCGAGAAGGCTGCGCACTACTTGGGCTACGGGTGGATGCGCAAAGCGTCGAAGCGTCGCTAGCCACCAGGTACGAGCGGCCGATCAGGGCTGAGTGAGTAGGCCCTGCTGTTGGGTGCGAGACCGGGACGTATCGCGGACCGGCCCGCTTCCTTGGCCAACATCACCCCAACGATGCGTCGAGCGCGCAGTGCGGCGGCATCTGCCTGAAACTCCACCCCGCCCCGCCATCCGTCGTAGCCCGCGTGCCTGGACGCCATCTCCAGGATGGAAGTGTCGCGTTCGCTTACCCCGGTCAGGAACGACCTCAAACCGGTGGTCACCGCGTCACTATCGAGTGCGTAGTTACGCGAGCCCTGCATGAACACGTGAGTCGATGTGTCCGTCTCGGGCGTGATGGCGTGGGTCCGCGTGGTGGTGTACACCTTGCCGGCCGAGGTCTCAATATTCCAATATTGGCGATGCATCCCGGGCGAGACGAAAGTGCCGCTCTCACTATGCTTATACAACTGGGCCCGGTCGAGTCCGGTGGCGTTGACGTGCCAGTCAGTGAGGGGGAGTTCCGGCATGATCCGGGTATAAGACACTGTGGTCTCGGTCACCTCGACATCGCTGAACGCCGGCATACTGTCAAGTCCCGGAGGCAGATCTCTCGTATGAACGACAGGCGCGTAGCTGAAGTCCAAGTAGTGTTCATGAACCATCATGTAATTGGCGTCCACGTGCCACGTATCCGCGAATGTCGACCACGCCGGGTCGTTGATCCACGGCATGCGTGGCGGCTGACTTCCGGTGGCAGCGGCCGGCTGTCCCGGCCAGATCCAGACGAACGGCGGTTCCTCGAAGACGGGAAACACGCGCACCCTCATCCCGGTAGGGACTTGGGGTTGGGTCGGTGTGTAAACGCACTTGCCTTCGGCGTCGTAGGTGCATCCGTGATACCCACAAACCAAGCGGTCTCCGTCGACGCGGCTGTGCGACAGCGGGAAAGCTCGATGGGCGCAACGGTTTTCGAAAGCGGTGACCACGCCGCTCATGCCGCGCCACAGCACGACATCCTTTCCGAGCAACTGACGTCCCAGCGGCGAGTCGGTTATCTCCTCGCAGGTGGCGGCGACGTACCAGCATTTCTTCGGATAGTTGGTAATCACAGGTCCAGGACCAACCTCTCGGTGCGTGAGCGCGACACGCATACCAACATGACTTCGCCGGCAACTTTCTCAGGTTCGGTGAGCATCGAGTCGCGGTGATCCGGGGTGCCCTCCAACACTCGCGCCTCGCAGGTGCCGCAGACGCCTTCATAGCAGCTCGCCATGATGGGAATGTCCGCTTCCTCAAGGGTTTCCAGAATCGACTTGTCGGCTGTGATCTCCAGAGTGATTCCGGAACGCTGGCACACCACCTCAAACTGATCGAGCGCTTCAGCGGCCTGCTCTGCACTCGGCGCCTTGGCGGCGAACCTCTCGATGTGGAGGGCCCCTGTCGGCCATTGGGCGCAATGTTGCTCGACCGCCGCGAGCAATGGCTCCGGCCCGCAGCAGTACACCAAGGTGTTGTCCTCGGGATCCTTGAGAAGCGATTCGAGGTCGAGAAGACCCCGCTCGTCCTGCGGCCACACCGTGACGCAGTCGGAATAGCGCTCTGCAAGCTCATCAGCGAAGGCCATGGACGCCTTGGTCCGTCCGCCGTATAGGAGCGTCCAGTCGTTGCCTGCCTGCTGGACAGCCTCGATCATCGCGGCAATCGGCGTGATGCCGATACCCCCCGCTATGAACCGGTAGCGTGGTGCGTCGACAAGCGGAAAGTGGTTGCGGGGGCCGCGAACCCGCACGGTGGCACCCTCGGCGAGATTTTCGTGAACATACCGCGAACCACCGCGACTGTTCGGATCGAGCAGAACCCCGACGCGCCAGACCGGACCGCGAGGGTCACCGCAGAGCGAGTACTGCCGCGTGAGCCCGTCTTCGAGGACCAGGTCGATGTGGGCTCCCGGCTCCCAGGGTGGTAGGTCTTGGGACTCCGGATGAGCAAGGTCTAGCACCACCACACCGTCTGCCGGTGTGCTGCGGCGGCGGACGATCAGGTCCGCCGTGAATTCATGGACGTTGGCGCTGGGCATGGTGATGGCGGGCGCAGACACTGGTTATCACGCTGCGGGTGGCATGTAGATGGTCTTGTACTCCTGGAACGCGTGCAGCCCCTCCGGACCGAGTTCGCGTCCCATGCCGCTCTGTTTGATGCCCCCGAACGGGGCGACCGGATCGTTGACGTAGTGGTTGACCCCGACGGTCCCCGAGTGAACGCGGCGGGCGACGTTGGTGGCGCGTTCGGGATCCGAAGACCACACGCTCCCGCCAAGACCGTAGACACTGTCGTTGGCGAGTGCGATGGCTTCCTGCACGT
>NZ_JAVRPS010000584.1:0-32535 GCF_032162105.1 Mycobacterium sp. | reverse complement strand
GACGCCGTCACCACACCGACCAATGCCCCACCCGCTACCGCGGGTGGGGCATTCTCAGCCCTGCATCATCGGCACCGACAACGACGCCATCATCGGCACCCTCAGCGACGGACAACACGCGGGTCGCAATTCTGCGACCTGGTTGGCGTTGAGTTTCGTGACGGCACTCTGCCACGGGAGTCCGAGCTTGCGCGCGCACTCCTGCGTATCGGGAATGGACAGGCCATACTCCCTGCCCAGCACATACAACGTCGTGAACTGTGGCATCCACCACACCCTTCTTTCGTGGACGGCGAAAACACGCAGTTCACGATCGGGGTGAGTGTCCGTGCGCAACACTGGAATCGGCGGAACCCCTGCGGGACTCCAGCCTCAGTGTCTAGGCTCGCGTTCGTATTGTGGTGATACACGCAAGGCCCTGACGGACAATCGTTCCGGTCAGGGCTTTCGCGTTTCCGGACCAACTGTCTGAATCGGTCAGAACGAGCGTGGCACAACTCAGGGACATTTTTGCGGAGCAGGGTGTTCTGACGCGTTTTCTCACGATCTTCCGAAGATATGTTCGAAAGGGTTGCTATCGTTCTTCGAACGTATGATCGAACAGTGGACCTGCAGGGGAAACCCGCACACGAAGACTCCACCCGTCTCCGCTGTTAGACCCTCTAGCATCTAGACCCCAGCGGGTCTATAGTGTCTGTATTGACTAGTTCTAGATCAGTGTCGAATCAGTTCTAGGTGGAGTGTTGTTTTGGCGCGCTGGGACGGGAAGATCAAGTTGACCCAAGAGGTTGACGACTGGCTTCCCAGCCTGAGTGTCAAAGAGTCGAAAGCGGTCAACGCAGTGGTGGCGATTCTTCAGCAGGACGGCCCAGCGATGCGCCGACCGACCTCGGGGCAGATCAAGTCAGCGAAGCGACACAAGACGATGCGTGAGTTGGTGGTCCCAGCCGGGAACATTCGGATCCTGTACATGTTCGACCCGTTGCGGAATGCGGTTCTGCTAATCGGCGGGACTAAGACCAACAACTGGGACAAGTGGTACGCCGAGAACGTGCCGAAGGCTGAAGACATATACGACGAGTACCTGAAAGGCGAGGACTGATGGAGCACGTAGCAGGCAAGAAGGTCCGGACCTGGGACGAGGTCCGGCAGGACTGGGGCCACGACCCCGAAGAGATTGACGACATGGTCGCGCAGTTACGCGCAGTCGAACGCGGCTATCGCCTCGCAGAGCTGCGAGAGGCTAGGCACCTCAACCAGACCGAACTGGGAAAACAGATCGGCGTAGGTCAGCGCACCGTATCGAAAATCGAACACGGCAAGATTGAACACTCGAAAGTAGAGACCATCCGCAGGTATATCGAGGGACTGGGCGGACACGTCGAGGTTGTCGCGAGATTCGGCGACGAGGCATACACCCTCGGCTAGACCCGCGCTCGCGTGTGCCTGCTGAGTCTCGTTCTGTGCCCTACGGTGCTCGGCGCAATCAGCCGAGGCGCTCGATGATGCTCGCGTTGGCCATGCCACCCGCCTCACACATCGTCTGCAGGGCGTACCGTCCGCCGCGTTGCTCTAGCGCGTTGACCACGGTGGTCATGATGCGGGCACCGCTAGCACCGAGCGGGTGACCGATGGCGATGGCACCGCCGTTGACGTTGGTTCGTTCCAGTCCCTTGGCCGCGTTTTGCGCCCCGAAGACGTCTCTAGCCCATGCCAGCACCACGGGGGCGAACGCCTCGTTGACCTCGAAGAGGTCGACGTCGGCCAGCGTCAGTCCGGCGCGGGCCAATACCTTCTCGGTGGCAGGAATGACGCCGGTCAGCATGTACAGCGGATCGGACCCCACCACCGTCATGGTGTGGATGCGGGCCAATGGCTTCAGCCCCAGGCTGCGGGCCACCGCGCCGCTGGTGATCATCACCGCGGCGCTGCCATCGGACAGTGGCGACGAGTTACCTGGGGTGATCTCCCAGTTGATCTGCGGGAAGCGGGCCGCGTACGCCTCGTTGTAGAAGGCGGGGCGCAGACCGGCCAGCGTTTCGACCGTGGTGCCGGGGCGGATGATCTCGTCGGTCGACAACCCTGCGATCGGAGCCAGTTCGTTGTCGAACAGCCCCTCCTTGGTCGCGCGGGCGGCCTTCTCGTGGCTGCTCGCGGAGAACTCGTCGAGCTCGGTCCGCGACAGCCCCCACTTCGCGGCGATCAGCTCGGCGCTGATGCCCTGTGGGACAAGGCCTTCGGAGTAGCGCTCGGCGAACGCATGGCCGAACGGGTCGCTGCCCGGCAGCACCGAGCCACCCATCGGCACCCGCGACATGGACTCGACGCCCGCGGCGATCACGATGTCGTAGGACCCGGCTAGGACGCCCTGGGCGGCGAAGGAGATTGCCTGCTGGCTACTTCCGCATTGCCGGTCCACGGTGGTGCCGGGCACGGTCTCCGGGAAGCCGGCGCCAAGCAATGCGTTGCGGGCGATGTTCAAGGACTGGTCGCCGACCTGCGTCACGGCGCCGGCGATGACGTCGTCGACCTTGATGGGATCGATCCCGGTGCGGGCGACGACCTCGCGCAGGCTGTGGGCGAGCAGATCGGCAGGGAGGACGTCGTGCAGCGCTCCGCTGGCTTTGCCCTTCCCGACGGGCGTCCGTACGGCGCCGACGATGACGGCGTCCCGATCTGAATATTCGGCCATGGGGTCCTCCTGAACTCGTCGCTGAGTACTGCTCTCTATACTTAGATGTAACACCTAGGTCTAGTAACAACAACCCAGCGATGGAGTGATGTACATGACAGTCCTGCAGGGCGGTCTTGCCCAACGCGACACCTGGTCGGCGGTGGGCCATTGCCCGATCGAGAAGACGATGGCCCTGGTCGGGACCAAGTCGGCGATGTTGATCATGCGAGAGGCGTATTACGGCACCACGCGGTTCGACGACTTCGCCCGCCGCGTCGGCATCACCAAGGCGGCCACGTCGACACGGCTTTCGGAGCTGGTGGACGCCGGCATGCTCGCGAAGCGGCCGTACCGCGAGCCGGGCCAGCGCAGCCGCGACGAATACGTGCTCACCGACGCGGGCACCGAACTGATGCCGGTGGTCTGGGCCATGTTCGAGTGGGGTCGCAAGCACCTCCACGACAGCCACCTGCGACTGACCCACCTCGAGTGCGGCGCCGATGCGACCGTCGAGATCCGGTGCGCTGAGGGCCACCGGGTGCCCGCCGACGAGTTGGGCGTGCGCCTGGTCAGGAGGACTCGCCCAAGAACTTCCTGACCAGAGTCTTCGGCGCCTGGGCCAACCACGCATCGGAGACCAATTCCGTTAGCTCGGGCACGCCGATCTCAGCCAGCCGCGCCAGAACCATCGGATAGCCGTCGAAGTGCGGGGTGGTGAAGTACACCATCGGGTCGTCGGCGATCAGCGCGAACTTCACTCCCTCGTCGGCCACCCGCGCGCCAATGACGTCGCCGTCCGGCGCATCGTCGCCGAGCGCTTCGTAATCCGCCTTGCGCAGGGGACGTTCCCAGACGATCAGCTTCTTGCGTACTCGCCACGTGCGCGGCGACGCCTCGGTGGTCTCCGCGAGCTCACCGACGATCCGGGCGACGTCGTCCCAGCCAGCCACTAAAAGTGGTGGTCGTGGATCTGCGTCGACTCCGGCGGTGATTCCGACGTCAGATCGATGCCGTGGACGTCCTTCACCCGCCCGCGGAACCACTCACTGAAGACATCGTCGGATGACGTGATGCCCTCCATGGCGGCCGGTATGTCATCGGCCTCCAAGAAGACGACGTCGACAGTCCCGTCAGGCGTCACCTGCTGCCAACACGCATGCCGGGACACCCCGTGCTTCTTCCAGACCGATTCGTATTCTTCCCGGCGGGGACCGTCCATCTCATCCATCCAGTCACGGTCAGCCTGCTCCTTGCCAGGCAGGACCGGAACCACAAAGCCAATTGCAGTCATGATTACCTCCTAGGGTGGTGTATTGGGCGAGCGTATGCCCGTCACCGACGGCTCGGGACGGTATTTGCACTGCCCATCCGAGTGCGGCTGACGCACCTCGACTGCGGGGCCGAGGCTACCGTCGAGATCCGGTGCGCGGAGGGCCACCGGGTGCCCGCCGACGAGTTGGGCGTGCGTCTGATCAGGCGGCCTCGGCCCGAAACTTCGTGACCCGGCGACGGGTCAGGCCAGCTGCTCGCGGAACTTCCTGGCCTGCGACATCAGCTCCTCCACCCGCGAGCGCTGCGCCCTGTTCTCGAAGACGCCGTCGCGCTTGAAGTACGTACCCACGATCGCCCCGTCGGCGATGTCGAGTTGGGCGGCCACGTTCTCGGCCCGCACCCCCGTGTTCACGAACACCGGCACGGCGCCCGCGGCCGACTTCACCACGCGCAGCGCGTCGGAGTCCGTCGGCGAGCCTGCGGTCGCTCCGGACACGCAGATCGCGTCGGGCAGCGTCGCGAAGACCGTCGTGCGGGTGATGGACTCGAGATCACGGCCGGCCAGATAGGTGGCGGACTCGGGGACGATGTTGAAGAACAACTTCACGTCCGAACCCCCGACGCGGGCCCGGTGGCGGGCCACCTCGCCGACGTTCGTGTCCCACAGGCCGAAGTCGCTGGCGTACACCCCGGTGAAGATCTCGCGGACGAACTTCGCGCCCGTGGCGACCGCGAGGTCGATCGACGCGCGACCGTCCCACAGCACGTTCACGCCGTAGGGCACCTGGAGTTCGGGTAGCAGTTCGCCGATGATCCTGGCCATCGTTATCGCGGTGATCGGTTCCGTCTTCGTCAGATACGGCAGGCTGAATTCGTTCGAGATCATCACGCCGTCCACACCGCCCGATTGAAGGGCGTCCAGCTCCTCGCGGGCGCGCGCGACGACGGCGGCGATTCCGCCCGCACCGTCGTACCCGGGGTCGCCGGGCAGGGCGGCGAGGTGGAGCATGGCGATGACGGGCTTGCGGGTGTTGAAGACCTCGTCGAGCCAGGTGGTGGTCACGGTGTGCCTTTCTTGGTTGTGTTGGTTCGCAAGAGGAGTCGCGGACTAGTCCATGTACGCGCCGCCGTTGACTGCGAGGGCTTCGCCAGTGATGAAGCGAGCGTCGGGGGACAGGAGAAATGCGACCGACCGTGCGACGTCCTCGGGCCGTTCCAAGCGCCGCAGTGGTGTGTCGTCGACCATCATGGCGCGCACGCCCTCTGTGGTGGTGCCGCGCAACTGCGCTTCCCACTCCAGTTCCCTTGACTGCATGGGGGTCTCGACGTAGCCGGGACACACGCAGTTGACCGTGATGCCGTGCTCGCCGAGTTCGTAGGCCATCGCCTGGGTGAGGCCGACGACGCCGAACTTGGATGCCACGTAGTCCGACAGGAACGGCACCCGGCCCTGTTTGCCGGCCATCGAGGCGGTGTTGACGATCGCGCCCGCCGTGCCGCTGCGCACCATGGCGCGGGCGGCGGCCTGCCCGCAGACGAACACACCCTTGAGGTTGACGTCCATCGTCTGGTCGTACCGCTCGATCGGGGCGTCGAGGAATCGGTGCATGAACGAGATCCCGGCGTTGCTGACCCAGGCATCGAGGCCGAGTCGGTCGGTGACGTCGTAGGCCACCGTCGCCGCGTCGGCGGGCGAACTGACGTTCAGCACCGCGGACTCGTGCCGGACGCCGGCATCCGTCGGCAGCGCGGTCGCGACGTCACGCGCGGCGTCGCCGTCGACGTCGGTGACGACCACCCGCCATGCTCGTTCGGCCAGGGTGATCGCGATGGCGCGCCCGATACCGGATCCCGCACCGGTGACCACGACTGTCTTGGTCATTCTTTCCTATCCGTCTTGGTTCTCTTGGCTGGCGCCAACAACACGTTGGCCGGTCTGTGCGTCGAAGACGTGGACGGCGCCCCGTCGGGCCGACAGCGCGACCCGGGTGCCCTCGGTGATGCCGGAGAGTCGCGACGCCTCGACGACGCTGGTGAGTTCGGCGCCCCGGGCGTCGATGGTGACGATCGCCCTGGGACCCAGCAGCTCGATCAGCTTTACCCGGGCGTCGGCGTCCTCGGCCGGGGTGAGCTCCAGATCGTCGGGGCGGACACCGGCCGTGACCCGACCGCCGGCGTGCACCTGGTCGACGGTCAAGGCGAATCCGGTTGGCAGGGTCAAGGTTCCGCCCGCGAGCTCCCCGTCGATCAGGTTCATCTTGGGGCTGCCGACGAACGCCGCGACGAACGTGTCCGTGGGCGTGTCGTACACCTCGAGCGGCGTGCCCTCCTGTGCCGTGCGCCCGTCGCGCATCACCACCATGCGGTCCGACAGCGTCATCGCCTCTTCCTGGTCGTGCGTGACGTAGAGGCAGGTGATGCCGAGCCGGCGCTGGATCTGTAGCAGTTCGGTGCGGGTTTCGACGCGCAGTTTGGCGTCGAGGTTGCTCAGCGGTTCGTCGAACAAGAACACCGACGGTTGCCTGATGATCGCCCTGCCGATCGCGACGCGTTGCTGTTGCCCGCCGCTGAGGTCTTTCGGCTTGCGCCCCACGAGCTTTGCCAAACCGAGGGATTCGGCCACCTCGTCGGCCCGCTCGAGCGCCTTCGCGCGGGGCTCCTTGGTGGCCCGTAGCGGAAAGGCGATGTTCTCCCGCACGGTGAGATGCGGATAGAGCGCGTAATTCTGGAAGACCATCGCCACGTCGCGGTCGCGCGGCTGCAGCGCGGTGACGTCGCGGTCCCCGATTGTGATCGTGCCGGAGCTGACGGACTCCAGGCCGGCCAGCATGCGCAACGACGTCGACTTGCCGCAGCCGGACGGGCCGACGAGAACGGTGAACGACCCGTCGGGCAGCTCCAGGTTCAGATCGCTGACCACCGACGTCGAGCCGTACGACTTGTTCACGCCTGCGAATCGGACCGTTGTCATGTTCTCCTCGTCACCTGCGTTCTAGAACTTCACCGCGCCGCCGCTGATGCCCTGCACCAGCCTGCGCTGAATGAAGAAGCTCGCGACCACGACGGGTACGACGGCGATCAGGATGGCCGCACTCATCGAGCCGATCTGCACGCCGCGGAACGTGTTGAACCCGGCGATGGCCACCGGGAGGATGGCGGCCTTGCCCGGCGCCAGGATCAGGCCGTAGAAGAGGTCGTTCCATGACAGCGTGAAGCCGAAGATGGCCGCGGCCCCCATCCCGGGCAGCACCTGTGGGAGCACCACCAATCGGAATGCCTGGAATCGGGTGAAGCCGTCGACCTGGGCCTGCTCCTCGAGGGACTGGGGCACCGCCTCGAAGAACCCGATCAGGAACCAGGTCACCACGGGCAGAACGAAACTCAGATGCGCAAAGATCACCGGAATCAGGGTGTCGTTGAGCCGGAGGGCGTACGCCATGGTGAGGAACGGGAACACCAACACTGCGGGTGGCAGCACCTGCGCGGCGAGCATACCGAACCGGGTGGCCGTACCGCCGGCCCGGAATCGTGCGATGGCGTAGGCGCCCATGCTCCCGACCACCACGCTGATGCCGACGGTAGTGAGCGCGACGATGGCGCTGCGGCCCGCCGCCGCGAGGATTCCCGACGACAGCACGTTGCGCCACGCGTCCAGCGTGGGGGCGAACGACAGCAGGAACGGATCATTCAGCTGCCCAGGGGTCTTCAAGCTGGCCAGGGCTATCCACAGCACCGGGAACAGCACGGAGATGCCTGCCGCCCAGAGCAGGGCGACGCGGCAAATCGTCAGCGCCAGCGAGTTCTTCATGACTGCTTGGCCTTCTCCAACCGCCGGAACGCCACCACGATTATCGTCAGCACGACGAGCAGCACGACGAACGCCATCGACGACGCCGAACCGAGGCGGAAGAACTGAATTCCGGTCTGGTACACGAAGTACTGCAGCGTCTGGGTCTCGGTTCCGGGGCCGCCGCGGGTGGTCGCGAACACGTACTCGAACACCTTCATCGCGTCCAGACAGCGAAGCAGGATCGCCACGACGAGCACCGGCGCGAGCAGCGGCAGCGTGACTCGCCGCAGCACGTACCAGCCGCGTGCGCCGTCGACCCTGGCCGCCTCCAGCGGTTCGCGGGGGATCGACTCCAGCCCGGCGAGCAGCAGCAGCACCATGAACGGCGTCCACTGCCAGACGTCGATGAACGCCAGCGTGAACAGGGCGCGGCCGGGACCGAAGAAGTCGTAGTCGACGCCGACGGCCTGCAGCAGATGCGGGATGGCGCCGATCTGATCGTTGAGCAGGAAGCGGAAGATCAGACCGACGGCGATCGGCGTGATGAACATCGGTGCCAGCAGCATCGATCGGGTCAGATCACGTGCCCAGCGCTGCTTCTGCAGTGACAGCGCGATGGCCAGGCCGATCACGAGCTCCAGCCCGACCGCTACCAACACGAACGTCGCGGTGGTGCCGAACGCTTGCCAGAACGCGCCGTCCTGCAGCGTGGCGACGTAGTTGTCCGCGCCGACAACCTGCGGTGTGCCGTGACTGGTCAGCTTGTAGTCGGTGATGCTCAGGTAGAAGGCGTAGGCCAGCGGGAAACCAACCACGCCGAGAAAGAGCGCGATCAACGGCGCGACCATTCCATGCTTGAACGTCACAGTCCCCGTGCCCTTTCCGCTCGCGTGGCCGGTTCCCGCCAACTCATCTACGAACTCAGCCCTGGATCTTCTCGGCCGCGGCCTGCGCGGCGGCCAGCGCATCGTCCACGTTCTTGGTGCCCGCCACCGCCTCGTTGAGCTCGGTGCCGACGGCCTGGATCATCTCCTCGCCGCTGGCGCCCTGGCTCAACGGTGATGCGTTGCCCAGGATCCGCTCGACCGTCGTGTAGTAGTCCGCACCGTACTTGCCGTTCAGGACTGCGGGATCCTTCAGCGTGCTCTGCCGGATCGCCGCGCCACCCTGCTCGGTGCGCTGGACGTCATGTGCCTTCGACGTGAGCCAGGACGTGAACGCCCATGCCGCATCCGATGCGCCGGAGTTGGCCGGGATAGCCCAGCTCCACGAGCCCAACACCTGCTTGCCGCCAGGGATCTCGGCCAGCTTGTACTTGCCCGCCGACGGCCCCGAGCCGGGCTCGTTGAGCGCAGGCAGGTTCCAGTTGTAGCTGATCATCGCCGCGGCCTGGTCGCTGGACACCGACCGGAACGCCTCGTCGAAGGCCCAGTTCAGGCTGTTCGGCGGTGCGGCGGTCTTGTAGGTGTCGATATAGGCGTTCAGTGCGCGCTTGGCCTCCGGGGTGTTCAGGCTGGGCTTGCCGCTCCCGTCGTAGATGGAGCCACCTGCGGCGAATAGCCAGTTGCCCCACTCCTCGAAGATCTTGTACCCACGCTGCGGCTGCATCGCGATGCCTGCCCGGTCGCCGACCTTCAGTGCCTTGGACGTGCTGACCAACTCGTCGAGGGTCTTGGGCACCTCGAGCTTGGCCTGCGCCAAATCGTCGGTGTTGTAGAGGTATCCGAGCGCGTAGTTGTAGAACGGCACGCCGTAGCGGACGCCGTCGACGGTGGTGATCTCCGTCAGCGACGGGAAGAAGTCACCCGGGTCGTAGTTGGGCGTGCTGTCGATGCGGGCATCCAGCGGTTGCAGGAACTTCGCGTTCGCGAAGTCCACCATCCACGGGTTGTCGACGATGATCAGGTCGTAGGTGGGCGACGACGACTGGAACGACGACACCAGCTTGTCCCGCATCTGGTCGTAGGTCAGCGTCTCGATGTCGATCTTGACGCCTGGATAGTCCTTGTTGAACTCGGGGACGATCGCCTTGACGATGTCGGTGTCGGGGACGTTCTCCATCAGGATGCGCACCGTTCCCGAGACGTCCTTGGGGACGTCACCGGTTCCGGTCGCCTGCGTCTTGTCGGGCCCGCCGCTGCCGGCACACGCGCTGATCAAAAGGGTTAGTACGGCAAGGAGTGCGACCAAGGGCCGCCACCTCCGCCAAGGTGTCGTTGATGTCATTGCGGCACTGTTCCTTTCATTTGGCGATGATCTATCGGGTGCTTCTCGCCATCGCGTGCGATATCGGAGCCACGGCGTCTCCGAGCTCCCGCCACGCCCGGTAGGCGTCGTCGTAGGTCGATGTCCTCGTGCGATCGGGGACCACGGGCGCGTCCAACGCGATGAATCGGGTGACGTCGGACCAGTCGTCCAGAGCCCCGATGCCGATGGCGGCGATCACTGCGGCGCCGAGCGAGGCTCCGGGATGGCCACGGACGGGTCGCATCTCGATGCCGAGCACATCGGCGTGGATCTGCTTCCACAGGGTGGACTTGGATCCGCCGTTGGTGATCATCACCCGGTTCGGCGGAATGCCGATGTCGGTGAACACGTCGACGTGGTGGCGGAAACCGAATGCGATGGCTTCGAGCACCGACCGGTACAAGTCGGCGCGGGTGTGCCCGAGATGCATCCCGGCGAACACGCCGCGCAGATCGGGATCGTGAAGCGGGCTCTTTTCGCCGAGGAAGTACGGCAGGCACAGCACCTCGGCGGGTGCGGAGGCCGCAGCCTCATCATCGAGGACGGTGAGATCGTCACCGCCGATCAGCGTCTGAAACCAACGAATCAGGCTGCCACTGGTGGCCATGCAACCGTTCGGCAACCAATGGCCGGGAACCGGGTGGGCGTCGAGGTAGAGCCGTTCGTCGACCACCCGGGTGTCGCTGGCGACCAGAATGTCGCCTGCACCACCGAGTTTCACCAGCGCGTCGCCCGGCGCGTTCACGCCGGCGGCGAACGCGGACAGAACGTGGTCGGCACCTCCGACGATCAGGGCGGTGCCGGCGGTCAGTCCAGTCAGCTGGGCCGCCGCCTGGCTCAGATCACCGACCCAGGATCCCGGCCGATGCACAGGCGGGAGAGTGGAGCTGTCGAGCCCGGCGGCCGTGACGACCGCGTCTGCGATGTCTCCGTCGATGGTGAACAGCCCTGATTCCAAGGCCCAGTTCTGCTCGACGTGAAGGTCGGCGCCGAGCGCCGTCAGCACCCAGTCGTAGGAGCCGACGTAGTGTGCGGTCCGGTCGTAGACGTCCGGTTCGTGTGCGCGCAACCACGCCGTGGTCGGCGCTACCGACTGCTGGGTCAGGGCCGACCCGGTCAACGCGACCAGGTCGACGCCGTCGAGCGCCAGGGCCAATTCGCCGACCTCCCGGTGCGCTCTGGCGTCGTTCTGAAGGATGGCGCGCCGCAACGGCTTTCCGCCGCCGTCGAGTGGCACCACTGCGGGCACCATGCCCGATACCGCCACGGCGGCCACGGCCTCGCCGCTGATCCCGCTGCTGCTCAACACCTCCCGGACGGATTCGACGACGCTCGCGAGCCATTGACCGGTATCGGCCTCGGCGAAACCCGGAGCCGGGGAGTGCAGGGTGGTCTCGCGCGACGCCTGGGCGACGATGCCGCGCGTCGTGTCGAACAGCACGGTCTTGGTGCCGGTGGTGCCGACGTCGATTCCGATGGTGTGGGCATTCACCGCGATTCCGCCTCCCGTGCCGCGGAGCCCCCATCGGCGTGCCCGGCGACGCAGACGACGGTGACGCCGACTTCACGCGCGGCCACCAGCGCGGGGTGCTCGGGCTCACCGTCGGTGATGATCACGTCGACCTGGGACAGCGCGGCGATGCTGACGAGGGTGACCCGGCCGAGCTTGCTCTGGTCGGCCGCCACGATCACCCGGTCCGCGCGTCGGCTCGCCGCCCGCTTCACTCCGCTCTCGGCCTGGTGGTAATCGGAGATTCCGCGGTCGCCGTCGATGCCGGCGACGCCCATCACGAAGGTGTCGCAGTTGTAGCTGGCCAGCGTTTCCTCGGCGGCCGGACCGATCAGGCTCAGCTCTCCTGGCCGCAACTCGCCGCCCGTGAGCACGACGGTGGTGTCTGTTTCGTCGATCAACTCCAGCGCTGCCAGCACGCTCGGGGTGACGACAGTCAGGCCCAGTCGGCGGCCCCTCAACGACCGGGCCACGGCCAGGGCGGTGCTACCGGAGTCGAGGATGAGGGTCTCGCTGGGGCCGATCAGGTCGGCGACCGCGTCTGCTATGTGGCGCTTCTCCTCCGCGGCGTCGGCGACCCTGGTCGCGAACGAGGGTTCGGTGCCCTTGCCCTTCAGTGCGATCGCCCCGCCGACCACCCGCCGGACCACGCCGAGCGTCTCCAGCGCCTCCACGTCCCGCCGGATCGTCATCTCGGACACGTCGAACTCGGTGGCGAGCTCGGCGTAGCCGACTTCGCGTTCGATGCGGACGCGCTGCTCGATGCGGTCTCTGCGGGTCTTCGCGTCCACGCTCAGATCCACCGACCGTGTGGAAAATTCACAGATATCACTCCGTCGCGCTGGACATTTGCATCACGTCGTGTGTTGATCGTGTGAATTTACAACAGAATTGTGTGGAACGTCCACACTTATCGGCACTTTCTCCTTTACTTCGCATCCGACGGTCAACATCCGGCTCGCTCCGCCCGGGAGGGCACCGACGCCCTCATTTCGCGCGCGGCGCAGCCCTGAACGTCCGCGCCGGGCATGCGCACTGCGTGGGAATGCCCGGTGTGGTGGGATCAAGCCCTATGGGAATCAAGGTGGCGCTGGAGCATCGCACCAGCTACACGTTCGACCGACTAGTGGAGGTGCACCCCCACGTCGTCCGGCTGCGTCCGGCGCCGCACTCCCGTACCCCGATCGAGGCCTACTCGCTGACCGTCGAGCCGGCCGACCACTTCGTGAACTGGCAGCAGGACGCGTTCGGCAACTTCCTCGCCCGGCTGGTCTTTCCGTCCCGCACCCGCAGCCTCACCATCACCGTCGGCCTGATCGCCGACCTCAAGGTGATCAACCCGTTCGACTTCTTCATCGAGGAGTACGCCGAAACGATCGGCTTCGAGTACCCCAAGGCGCTGGCCGAAGACCTCAAGCCCTACCTGCGGCCGGTCGACGAGAGCGACGAGGGATCGGGCCCCGGCGACCTGGCCCAGGCGTGGGTGAAGGACTTCTCGGTCGCCAGCGGCACCCGCACCATCGACTTCCTGGTCGCGCTCAACCGCGCGGTCAACGGCGACGTCGGCTACAGCCTGCGCATGGAACCCGGCGTGCAGACCCCCGACTTCACGCTGCGCACCGGCATCGGATCCTGCCGCGACTCGGCGTGGCTGCTGGTCTCGATCCTGCGCCAGATGGGCCTGGCCGCCCGGTTCGTGTCCGGCTACCTGGTCCAGCTGACCTCCGACGTCAAAGCGCTCGACGGACCCTCCGGTCCGGCCGCCGACTTCACCGACCTGCACGCCTGGACCGAGGTCTACATCCCCGGCGCCGGCTGGATCGGGCTCGACCCGACGTCGGGGCTGTTCGCCGGTGAGGGGCACATACCCCTGTCGGCGACCCCGCACCCGGCGTCCTCGGCCCCGATCACCGGCGCCACCGAGCCGTCCGAGACCACGCTCGAGTTCTCCAACGTGGTGACGCGCGTGCACGAGGATCCGCGGGTGACCCTGCCGTACACCGGCGCGGCGTGGGACGCGATCTGTGCGCTCGGCGCCCGGGTCGACGACCGGCTGGCCGCCGCGGACGTGCGCCTCACCGTGGGCGGCGAGCCGACGTTCGTCTCCATCGACAACCAGGTCGACCCGGAGTGGACCACCGACGCCGACGGGCCACACAAACGGCAGCGGGCCTCGGCGCTGGCCGCCCGGCTCAAGGCCCAGTGGGCCCCGCAGGGGCTGGTGCAACGCAGCCAGGGCAAGTGGTATCCGGGAGAACCTTTGCCGCGCTGGCAGATCGGCCTGTACTGGCGTGCCGACGGCGTGCCGCTGTGGAGCAACGAGGCACTGCTGGCCGATCCGTGGCCTTCCGGAGCCGCCCCGGCGGCGACATCAAGCACTGCGCCCCGGGCCTTGGCACCCGACGCAGCACGGCAGCTACTCAACGCCATCGTCGACGGTCTCGGACTGCCAGCCACCCAGGTGCGCCCGGCGTATGAAGACGCGCTGAGCCGGTTGGGCAAGTCGGTACGCCAACCCGCGGGCGACCCGGTCGCGCCGGGAGACGACCTGGAAGCCGACGCCACCGACGCCAGGGCCGGGCTGCTGGCCAAACTCGAGGACCCCGTCGCCGGGCCCGCCGCCTACGTGTTGCCGCTGCACCGGCGCGACGACGAGTCCGGCTGGGCCAGCGCGGACTGGCAACTGCGCCGCGGCCGCATCGTGCTTCTCGACGGCGACTCGCCTGCCGGTCTGCGACTGCCGCTCGACTCGATCAGCTGGCATCCGCCGCGGCCGTCGTTCGACGCCGACCCGTTGAGGCGCCACGGCGCCCTGATCCAACCGCCGCGACCCGAAACCGACGACGCGGCTCCGGTGGAGGAGGCCGACGGCGTGCCCCCCACCGCGATGGTGGCAGAGGTCCGCGACGGCCTGCTGTACGTATTCCTGCCGCCCACTGAGGAACTCGAACACTTCATCGACCTCGTCGCACGGATCGAGGCGGCCGCCACCAAGGCCGACTGCCCGGTCGTCATCGAGGGTTACGGCCCGCCTCCCGACCCGCGTCTGGTGTCGATGTCCGTCACGCCCGACCCCGGTGTCATCGAGGTCAACGTCGCGCCGACGGTCAGTTTCGCCGACCAGCGCCAGCAGCTGGAGACGCTCTACGAGCAGGCCCGCCTGACCCGGTTGTCCACCGAATCGTTCGACTTCGACGGCACGCACGGCGGCACCGGCGGTGGCAACCACATCACGCTCGGTGGCATCACCCCTGCAGACTCGCCGATGCTGCGCAGGTCCGACCTGCTGGTGTCGATGCTGACCTACTGGCAGCGTCACCCAGCGCTGTCCTACCTGTTCGCCGGACGATTCATCGGCACCACCTCGCAAGCGCCCCGGGTCGACGAGGGCCGCTCGGAATCGCTCTACGAACTGGAGATCGCGTTCGCCGAGATCGCCCGGCTGACAGGCGGTTCCGCGGCCAAGCCGTGGGTGACCGACCGCGCACTGCGCCACCTGCTCACCGACATCACCGGCAACACCCACCGCGCCGAGTTCTGCATCGACAAGCTGTACAGCCCCGACAGCGCGCGTGGCCGCCTCGGCCTGCTGGAGTTGCGCGGCTTCGAGATGCCGCCGCACTTCCAGATGGCGATGGTGCAGTCGCTGCTGGTGCGGTCATTGGTCTCTTGGTTCTGGGACGAGCCGCTGCGCGCGCCGCTGATCCGGCACGGCGCCAACCTGCACGGCCGATACCTGTTGCCGCATTTCCTGATTCACGACATCGCCGATGTCGCCGCCGACCTGAGGTCGCACGGCATCCACTTCGACACCAGTTGGCTGGACCCCTTCACGGAGTTCCGCTTCCCGCGCATCGGCACCGCGGTGTTCGACGGCGTCGAGATCGAGTTGCGCGGTGCGATCGAGCCGTGGAACGTGCTCGGGGAGGAGTCCACCGCGGGTGGTACCGCCCGCTACGTCGACTCGTCGGTGGAACGCGTCCAGATCCGGCTCATCGGCGCCGACCGGCACCGTTACGTGGTCACGGCCAACGGGCACCCCATCCCGCTGCTGGCCACCGACAATTCCGACGTCCAGGTCGGCGGGGTGCGTTACCGCGCCTGGCAGCCGCCGAGCGCACTGCACCCAACCATCACCGTCGATGGGCCGCTGCGCTTCGAACTCATCGACGCCGGCACGGGGATGTCGCGTGGTGGCTGCACGTACCACGTGTCCCATCCCGGCGGCCGGTCCTACGACAACCCACCCGTCAACGCCGTGGAAGCCGAGTCCCGCCGCGGCAGGCGCTTCGAAGCGACCGGTTTCACCCCGGGTCAGGTCGACATGTCCGACATCCGCGAGAAGCAGGCCCGCCAGTCCACCGATGTGGGCGCGCCGGGGATCTTGGATCTGCGCCGGGTGCGTACCGTTCTGCGTTGATGGTTCTTCGCGCTAGTGGCCCACCCGAGCCGACCCCTGCCGTCGGCGATGCCGACCGTCGGCTGATCGTCGGCGATGCCGACAACGTGCTGGCCGGATACCGCGCAACGCGCGCCCAGGAGACGCTGTTCGACGTCCGTGGTGGGGCGGGCACCGGTTACGACGAGTTGGTCGACGCGGCGGGCAACATCCGGTCGGCGTGGCAGGAACTGGCCGAATGCGTGGGGGAGCGAGGTCGCGGCGGCCTGGCCCGGCTGCGATCGGTGGTCCGCGGGCTCGTCGACAACGACGGCATCACGTTCGTGCAGGTGGACCGGCACGGGGACGCAATCACCAACGGCGACGGCACGGCGGTGCCCGGCCCGTGGCATCTCGACGCGCTGCCGCTGTTGATCTCGGCGTCGGACTGGGACGTCCTCGAGTCCGGCCTGGTGCAGCGCTCCCGATTGCTCGACGCCGTGCTGGCCGACCTGTACGGGCCGCGCCGTTCGATCACCAGCGGCACGCTGCCTGCGGCGCTGGTGTTCGCCCATCCCGGTTATGTGCGGGCCGCCCGCGGCATCGAAGTGCCGGGGCGCCATCAGTTGTTCCTGCACGGATGCGACGTCAGCCGCGCCGCGACGGGCGAGTTCCTGGTGAACGCCGACTGGACGCAGGCGCCGTCGGGGGCCGGCTACGCGATGGCCGACCGCCGCGTGGTGGCGCACGCCATCCCCGACCTCTACGAGCGCATCGGCCCGCGGCCCGCGTCGCCATGGGCGCAGGCGCTGCGTCTGGCGCTCATCGACGCCGCACCCGAGTCCGCCGAGGAACCCGTCGTGGTGGTGCTGAGCCCCGGCATCCACTCCGAGACCGCGTTCGACCAGGCGTATCTGGCCAGCGTGCTGGGCTTCCCGTTGGTGGAGAGCGCCGACCTGGTGGTCCGCGACGGCAAGCTGTGGATGCGGTCGCTCGGCACGCTCAAACGCGTCGACGTGGTGCTGCGCCGCGTCGACGCCGAGTACGCCGACCCGCTCGATCTGCGTGCGGATTCGCGGCTCGGTGTCGTCGGGCTGGTCGAGGTGTTGCGTCGCGGGGCGGTGACCGTGGTCAACACGTTGGGCAGCGGCATCCTGGAAAGCCCAGGGCTGCTTCGGTTCCTGCCCGAGTTGGCCGAACTGTTACTCGGCGAGACACCGTTGCTGAACACCGCTCCTGCGTACTGGGGCGGCATCGACGTCGAGCGGTCGTATCTGCTCGCCCACCTGTCGACACTGCTGATCAAGCCGGTGACCGGTGGTGAGGCGATCGTCGGCCCCGCGCTCTCGACCACCCAGCGCGAGGACCTCGCTGCGCGGATCGGCGCCACGCCCTGGCAGTGGGTGGGCCAGGAGTTGCCGCAGTTCTCGTCGGCACCGACCGACCTGCACCCTGGCGGGTTGTCGGCGGGCAGCGTCGGCATGCGGCTGTTCACCGTCGCCCAACGGGGCGGGTTTGCCCCGATGATCGGTGGGCTTGGTTATCTGCTGGTACCCGGAAATGCCGCGTACAAGCTGAACACCGTTGCTGCCAAGGACATCTGGGTTCGCACGCCGACTCGGGTGACGGCCGAACGGATCCCGCCGCCGTCCGTGGACCTACCAGCGATGATGACGCCAAGCCCGACCCGCGCGGTCAGCTCGCCGCGCGTGCTGTCCGACCTGTTCTGGCTCGGGCGCTACGCCGAGCGGGCGGAGAGCATGGCTCGGCTGCTCACCGTCACCCGCGAGCGCTACCACGAGTTCCGGTACCGCCGCGAGCTGCCAGGCAGCGAGTGCGTGCCGGTGTTGCTGGCTGCGCTCGGCAAGATCACCGGCACCGACACGGGAGCCGACGACGACGCCGAGATGGTGGCCACCGCACCGACCACGCTCTGGTCGCTCACCGCTGATCGGCACCGCCCCGGCGCGTTGGCGCAGTCGGTCGAACGCCTCGGCCTGAGCTCGCGTGCGGTGCGCGACCAGATGTCCAACGACACCTGGATGGTGCTGGCCGCGGTGGAGCGCGCGGTGATGCACCCGTCGGGTGGGCCGCCTGAGTCACCAACCGAGGGCGAGTCCTATCTGGCGACCGCGCACAGCCAGACGCTCGCCGGAATGCTGGCCCTGTCCGGGGTGGCCGCCGAGTCGATGGTGCAGGACGTCGGCTGGACGATGATGGACATCGGCAAGCGCATTGAGCGGGGCATTTGGCTGACAGCGCTGCTGAGTGCCACGCTCACCACCGTGCGGAGTGCCGGTGCCGAGCAGACGATCACCGAGTCGACGCTGGTGGCGTGCGAGTCGTCGGTGATCTACCGCAGGCGCACCCTTGGCAAGGTGAGTGTGGCCGCGGTGGCGGACCTGGTGCTGTTCGACGAGGAGAACCCTCGCTCGCTGGCCTATCAGTTCGAGCGGTTGCGCACCAACCTCAAGGCGCTGCCCTCGTCGTCGGGGTCCACCAAACCGGAACGGCTGATCGACGAGGTCGCCGCGCGGCTGCGCCGGCTCGACCCGGCCGACCTGGAAGACGTGACGCCCGAAGGCAAGCGGGCCGAACTGGCCGAGCTCCTCGGCGGCATGCACGCCGGCCTGCGCGAGCTGTCGGGCCTGATCACTGCGACCCATCTGTCGCTGCCGGGCGGCATGCAACCGCTGTGGGGACCCGACGAGCGGCGCGTGATGCCGTGACCTTCTCCGACGGACCGACGGGCGGCGGTGGCCGGTGCTACGAGGTGACGCACCGGACCGTGTACAAGTACTCCGACGACGTCACCAGCTCGTACGGCCGGGGCTTCCTCACTCCGAGGGACTCGCCCTGGCAGCGCTGTCTTACGCACGAGTTGGTGCTCGCGCCAGAGGCCGCGGACAGCTCGACGAGCCGTGACGCGTACGGCAACATCAGCTCGTACTTCCACGTCACCGAGCGGCACCGCACCCTGTCGGTCACCAGCCACTCGGTCGTCGACGTGGACCCGCCCCCTGCTGAGCTGTACGGCGGCGGTTCGGCGAATGCGCCATGGGAGATCGCCCGCCCGGTCGGACCGGACGGCGCGCTGGCCGTCGAGTTCACCCTGGATCTGCAGCCGGCCGAAATCACCGACGAGGTACGCGCTTACGCCGCACCGAGTTTCGAACCGGGCCGGCCCTTGATCGAGGTGCTGCGCGACCTGAACGCCCGGATCTACTCGGACTTCACCTACCGGTCGGGCTCGACGACGGTGTCCACCCAGGTCGGCGAGGTTCTGGCTGCCCGCGAAGGGGTGTGCCAGGATTTCGCCCGGCTGGCGATCGCCTGCCTGCGCGCCAACGGTCTCGCCGCCAGTTACGTCTCCGGGTATCTCGCGACGGACCCGCCACCTGGCAAGCAGCGCATGGTCGGCGTCGATGCGACGCACGCCTGGGCATCGGTGTGGACACCGCAGAACCAGTGGCTGGGCCTTGACCCCACCAACGACCAGATGATCGACGAGCGGTACATCGTGGTGGGTTTCGGCCGCGACTACGCCGACGTGCCGCCGCTACGGGGAATCATCTACACCGACTCGGAGAAGAGTGTGATCGACGTGGCCGTGGACGTTGCGCCGTTCGAGGGAGGAATTCTTCGTGCGTGACTTCACCTGTCCCAATTGCGGTCAGAGGTTGGCGTTCGAGAACTCGGTGTGCCTGTCGTGTGGCCACGCGCTCGGTTTCTCGCTGGCCGACATGGCGCTGCTGGTCATCGCCCCTGGGCCGGAGAGCGAGCACGCAGGCGCGGTCGACGAGAGCGAGTACCGTCTCTGCGCCAATCTTCATCTGGCCGAATGCAACTGGCTGGTAGAGAAGTACCCGGTGGGGCAGCTATGCGCGTCGTGCGCGTTGACCCGCACCCGCCCCGCCAACGGCGACGTCAAGGCCATGGCGGCGTTCGCGGACGCGGAGAAGGCCAAGCGGAGGCTGATCGTCGAACTGCACGAGCTGAAGTTGCCGATCGTCGGCCGCAATGAGGACCCCAACTACGGTCTCGCGTTCGATCTGCTGTCCAGCGAGACCGAGAAGGTCGTCACCGGACACCACAACGGCGTCATCACCCTGGACCTCGCCGAAGGCGACGACGTGCACCGCGAGCAGTTGCGGATCGCCATGGCCGAGCCGTACCGCACACTGTTGGGCCACTTCCGCCACGAGATCGGGCACTACTACTTCTATCGCCTGGTCGGACCGTCGGCCGACAACACCGCGCGGTTCACCGAGCTGTTCGGCGACCCGAACGCCGACTATCAAGCCGCACTGAACCGGCACTACCGTGACGGCGCCCCGCCGGGCTGGGACAAGGACTTCGTGTCCTCCTACGCCAGCATGCATCCCGCGGAGGACTGGGCCGAGACGTTCGCGCACTACCTGCACATCCGCGACACCCTTGACACGTCGGCGGCGTTCGGGTTCGCGCCATCGGGTGCGACCTTGGAGCGACGAACGTTGGGGCCCAGCGGGTTCGACACGATCATCGAGATGTGGCTGCCGCTCGCCTGGGGGCTGAACATGGTGAACCGGTCGATGGGCAAGGATGACATCTACCCGTTCGTGCTGCCCCCCGCGGTGCTGAACAAGATGCGCTTCATCCACACCGTCATCGACGAGAAACACGCGTAGCGAAAGCCTGCGCAGAACCGTCCGCCCCCATCGCGCACGCAGGTGGCGAGTGAAACCTTTCTCCCCCGGAATCGTGATGACAAGGGGCGTTGCATTCCGAACGCCCCTTGGAAGGACGTCAAGGTGCTGTTTCGTATCGCAGTGCTGGCGATCGCGGCGCCCCGCAGGATCATCGCGATCGCCGCGCTCGTGATGGTGCATCGCCTTGGGGCTGTCGATGGATTACGAGGTGTTCCCTGATCTCCTGGATCCGCGAGTATTGGGTCAAGACCGCATCCGCCCGATCGGGGACATCGGACGCTTCGCGCCCGTGCCGACAACGACGAGAGCGTCGCACTCGGGCTGGCCCACACGGGACGGGTGATCACTGCCGCCGCTCTGGTGATGTCGATCTCATTCGCGGCGTTGATCGCAGCGCAGGCACAGGTCATGGGTTTGTTCGGGCTCGGCTTGACGCTGGCCGTGGTGGTCGATGCCACGCTGGTGCGGATGGTGCCTGGTGCCGGCCTTCATGCACGTCCTGGGCAGGTGGGTCTGGTGGGCGCCAAAACCGTTGGTACGGCTGCACCAGCGCATCGGGATCGACGACGAACCCAGAACAGAATTCGACGACGCCCGTCTCATCGTGACGGAGCGGGATCGAACCAACCGGCGCCGGGGATCGTGTTAGTTAGATGGATAAGACAAGTGTCATCGCCGGAGTACATGGTGCGCTGCCACCGCATCGTTACACCCAAGCCGAGATCACCCAGCAACTGATCGACCTGCCCGTGAACGCGCCGCACGAGGCCCTGATCCGGCACTTGCACGCCAGCTCGAAGGTCGCCAGCCGCCACCTGGTACTCCCGCTGGAGGACTATCCGAAGCTGGCAGACTTCGGGCAGGCCAACGACGTGTTCATCGACAAGGCAACCGAACTCGGGTGTGCTGCGCTGCTGGGGGCGCTCGACGAGGCAGGCCTGCGCCCTGGCGACGTCGATCTGATCATGTCGACGACCGTGACCGGCGTCGCTGTGCCGTCGCTGGATGCGCGCATCGCCGCGCGGGTGGGCCTGCGCCCCGATGTCCGCAGGGTGCCGATCTTCGGCCTCGGCTGCGTGGCCGGCGCCGCGGGAGTGGCGCGGATGAACGACTACCTGCGTGGCGCGCCGGATGACGTCGCCGCACTCGTGGCGGTCGAGCTCTGCTCCCTCACCCTGCAAACGGCGGATCCATCCGGAGCCAACCTCGTCGCCGGATCATTGTTCGGCGACGGAGCGGCCGCCGTGGTGGCGGCCGGCGCGCGGCGTGCCGACACGATCGGCGCCAGCGGGCCGGACGTACTCGATTCGCGCAGCCACCTCTATCCGGACTCCTTGCGGACGATGGGATGGGATATCGGCGCCTCCGGATTCCGGATCGTCCTTGGTCGCGAAGTGCCCGACGTCGTGGAACGCTACCTGGGCGACGACGTCACCGAATTCCTTGCGGCGCACCACCTGAGCGTCGACCAGGTCGGTGCCTGGGTGAGTCATCCCGGCGGACCCAAGGTGATCGAGGCGATCACCGCGACACTGGGTTTGCCCGATGACGCGCTCGAGCTGACGTGGCGTTCGCTCAGCGAGGTGGGCAACCTCTCCTCGGCGTCGGTGCTGCACGTGTTGCGCGACACGATCGCCAAACGTCCGCCCAGCGGAAGCCCCGGCCTGCTGATGGCGATGGGTCCCGGCTTCTGCTCGGAACTCGTGCTCCTGCGCTGGCACTGATCGCGTGATCGCTTATGTGATCCTCATCGGGTTGGTGGCCGCCGAACGCGTGGCCGAACTCGTGGTGTCCCAACGCAATCTCGCAACGAGCAGGGCCCGCGGCGGCTCCGAGTTCGGGGCTGGCCACTATCCGGCGATGGTCGTCCTGCACACGGCTCTGCTCGCGGCCTGCCTGATCGAAGTCCTCGCGTTGCACCGGCCCTTCATCCCGGCCCTCGGCTGGCCGATGCTGGCCGTCGTGCTGGCCGCGCAAGGCTTGCGGTGGTGGTGCATCGCCACCCTGGGCTGGCAATGGAACACCCGGGTCGTCGTCGTGCCCGGCGCGCCGCGGGTCACCGGCGGCCCGTACCGCTATCTGCCGCACCCGAACTACGTCGCCGTCGCGCTCGAAGGCGTCGCCTTGCCGCTCGTGCACACCGCATGGATCACGGCCTTGGCGTTCACGGTGCTGAACGCGGCGCTCATGGCGGCGCGGATCAAGGTCGAGAACGCTGCACTGGCGAGTCTGACGTGATCGACCTGATCGTCGCCGGGGGTGGGCCGGCCGGGCTCGCGACCGCGCTGCACGGAGCGCGGGCGGGTCTGGAGGTGGTGGTCGTCGAGCCGCGCGGCGGCAGCATAGACAAGGCGTGCGGGGAAGGCTTGATGCCGCACACCGTCGCTCAGTTGGACCGACTCGGAGTCCGGCCGCCGGGCAACCCGCTGGGCGGCATCACGTACCTGGACGGTCGGCGGTCGGTCAGTGCACCGTTCCGCTCTGGCTCCGGCCGGGGCGTGCGCAGGACGGCGTTGCACGCCGCACTCGCGGCTGCCGTGGACGCCGCCGGGGTGCCCGTCGTCCAGGGCGAAGTCACCGACGTGGCCCAGGACGCGGAGTCGGTTCACGCCGGCGGGATGCGAGCGCGCTACCTCGCCGCAGCCGATGGGTTGCACTCGCCGATCCGTCGGTCGATGGGCCTTGAGGTGCCGTCCGGCGACACGCGACGGTGGGGGATCCGCAGGCACTTGCACGTGGCGCCGTGGACCGACCACGTCGAGGTGCACTGGGGTCGCCACGCCGAGGCCTACGTCACTCCCGTCGCCGAGGATTGCGTGGGCATCGTGATCCTCACCTCGCGTCGGGGCGGATTCGACAGCCACTTCGATGATTTCGCTGCGCTAGTGGACCGGGTGAAGGGCTGTCCGCACGGCCCGGACCGGGCGGCGGGCCCGTTGCGGCAGAAGGTGCGCGCCAGGGCCGCGGGCCGGGTGCTGCTGGTCGGGGACGCCGCCGGCTACGTCGACGCGCTGACCGGAGAGGGGCTCGGTATTGCATTCGGTGCCGCGGAACTGTTGGTGGGCTGCGTCGCCGCCGATCGGCCCGGTGACTACGACCGCCAATGGCGTCGGATGTCCCGCCGCTACCGCCTGCTGACGGCGGGCTTGCTGCGGGCCAGCACGCAACCGAAGGTGCGCTCGGCAATCGTGCCCGCGGCGGCCGCGTTGCCGCGCATCTTCGCCGGGCTCGTCAATCAATTGGCCGAGTAGGAGTTCAGCCCGCGAGGAGGCTCTCGGCGGTGGCGACCATGGTGTCGGCCACCGGGCGTGGTTGCCAGCCAAGCAGTTCGGTGGCCTTCGCCGTGGACAATCGCTTGGGTTCGCCGAGCAGGCCCGCGAGTTCGCGAAGTGCGGGCACCGCCCGAGCGGCGGTCCGGACAGCCCAGTCGGGTAGCTGCCGGGTCGGGACGCGTCGTCCCGCCGGCCCGAGCCGCGATCGCAGGATCTCCGCGATCTCCGGCAGCGTGACCGGCTGACCGGACGCGGCGAGAAACCGCTGGCCTGCGGCGCGGGGATCGGTCAGCGCCCGCACGTGTAGCTCGGCGACGTCGCGGACGTCCACCACGGCGAATGACGCCTTGGCGAGCACCGGCGGCCGGCCGTGCAGGAGGCCCTCGACGATCTGGATCGACGTAGCCAGGTTGCTGCCGAGGACCGGCCCGAAGATCCCGACGGGGTTGATCACCGTCAGCTCAATGTGATTGGCGGCCGCGAACTCCCAGGCGTCGCGCTCGGCGAGCGTCTTGGACTTCACGTACGGAGATTGCGGCGTGGACGGGTCGGTCCAGTCGATCTCGTCATAGGGCTCGCCGGACGGTTTGGGGCTGTAGCCGACCGCGGCGAATGACGAGGTCATCACGACCCGGCGGATGCCGGCCGCCGAAGCGGCCCGCAGCACCCGGACGGTTCCCTCCCGTGCGGGAAGGATGACGTCATTCTCGTCCTTGGGTTGCCGGTTGGGAAACGGTGACGCGACGTGCAACACGTACTCACACCCCGCGAGCGCGGCGGCCCATCCGTCGTCGGCCGTGAGATCGGCAGTGGCGAACTCGAGCCGGTCCGTCTCGGCGCCTGCGCGCTGCAAGGCCGCGCGGACGCCGCCCTCGCGGCCTGGCGAGCGGACCGTCGTTCGTACCCGGTGACCGTCGGTGAGCAGTCGCAGAATCACGTGCCCGGCAAGGAATCCCGAGCCACCGGTGACCAGGGTCGGGCTGTCGTGCTCAACCACGCTGGGCCCCCTCGTCGTTCAGCAGTCGTCCGCCGAGCTCGATCACGGTTGAGATGATTTCCTGTTCGGCCTCGGTGTCACCGCGTTCCCTGGCCGCCCACATCCGGGCCTTGGCGGTGATGTAGCGCTCGCGCAGGCGCAGCCGGGTAATCTCGTCGTGGAGCCGGGCGGCGTGCGCCTCGAAGAGCCTGCGCTGATCCGAGGTCGCGCCGTCGCCGCGCTTCGTGTTGGCCACGTAGGTGCGGATGTCGGCGACCGACATTCCGCTGCCGCGTAGGCAACTCAGGGATTCGATGGTGGCGACGAGGTCGGCGGGGTAGCGGCGGTGCCCGCTGCTCGCGTCGCGGGGCACGGCGTCGATCAGCCCGATGCGCTCGTAGTACCGCAGCGCCGACTCCGCCAGGCCGGTGTGGCGCGACACCTGCTGGATGGTCAGCTCGGACGTCAGGGTCGTGTCTGTGGTCATGGCACCACTCTGCCGAACTTGAAGCGCTTCAAGTCAAGGCCCGGGTTGCTATTGACCTCTGGCAAACCTTCTAGCACCATTCCGCAGCATGACCCGAACACTTGCCATCCGCGTCGGCGCTGCCGTCTTCATCGGTGCGGCGGCTCTGCAGCTCGCGGCCTGCGGTGTCTCCACCATCAAACCCGACGGTGCGGCGCAGTCGGTCATCGACCTGGTGTCCGAGAAGACCGATTTCAAGCCGACCGACGTGACGTGCCCTGAGGGCATCGAGGCGAAGGTGGGTCAGGAGTTCGACTGCAAGTTCACGGGTCCGGACGGCAACTACACCGCGCACATGAAGGTGCTCAAGATCGACGGCGAGCAGGTGTTGTTCGACATCAACACCAAGCTGAGCAAATAGGCGTCAGCGTGTTGGAGGCAGTGCGCGCCGCCGAGCCTGTTGGGCCAAGTTTCGCAGCACCGCTTTCCGTCCAGTCGTTGGCGCCGCTACGACAAGGCACCTCTGCTACCCGAGGGATTACCGGTTGTCGGCGACGCGGTGTGCAGATTCAACCCGATCTATGCCCAGGGCATGACGGTGGGCGCACTCGAAGCACTCGCGTTGCACGACTGCTTGTCCCGTGGTGCACACGATTTGCCGCGGAGGTTCTTTCGAGCGACCGCCGCTGTCGAGATGCAGGGATGATTGGCAAGCGGCACTCGGTCGTTTAACTACGGGGTGGAGACGACATGTCCTGGTGGACGAAGCTGCTCGGTCCCTCCGCGGCAGTTGGGGCGGGCGAGCCGACGTGGCCGGTCGAGCTCGAGGTCGTGACTGGCAAGCTGTCCGCGCGGGTGTACCTGCACGACATCGAGTCTCAGAGCGGGCCGATCGCGTGCTGGTCGTACGTCAGCCACGGACTGGCCGCGCTGGAGCAGGCCGAGATCGTGTTCACGCTGCGCCGTGATCCGGACGAGCCGAGCGACGGCTTTCCGCAGGATCCGCTGCACCTGCTCGCCACGATCTATCAGCTCGCAGACGACGGCCAGCGCGTCGGCCCCCGAGCAGTCACCAGGTTCGGTGCCCAGAGTTTCCTTGGCCATCACCTGCTGTATGTCGAGGCTCAGCCGCTCGATCGGGTGCCGCTGCCGCCGTCGTGCCTGGCCGCGCTGCTGATCACCACCGACGAGCTTCGCGCGGTGCGCGAGTTCGGATCCACGCGCGTCCTGGCCCGCATGGGGCAGGCGAGCAGCCACTACCCATTTCCGCCGTGGGCCGACCGGCGCCGTCCCGGCCTGTCGCTCGCGCGGACGTTCGAGCACAGCCTGCTGTCGAAGCTTCCCTGCGTCGCGGTCCCCGACGTGCGCGTGGGCGTCGAGAGCAACCAGATCATGGTTAGCGCGCTGCGCGACGCGCAGCCGCCGTGGCAGGACCGGCTGGCGGGGCTGTCGGACGATGTCCCGCTCGCGCTGCTCACCGCGCGCGATCCGACCGCCAATGGCTGCCTGGTCTGGGTGCCCGGTCAGAGTGGTCCCGCGGCGATCACCCCACCGGGGAGCGATGGTTCTCGGCTGTGCGGGTGTTTTGTCGTTGTTGCTTCCCGAGCAGCCCGAGAACGGCGGGCGGATTCTGGAGGATGGCTTTGTGATGGAGTTGACCGCGGACTCGTGGAAGGCAGTCCGCGACGCGTTGATCGAGGGCAGGGACGTCGGGATCCCGGCGGTCGGGACCGGGATGTCGTTCGCATTGACCTGGCGCGATCAGGAGTATGTCAGTCCGGTCGATGGTCGCACTTACCAAGCCGAGGGCGGCTGGGATGCGTATGGGCCGACGACACCCGAGGGTGCCCCGGCCACCAACGAGGTGACGATCAAGCAGGTGCGGCTGTTGATGGCGGTGGACGAGGTGGGGGTGCGGACCTCGGCGGACGAGCTGGCGGCGTTCTGCCGCGAGGTCGAGCGCTGCGCGCAGCGGGCGATCGGCGATCGTGCCGTTGCGGCCGAGCTGGTGATCCGGATGCGATGCACGCCCGAGGGCCACGACGTCGATCTGTCCGACCGCGCCGAACTGCCGCAGCCGGTCATGCACGCGTTCTTCGAAGCGGTCAAGCAGCTGCCCAGGCTGCCAGTGCAGGACGGCGAGGTCAGCTTCGAGATCGAGCTGAGGCGAAGCGGCTGACGAATCGTGCCTATGCAATGAAGATTGATCGACCGTCGCGACATGCCGCGAATTCAGGGGAGTGCACCGGCCCGCAAGACGAAACCCGCATCAACGGCCACATGAAGCAGCGACGCGCACCGAACTAGTCTGTAGGCGCCGCGACTGATGCATGCGAGCTAACTTTCCTGGACCTACTGAGCGGAGCACCATCCTCGTGAACGCTGTTGCGGCGCTTCACAACGCCGCTCGACGCTATTGCCTCGAGCAGATCGCCCATTGGCAGCAGGCCTACACCAAGTTGTGTGCCGCCGGTAAGGATCGAGCTAGCAAGCCCGGAGGTGGCTGGACCTACACCGAGAAAGCCTACGGCCTCTTGCCCCGCTATAACGTGCTCCAAGCGATCCTGTCGGAAGTAGAACGCGCCGTCCCAACCGATTTCGATTCGATCGACACCGCCCGGACATGGCTGGCCAAGGCCGGAGAGACCGCCCAGAACCCCTTCACCGAAAATCCGAACCACCCAACCGAGGAACGGGCGATGGCCGGGGAGCGCGACGCGTTCGTGCGCTTTGTGGAGCACTCCGACGAAGACGATTGGTGGCGAAGCCCACCGCTGCCGTATCAGCGCGTCCTCCAAACCGACGAAGCCGACGCGCACTACCAAGACTTCTGCAAACGGTGGGGACAGTGGCAAGGTGGTGTGGCCGCTGATCAACGACGCGAAGCCCAATGCCTCACCCTGCACACCGACTGGGTCGATGCCCTACCCGGGGGCCAACAAGCCATCCAATCCATGCTTTCCACGCGCGGCATCAGCAGGCTCTTCGAGATCCGCGAGTCCGGCGACAGCTACGAGCTGGACCTACAAGCTACGTCCTTTTCCTACAACGGCGACGAAGGATACTGGTTCGTCGACGACCTCGACTGGATGATCTACGCCTCCCACGAGTCCTCAATCACCTTCGGCGGCGACTGGCTCATCCAGGCCGTCCGCAACTCCACAACAAACATCGAAAAGTACGTCCATCTCGGCTGGGAGCATCCGCCGAGCAAAACGTAGCGACTCACCGACACAGACCAGACAGTCCGTCACCGAGCCGGCGGGGCCAAAATTCGCGACGACCGCCGGAGCCAAGCCGGTTGACGAAACTCAAAGACGCGTTCGGGTTCGGTCGGTAGCACGTGCGACCAGTCGACCGAGGCGCGCAGGGTCTGTTGGCGTCGCCCCGCGGTGAGTGCGCCGCCGGTCAGCAGGCGAAAGTGGTTGTGCAGGTTGTCGAGGACCTCGTACAGCGACAAGGCCCGCACGCGCGCGGCGGCGAACTCGACACCAGGGCCTCGCCGACGTGCGGTTGACGTGCCGTTCCCTGATCGGCGGGGCGTTCGACTAGCCCCCTCGCCCGGCCAACTGGAGATAGGCGCGGCCTCGCGGACTCAACCGGTAACCCACGTCGAGGCTGATGGTCAGGCCCAGCCCCTTCAGCTGGCGCACCCTGCGCTTGAACCGGGGCACGTCCAGCCCGACCCGCGCCGCCAGGTCGGGTGCGCGGACCGCCTCGTTGTCGCCGATCATCCGCAGGTACTCGCGCGTCCACGGCGCCCCGACGGCGTCCCAGCGATCCAATCGCGCGGTGATGGCGGCGACGTCGGGGTAGGCGAGTGCATCGTCGGCGGCCAGGTCGGGACGCTCGTCGGGCGCCAGGAAGGACACCGCGATCAGATAGGTGTGCCTGGCCGGGCGCCGGTCCAGATCGGCCTGCGCCGCCTTGGCACTCGGATAGCCTGCCGCGATCGCCTGAGCCGCCGTGACCCGGTAGCCACCCGGATGCTCGGTGACGGCGTCGACGCGGATCGTGCCCACCGGAGTGCGCTGCGTGCCACCGGCTTTCGCCCGCGGCACGTCCCAGCGGCGCAGCACCAGGGTGACGATGCCGTCGGCGATGCCCTCGGCGGTGGCCCGGTTCAACAGCACGCGCTCGATCGTAGGACAACGGTGTGGCGATGCCCGGAATCGGCGCCGATCCTTCGTAGGATCGCTTCGATGAACGATCGATATGGCTCCGACGTGCTGGCCCGCGACCCGCACGGCTCGCGGCGGACCCGCTCCACCGAACGGGTCGTCGAGATCGGCCTGGTGGTCGAGGACGCCCAGACGGGATACGTCGGCGCCATCGTCGCGGTCGAGTACGGGCGCATGCAGCTCGAGGACCGCAACGGCCGCCGGAAGTCCTTTCCCGTCGGCCCCGGCTACCTGATCGACGGCAAGCCGGTGATCCTCAACCCGCCGCGGCGGGCGGCGCCCACCGCGCCGACGAGGACGGCCTCCGGATCGGTGGCGGTCACCGGCGGCCGGGCCAGGACGGCGCTGGCCAGCCGGATCTACGTCGAGGGACGCCACGACGCCGAACTCGTCGAACAGGTGTGGGGGGACGACCTCCGCGTGGAGGGCGTCGTGGTCGAGTACCTCGGGGGCATCGACGACCTCGCCGCCATCGTCGCCGAGTTCCAGCCCGGACCCGGCCGCAGGCTCGGGGTGCTCGTCGACCACCTGGTCGCCGGCTCCAAGGAGACCCGCATCGCCGGCGCGGTCGAGCGGGGACCGGGCGGTGCCCACACGCTGGTGGTCGGGCATCCCTTCATCGACATCTGGCAGGCCGTCAAACCGGCCCGTCTCGGCCTCGAGACCTGGCCCGTGGTGCCACGCGGCACGGACTGGAAGCACGGCATCTGCGAGGGGCTCGGCTGGCCGCACGCCGGGCAGGCCGACATCGCCGAGGCGTGGCGGCGGATCCGCGGCAGCGTGCGCGACTGGAACGACCTCGAACCGGCGCTCATCGGCCGGGTCGAGGAACTCATCGACTTCGTCGCCCAACCTGTCGGCTGACCGTGGTAAGCCTGAAGCGTGTCCGACGGCCTGTTCGACCTCGGCGGTGATTCCCTGCGCGCTGAGCAGGACTACGGCGCGCCCGCGTCGGCGCCCCTTGCGGTGCGGATGCGACCCGCCGGCCTCGACGAGGTGGTCGGCCAGGACCATCTGCTGCGGCAGGGCTCACCGCTGCGTCGGCTGGTCGAGGGATCGGGCGCCGCGTCGGTCATCCTCTACGGCCCACCCGGTACCGGTAAGACCACCCTCGCGTCGTTGATCTCGCACGCCACCGGCCGGCGGTTCGAAGCGCTGTCGGCGCTGTCGGCCGGTGTCAAGGAAGTGCGCGCCGTGATCGAGGTGGCTCGGCGGGCGGCCGCGCAAGGACAGCAGACCGTGCTGTTCATCGACGAGGTGCACCGGTTCTCCAAGACCCAGCAGGATGCGCTGCTCGCCGCGGTGGAGAACCGCGTGGTGCTGCTGGTGGCGGCCACCACCGAGAACCCGTCGTTCTCCGTCGTCGCCCCCTTGCTGTCGCGGTCGCTGATCCTGCAACTGCAGCCCCTGACCGCCGAGGCAATCCAGGCGGTCGTCGAGCGCGCGGTCGCCGATCCCCGCGGCCTGAACGGCGCGGTCACCGTCGATCCCGAAGCGATCGACCTGCTGGTGCGCCTCGCGGCGGGAGATGCCCGGCGCGCGCTGACCGCACTCGAGGTGGCGGCCGAGGCGACCGACCAGGTGACCGTCGAGACCGTCGAGCAGTCGCTGGACAAGGCGGCCGTGCGCTATGACCGTGACGGCGATCAGCACTACGACGTCACTAGTGCGTTCATCAAGTCGATCCGCGGGTCCGACGTGGATGCCGCCCTGCACTACCTGGCCAGGATGCTGACCGCGGGGGAGGACCCCCGGTTCATCGCGCGCAGGTTGATGATCCTGGCCAGTGAGGACATCGGGATGGCCGACCCGACTGCCTTGCCGTTGGCGGTGGCGGCCGCGCAGACCGTGCAGTTGATCGGCTTGCCAGAGGCGCAGCTCACGCTGGCGCACGCCACGGTTCACCTTGCGACCGCACCGAAGTCGAATGCAGTCACGATGGCGCTGGGTGCAGCGATGAGCGACATCAAGGCAGGAAAGGCCGGCCTGGTGCCCGCACATCTGCGCGACGGCCACTACTCCGGAGCCGAGAAGCTGGGCAATGCCATCGGCTACAAGTACGCCCACGATGACCCCGATGGCGTTGTGCCCCAACAGTATCCGCCGAATGAGGTGGTCGGCGTGGACTACTATCGGCCCACCACGCACGGTGCCGAGCGCGACATCGCGGGCAGGTTGGACAAATTGCGCGCGATCGTCCGGCGCAGGCGCGGCTGACACCGAGGAGATCGATGAAGACGTTCACCGACGATGAGATGAATGCGCTGCTGCCGACGGCCAAGCCCTACAGCGTGATGATCCTGCGGCCCGGCCCCAACTTCGCGTCGGCGGATGTGCCGTCGATCGTCTGGGAACACGGGCGGCGCAACTTCGGCCTGCGCGACGACGGCGTGCTGGCGGTGGTGTTGCCGGTGCGGGACGACTCAGACGTGTGTGGCGTCGGTGTGTTCGTTGGGTCGGTCGAGGAAGCCACCGCGATCATGGCCGACGATCCCGGCGTGCTGGCGGGCGTGTTCACCTTCGAGGTCCACCCCTGCGTGGGCTTCCCGGGCGACGCACTGCCCTAAACCGCCGGAAATTCACCCTTGACACCCGTTTCCGCCCGTTCTAGCTTGGTAGTCAATCAATTGGTTGATCAAGATAGAGGTTGACAATTGAGAAGTGACGGAGATGCGGAGACGGGGCTGGACCGTGCCTTCCTGGCGCTGGCCGACCCGGTCCGTCGGGCCATCGTGGCGAGGTTGTCACGCGGTTCGGCGACGGTCAACGAGTTGGCCGCGCCGTTCGACATCACGAAACAGGCGGTGTCCAAGCACATTCAGGTGCTCGAGCAGGCGGCCCTGGTCACCAGGACTCGCGATGCGCAGCGCAGGCCCGTCCACCTCGACGCGGCCGCACTGGAGCGGCTGACCGCATGGATCGACCGATATCGGCTTGACGCCGAACGCAGCTACCGCCAGCTGGACACCTTGCTGGCGGCGATGGCAAAGACCCACATGAAAGAAAAGGAAGGAACCGAGAAATGACGAACGCGCTCAACCTCAACGCACCGGTCGACACCCTGGCCATGGAGTTCAC
>NZ_JAVRPS010000583.1:0-5496 GCF_032162105.1 Mycobacterium sp. | reverse complement strand
CCGTGCACAACATCGGCAAGATCCTCACCCACCTCGCCGCAACACCACTACCCGCCTGATCAACGACGGGCACCGGCATCAGATCCAATCCCACCAAATCAGGGACAATCCATTTCGAGACAGCCCGCTGAGCGAACGATTCCGCGCACAAATCGCTCAAGGGTTAGTCGCGCTGGCGGCGCAGGCCGAGGTACTGCAGGTCGGCCATCACCAGCGTGAAGACCCCGCTACCCAGGGTGGCCACGACGCCCGTCGTCGTCAGCGGAAACACGCCGGCCAGCACCATGATCACCGATGCGGCGGTGTACACGAGGTTGCCGACGACCACGACGACGCCCGTCTGGCGCACCGACGGCCGCCGTGACAGCGCGACCACGGCCACGCCGTAGGCGATGAACAAGACGCTCAGCGTGTACTCGAACGCCGGGGCGGTACCCGACTGCTCCGCAATCCAGGGCGCAAGGGCGACGCCCACGACGCCCATCAGCCCGGAGATGACGGCGTCGAGGCGAAGCGCGAAGCGCAGGAAGGAGTCGCGGGTGGTAGTCGCGGGAACGGTGATGGCGGACATGGAAACTTCCCTTCGGTGGTGTGGTGGTTGTGGATCGGAGAGGCCGGTGCGGGCCGCACGCCGTAACCTCTTGCGGCGGGCGGCCGCGCACCGGTTCGGAGGGAGTCACGCCAGACGGCGCACCCCGAGGTATTGCAGGTAGGCGAAGCCGAGAGTGGCCGCGACGGTCGCGAGCATCATGACGACGCCCGCGACGGTGAGCGGGAGCACGCCGGCCGCCAGGACCGCCACCGCGACGATGGAGAAGACCACGTTCGCGGCGACGATGCCGACACCGATGCGCCGGATGGCCGGAGCCGCGGCGAGGATGTACAACGCCGCGCCGTAGACGACGAGCGCGGCGCCCGCCACCCATTCGAATGCGGGCGACAGTCCCGACAACCGGGACAGTGGGTCGGCGACGAAGGCGATCAGCAGGCCCGCGGCGGCGCACAGGGTGGCGTCGGTGCGCATGGCGAGGCGCAGCAGGGAATCGGTGCTGTCGAATACGGGGCGGGTGGTGATGGTGGTCATCGGGGGCTCCTCGGCGGTGAGGTTTCTGGTGTGGCTGACACCACGAACATTGCTCAGGGACCACTGCCAGATCGACGCCTGACGCTGCCAATCACTGCCAGCTGCAGGTCAGAGGGGGCTACGACGTCGCAGGAACGGGGGTCCCGCGCAGGTCTGCGGCGATGACGCGTGCTGCCGCGTTCTGCCAGTTGTGCAGCGACCGCTGCGGCACTTCGGTGACGAACCACTGCCACGCGCGACGGGCCACCGGGTCGAGGCCGGCGGCCGTCGCGTTCTGCGCGTACGCCCGCACGCCCACCACGTAGGGGAAGTACAGCGAGTTGTAGTAGCGCCATTGCTCGGTGGTGCCGAAGTCGCCGCCGTCGCGCGGCTTGAGCGCCGCGATGCGATCGGCGAGCAGCGCCTTGAGTTCGTTGGCCCGCTCCAGGGGCTGATCGGGCACGCCGCGCTGGGCCAGCCGGTCGTCGATGACGGGCAGCGCGGTCAGCGGGCTCGCGACGAGCTTGGACAGGTCGCCGTAGTGGCCGAGCGCGCGTCTCGTCAGCCGGACGAAGGTGTCGTCGTCGACGCCGTCCAACGGGCTTTGCGAGCGCAGCGGCAGCGCAGATTCGGTACGACGCAACGTGGCACGGTCGGCACGCAGGTCGGGTGAGCGGGAGAACGCCAGTCGGTCGAGCAGCCCGGCGAGCGGGTCGGCCAGCACGTTGATCGACAGGGCGATCGCCAGGCTGGTGAACAGCAGCACGGTCAGCGCGGTGTGCTCGTCGGTGACCGCCATGCCGATCAGGGCCTGCCCGCCGAAGAGCGCGGCGACGACGACGCTGCCGACGAACGACCGGCGCATGTCGGCGCGCAGCGCCTGCCCTTCGTCGAATGCGTCCCACAGCGCGACGGCGACGCCGAGCGTCAGGACGTCGATACCGGTGGACGTCAGCGCCAGCCAGCTCGGCACCAACCCCAGCGGGATCACCAGGATCGCGTTGCCCAGCGAGAAGAACAGCGTGGCGACGACCGCGACGCCGAGCACCCGCCGCGGCCGGTTCTGGCGCCGTACCGCCACGGCCATCGCAGCCAGGGTGGAGACGGAGGTGACCCCGAACATCACCCAATGCCCAAGGCGCACCGGTCCGTTCACTCCGCCCGCCAGCGTCGCGCCGGTCAGGGCGAGCGCTGCGACGACGGCGATCGTGCCCAGTTCGCCGACGCGGCTGCGCCAGGTGTCACCTGGCCGGGAGAGCTCAAGCAGCACTGCGAACCAGGCGATGCCGGGCACGACGACGATGTACACCTCGATGCGGCTGAGCAGCTCGGTGTGCGGACCGCCGGTGACGCGGACGGCGTCGAGGGCGACGACGATGGCGAAGCTCAGCAGGCCGATCGCGGCCAGCACCAGCACGGGTTTACGCGGATCGCGGGCCAGAAGGTAGAGCCCGAGCCACCAGCTCAGGCCGAACACCACTGCGGACATCGCCGCCATGTGACCAGTCTGACATGTTGCCCATCCGAGCTGGTGCGCTCCGGCCCGCGGGACCCCTACATGCCGTAACGGCGGTGCCGACGCGTGTAGTCACGCAGCGCGCGCAGGAAGTCGACCCGGCGGAAGGCCGGCCAGTGCGCCTCGGTGAACCACATCTCCGAATAGGCGCTCTGCCACAACAGGAATCCCGACAGCCGCTGCTCCCCCGACGTCCTGATCACCAGGTCGGGGTCGGGCTGCCCGGAGGTGTAGAGGTTCTCGGAGATGCCCTCGACGGTGACCGATTCGACGAGTTGCTCGGCCGTCGCGCCGTTGGCGAGTTCCTTGCTCAGCAGCGCGCGCACGGCGTCGGCGATCTCCTGGCGTCCGCCGTACCCGACCGCGACGTTGACGTGGAATCCGCCGTTGTTCGTCGTCGAGTCGACGGCTTCGCGCAACCGGCGCGCCGGCTCCTCACCGAGCAGCGCGAGGTCGCCGACGGTGCGCACGCTCCACCGGTTGGCGGGTGCGCAGATCTCCTCGACGACGTCGGTGATGATCTCGATGAGCGCGCCCAGCTCTCGCGGATCCCGTTGCAGGTTCTCGGTCGAGAGCAGGTAGACGGTGGCCAGCTCGACGCCGGCATCCTGGCACCACCGCAGCATTTCGGCGATCTTGTTGGCCCCCATGCGGTAGCCATAACTGACGTCGTCGTGACCCTCGTCACGGGCCCACCGCCGGTTTCCGTCGCACAGCACGGCGACATGCCGAGGTAGGTCGGATCGGGAGCGCGCGAGCTCCTGACGGAGCCGCATCTCGTAGACCCGGTAGGCCGGTTCCTTGAGACGCGGGGGAATGAGGTCCACGAAGATCCAGACTACTGTGGCGACCGTGCACTCCCATGAAAGTCAGAGGAGGTGACGTGACCGCTTCGATCGACACGGAGGACTCCGACCGGCCTGGTTCGGCACGCGGAGAGGCCGAAGACCTGCCTGAGGCATTGGCCGACGGCGTCGCTCAATTCCTCGGCAGGCCGCGCGCCCGCGGGTGGATCCACCTGTACTCGGCCATCGTGGCGGTCATCGCCGGCGCCGCGCTGGTGTCGGTGTCGTGGGCAGTCGAGTCCACCCGCGCCGGCCTGGCCACGCTGCTCTACACCTTCACGATCGTGGCGATGTTCGCCGTCAGTGCGACCTACCACCGGGTGACGTGGACGTCACCGACCGCGCGCAAGTGGATGAAGCGCCTCGACCACTCGATGATCTTCGTGTTCATCGCGGGCAGCTACACGCCGTTCGCCCTGCTGGCGTTGCCGTCCGACCAGGGCATGGTGCTGTTCTGGATCGTCTGGGGCGGGGCCATCGCGGGCGTACTCCTGAAGATGTTCTGGCCGTCGGCGCCGGCCTGGGTCGGCGTGCCCCTCTACCTGCTGCTGGGCTGGGTCGCCGCGTTCTTCATCGTGCCGATCATGCACGGCGCGGGCGTTGCGGCGTTGGTGCTGCTGATCGTCGGCGGCGCGCTGTACAGCATCGGCGGCGTGCTCTACGGACTCAAGTGGCCGAACCCGTGGCCGACGACGTTCGGGCACCACGAGTTCTTCCACGCCTGCACGGCGGTGGCCGCGATCTGTCACTACATCGCGATGTGGTTCGCGGTCTTCTAGAGCTAGTTGGGCTGGCGATACCTCACGCCGGCTGCAGCCCTACCAACGCGTCCGACATGAGCACGCCGAGGTGCTGCCAATAGATCCAGTCAGCGATGGCCGTGCGTTGGGCGGTGGCATCAATGGCGTTGTGCGCCATGAAGAGATACTTCTCCTGCGCGTGGTCGGCGTAGTCGACGAACGCTCGCAGATGAGCTTGCCCGCGGTCGGGAGCTTCGCTCATCATCGGCTTCATCACCTCGAACCACTTGTTGAATGTCTCATCGGCAGGAGGATTCACGTCGGTCGGAGCGACCGGCAACAGCTCGGTCAACGCGGTATCGCTGGTCGCGGCCAACGTGGCCGCAACGTGTGGAGCGATCACCTCCAACCGGGACCGGCCCTGCATCTGCCCGCTCTCGGGAAGGTCGTCGGGCTGCAAGGTGACCCTGGCCGCACCCGGATCGAACCCCTTGAACTGCGCTTCGGTGGCGATGACCTGCCGCAAACCCGTGGCGTGATGTTGCGCCCAGCCCTGCAAGGTCAACAGCGGATAGGTCGCCCACCGACCACGCTCCGCCGCCGAGATCGACTCATCGGCCGAGGCCACCTTCACCTGTTCCGGCAGATTCACCCCCTCCGGGATGTAGCCGATGCCATAGCTATTGGCGACCACGATGCTGCCGTCGGCCGCCAAGCCCGTCATCCAGTAGAAGCCGAAATCGACCGACGGCTCGGCGTTGAGCGCCGCTGCAACCCGCCGCGCCATCTGTGCAGGATCGTTACCGCCAGAGCGTCGCGTTGCCCTCGCGATCGCATCCCGCTCGGCGCGCGCGACCGACACCGGAACCGGCGCGGCGACGCCGGCTGCACCCGAGGCCACCGGCGGCGGGATCGGCGTCCCCAGACCCGCGGGACTCACCGACGGCATCGGCGCGGCGGGCGGCGGCGCGGCTGGCGGACCCAACGGCATCGGCGGCACGACCGGACCACCCATCATCGGACCACCGCCCACCGGAGCTGCGGGCGCCGGGGGCACGCTGGGTGCGGGACCGCCGGAGGCACCCGGCAAGGAGGATGGCGGAGCCGGAGCTGACTGATCGGTGATGGGCGCGGACACAGGCGGCGCCGGCGGCGATACCGGTGGCGCCGACGCGGCCTGCACTGGCGGACCACCATTCGCCGCCGCATCGGCAAGCCCCTGCCCGAACGCCTGGGCGGGCGTCTGCGGCGCTGCGCCCGCTGTCTGAGGCCCAGCCGCAGCTGCCGCTTGCGCGGGATCTATGGCCGCGGGCGACACCGAGGGCGATGGCC
>NZ_JAVRPS010000582.1:0-3555 GCF_032162105.1 Mycobacterium sp. | reverse complement strand
CAGCGAACGGACGCCGATGCTCGCCGCGGCCACGGAGGCCGGCGCAATCAGGTCGTGTGCCTCGAACACCACCAGCAGGTTGATCATCACGTTCTTGAGCTTGAGCACCGCGGACTCGTCGTCCTCGGAGATCACCTCCAGGCCGAATACGTCGGTGTAGAAGGCCTTCACCGCCGGTAGGTCCTCCACGAACAAGGTGATGACCCCAAGTTCATTCAGTGCCTTGATCACATGCTCTCCTCCACGTGCGCTTTACAGGACTACAGCCCGATGGCAGCAGTGCCGAGCGGAGCTGGTCAGCCCGAGATGATTTCGAGCGCCCCCGGCCGCGCGTTGAGCGTTGAGGAAGATGACGAGTACACCCGCGTCTTCGTTGGTCACGCCGCAATCCTTGGGTCGTGGACGGGTTCACTTCGAACACCGTGAGAAGTTTGGTGGGCCCACGACACCCTGACGGCCGGCGCGAGCAGTCCGTTCTGGTTTCATCAAACGGGGGTGACGCGGTAGACGGTGTCACCGCGGAACATCGGCGCGTTGCGTCTGGCGAAGTGCGCGAAGGTTGTAGGTGCAATCCCGAAGCGCTGATGGGTCGACAGGTCGACGGTTGAATGCCCCAGCCGGCGGCGTTCGTCGAATAGCTGGGCAAATGCGTCGGCTCGTTGTGGCGGGTAGCCGGCGTTGAGCCATTCGCGCAGCTTGTCTTTCGACGACACGTTGATGTAGCGAACCGGTTTGCCGATGGCGTCGGAAATGTGCCCTGCGACCTCGGCCATGGTGAGCGCTTCCGGGCCGGTCATCGCGTAGGACTTGCCGTGATGGCCGGGGGTGGTGAGCACGCGGTAGGCCACTTTGGCGATGTCGTCGATGTCGACGGGAGCCAGCGTTGCGTCAGCAAGGGGCAGCCGCAACTCGCCCGCCTGAACGATGGCCGGTGTTTCCTCGCAGTACACCTGCATGAACTGGGCCGGACGCAGCATGGTCCAGGACATGCCAGAGCCGACCAGATATCGCTGGATCTGTTCGTGGCTTCTGGCGGAGCGGAATTTCTCCGGGTCGAAGCCGTCGATCGAGTCCTGACCGGAGAACTTCACGACATGCGCGACGCCTGCCCTGTTCGCGGCATCGATGAAGGTGCATTGGGTTTCGAGCATCTGTGGGCCCGCACCTGAGATCATCAGCACGCGGTCGACGCCGGCAAGGGCAGAGTGCAGCGTTTCCGGTGCCAGCATGTCGCCCAACGCCACTTCGACGCCGGCGAGCGCGTGCAGGGCTGCCGCCTTGGCCGGGTCTCGCGCTAACGCGCGCACCGGTTCGCCGTGCTGTACGAACTCACGGATGACGGCCGATCCGGGGCGGCCGGTCGCGCCTGTAACGAGGATCATTGCTGCTCCAATGGTGGGGGTGATGAGGCAAAAACGCGGCGAATCGCCTTGAGTCAGGCCGTCATACCGCAGATCAGTAGTTCTGCGCGTGTCCGAATCTCATTGGTGATGCCCACTGTCTGGCGGGGGTCACCTCGCTGCTGAAGAGGGCTGCCACCCTGTGACCGTCAGACGGCTGGCGGGAGCCTCGCCGCGGAACACCTCAGCATGCCGGCGTACGAACGAGGCGAAACTGGTGGGGGTCACGTCGAACAGGTTGTGAGTGCTGAGGTTGGGGCGCGATTCGTCAGCGCCCTGTCGCCGCTCGCTGAACAGTTCGTCCATTGCGTCGACAAAATACGTGGGGACTCCGGCCGCGCGCAGTGCGACGTGGTAGTCGGCCGAAGGGGTGTCAACGTAGCGAACCGGTCGGTCGATGGCCGATGAAACGTGTTCGGCGATCTCGGTCGTGGTTAGCGCCTCGGGACCGGTCATTTCGTAACGCTTGCCCTCGTGATCGTTGCCGTGCAACAGCGCGACGGCGACCTGAGCGATGTCCTGGACGTCTACCGGTGAAAGTTGCGCGTCGCCCATCGGCAGGTTGAGCGTGCCGTCGCGCGATATCGTCGGCACCGCATCACGCAAGTGGGTCTGCATGAAGGTGCTCGGCCGCAAATGCGTCCACGCCAGACCCGACCCCTCGAGATACCGTTCCACCTCGGCGTGCATCCGTGCGAACCGGAACGTCGAGTCGCTCCAGCAGCCCATGCCGGAGAACTTGACGACGTGACGGACACCGGCTCGTTTGGCGGCATCGATGAAAGTGCACTGTGTCTCGACCAGATGTTGGCCCGGCGAGGAGATCAGCAAGACGCGCTCCACATCGTCGAGGGCTTCCTCGAGTGTGTCCGGCTTGAGCATGTCGCCCTCGACCAGTTCGACGGTGCCCGGGATGCCAAGGGCTGTCACCTTTTTTTCATCCCTTACTAGTGCCCGCACCGGTAACCCGCGGTCCACACACTCACGGATCACCGCGGACCCGCTTAAACCGGTCGTCCCTGTCACAAGAATCATGTTGTCGTCGTCCCTGAATCGATCTGCTGCCGCGAAAACCTCGCGGCACTTTCACAGAGGTAGACCATCGAGTCGCCGAAAAGGAACCGCCGTCTGCCCCGCGAATCTGGCGGTTGCGATTCCTTTACCGAAGCGACGCGGTCTACATGTCGATCACTTCGACGGAAACGAGGAGAACCATGAAGATCACAGTTCTGGGCAGCGGCTTCGCCGGCCGCACGCTGGCGGGTGGGTTAGCCGATCTCGGTCATGACATCACCATTGGCACACGCGATGTGGAGGCAACCCTGGACAGGACCGATCCGGACCGGATGGGCAACCTCGCCTACGCCGTCTGGGCCCGGGACTTCCCCGACATCAGCCTTGCGCCCTTTGCCGACGCGGCATCGGACGCTGACCTGTTCGTCAACGCCACCGCGGGCGCTGGGTCGATCGCCGCACTCGCTGAGGCAGGCAAGGCCAATCTCGCCGGCAAGGTGCTGCTCGACGTGTCCAACCCACTCGAATTCTCCCAAGGCTTCCCACCGAACCTCTTCGTCAATGACACCGACTCGCTCGGTGAGCAAATCCAGCGAGCCTTCCCCGACACCCGCGTCGTCAAAGCGCTGAACACCATGGTCGGCGATGTCATGACCACCCCCAAGTCCGTTGCCGAGGGCGACCACAGCGTATTCATCTCGGGCGACGACCCCGCGGCCAAGCGGGTCATCACTGAGCTGTTGACCTCGTTCGGCTGGATCGACATCATCGACCTCGGCGGCATCCAAACCGCCCGCGCCACCGAGATGATGGTCAAGATCCGATTGCTGGTAATGACCAGCCTCGGCACGCCGATCTTCAACTTCAAGATCGCCCGTTGACTCGATCGGTCCCGGCACCCTCAGTGCGCACGGACCCTGGAAAGACGTGGACACCATGAGTAACAACGACATTCGTGCCGGCCCCGGGTTGGCACCGTGACCACGACGACGCGTCGGTGCTCATCGCTTTCCTGAGCGTAGGCCTATACCTGGCACACTGAGCATCGCAGCCGGAGCGCCGGTGTGCGGCTTGCTGTACTACCGTCGACTGGGTGAACGCCGTCCTCGAAGCTGGCTACACCGTTGGTGACTACTTGTTG
>NZ_JAVRPS010000581.1:0-10728 GCF_032162105.1 Mycobacterium sp. | reverse complement strand
TGACCAGCAGCCGAACCCGCAGCGACCACGTGCGCGGCAACCAGAACTTGGTGCGCGACATGTTCGCCTCCGGCTCAGCGAGCCGGCTTGAGGACGTACCCTGCGCCTCGCAACGTGTGGATCATCGGCTCGCGTCCACTGTCGATCTTCTTGCGCAGGTACGACACGTACAGCTCGACGATGTTCGACCGGCCGCCGAAGTCGTAACTCCACACCCGGTCCAGGATCTGCACCTTGCTCAGCACGCGCTTGGAATTGCGCATCATGAACCGCAGCAGCTCGAACTCGGTGGCGGTCAGCGTGATGGGTTCGCCGGCGCGGGTGACCTCGTGACTGTCCTCGTCGAGCACCAGATCCCCGACGACGATCTGGGCGCCGCCCGACTCGTTCGCCACCCCGGTGCGCCGCAGCAGGGCGCGCAACCGCAGCACCACCTCTTCGATGCTGAACGGCTTGGTCACGTAGTCGTCCCCGCCCGCGGTCAGGCCGGCGATGCGGTCCTCGACCGAATCCTTCGCGGTCAGCAGCAGCAGCGGCAACCCGGGGATCTGCTCCCGCAGCCGGTGCAGGACGTCGAGACCGCTCATGTCGGGCAGCATGACGTCGAGCACGACGACGTCGGGCGGGTTGTCGCGGGCCAGTGAGATCGCCGTCGCGCCGTCTCCGGCCGTGGCGATGTCCCAGCCCTCATAGCGCAACGCCATGGAGACCAGCTCGGCCAGCACCGGTTCGTCGTCGACGACCAGTACGTTGATCGGCTTTCCGTCGGCCCGGCGCATTACGACGCGGCCGGGATCGTTGTCATGGACTGATCCGTTCGCGGTGGTCACGTGCCCAGTATTCGCGCACTCGGTAGGCGGATGCTGTGGTGATTCTATGCGCGGGCTGTGAAGACCGGAACGCACATCGTCGGCAGACGCAGCGCACAGCCGACACACGAGTCGAAGCCGCACAGTGATCCCATGAACACCTGGAGCGTGCGCGGAACCGCGGCCGCCATCGGCGTCGCTGCCGTCATCGCCGGTGTCGGCGGAGCGGCGGTGTATGCCGCCACCGACAGCGGTCCGCGCATGATGGGCACGCACAGCGGCCCGGTACTTGGCCAGGGCGACCGGCCCGGCGGGTCACCCCACGATGACGTCGTCAGAGCCGCCGCGCCGGATTCCGCCACTCTGCACGGCGAGTTCGTGGTGGCCGACGGGACCGGCGCGTTCAGCACGATGATCTCCCAGACGGGCCGCGTCACCGCCATCTCACCCACCTCCGTGACCGCGCGCAGCGACGACGGGTACAGCCAGACCTACGTGATTCCGGCTGCTGGCCCCGGCGCGGCCGCCTTCCCGCCCTTCGCCGTTGGTGACCAGGTGACGATCCAGGCGACCCGCTCCGGGCAGACCGCCACGGTCATTGGCATGGGTCTACCGAGCGTCGCGGGGCAGCGACGCCAAGCCGGCCCGAACTAACCCCGTCACGGGGTGGCAAAGCCCTCGGGCGTGGTCGCCGTCACCGGCGGTGTGGCGACCGGCGTCGGCGGCGCAGAGGGCGCCGTGGTCGTGGTGACGGTCTCCCCCAGCGTCGCCGAGGGGGTGTCGGACACGAGTGAGTCGGACGGCGCATGGACGGCCCCCAGGGCCACGGTCACCGCACCCATCGCGAGTACCGCACCGGCACCCGCGGTCGCGACAGCACCTTCAATTTGGTGGAATTCACCTCTGATCACTCCAATTCGATCTCAACTCGTAAGTGAAGAGGCCAACGCGACCCCTCCACCCGACGGGTAACCGAATCGGGCGGAGACCAAACGCAGCAAAGTTCCTAAGGGGAATCAACCAGCTGCGAGGGACTGATCAGCTACGGCAGACCAATCTCCTCCGACGGCAGCGGCGCGGGACCCTTGATCGATGGCGCCGCCTCGCCGATGGCCGGCGTGGTGGGCGGCGTCGTCTCGGTGCTGGTCGCTCCGATGGTCATCGTGCTGCTCTTCGCCAGGTCCTGGCCGGTGTGTTCCTGCGTGAACGCAGCGTTCATGGCGCCGAGAGCCACGACGGCACTTCCGCCGACGATCGCGGCGAATACCTTGACGTTCCTTCGGTTGGTCGCACTCATCTCAATTCCTCAAATCGGGGTAATGGGCGGCGGATCTGAGAATGAGTGAACGCCCCTCGAGTGTGAGGACGCTGGTCCTCCGGTAAGAATTGGCTAGGCGTTCCGCCGCGCCCAAAACACCACTTCACAGCCGTCCCGTCGCCGATCTCCTACCCTGTGCCCATGCGGAATCCGGCGGGCGCGGCGTGACGCGTTTCCTAGCCCGTCGGTTGCTGAACTACGTCGTGCTGCTGGCACTGGCGTCCTTCCTGACGTTCGCGCTCACCTCGTTCACCTTCAAACCACTGGACAGTCTGGAGCAGCGCAACCCGCGGCCACCCCAGTCGGCCATCGCCGCCAAGTCGGCCGAACTGAATCTCGACAAGCCCATCCCGATTCGGTACGTGAACTGGGCGTCGGGCGCGATCCGCGGCGACTTCGGCACCACGGTGACCGGTCAACCCGTGTCCGACGAACTGTGGCGACGTATCGGCGTGAGCCTGCGCCTGGTGGTGATCGGCTCGCTGCTGGGCACGGTCCTCGGTGTCGTGGTGGGCGCGTGGGGCGCGATCCGCCAGTACCGGCTCTCCGACCGCGTCATCACCGTGCTGTCCCTGCTGGTGCTCAGCACGCCCACCTTCGTAGTGGCCAACCTGCTGATCCTTGGCGCGCTCAAGGTCAACACGGTGCTAGGCGTGCAGCTGTTCGAGTACACGGGCGAGACGTCGTCCGACGCCGTGGGCGGAGCGTGGGATCAGTTCGTCGACCGCCTGCAGCACCTGGTGCTGCCGACGTTCACGCTCGCGCTGGGATCCATCGCCGGGTTCAGCCGCTACCAGCGCAACGCGATGCTCGACGTGCTCGGCCAGGACTTCATCCGGACCGCCCGCGCCAAGGGCCTGACCCGGCGCCAGGCACTGTTCAAGCACGGCCTGCGCACGGCGCTGATCCCGATGGCGACCCTGTTCGCCTACGGCGTCAGCGGCCTCGTCACCGGCGCGGTGTTCACCGAGAAGATCTTCGGCTGGCACGGCATGGGCGAGTGGGTGGTGCAGGGCATCGCCACGCAGGACACCAACATCGTCGCCGCGATCACGATGTTCTCGGGCGCCACCATCCTGCTGGCCGGGCTGCTGTCCGACGTGATCTACGCGGCGCTGGATCCGAGGGTGAGGGTGTCGTGAGCGAGCCGATCACCACCGAATCCGCGTCGACGGCGAAGTCCGGCCTCGACGCGCACCGATTCGCGTCGCGCCGCACGCTGGTGCTGCGACGGTTCCTGCGCAATCGGCCGGGAGTGGCGGCGCTGATCGTGCTGGTCCTGTTGTTCGTCGGGTGCTACGCGCTGCCGCCGTTCCTCCCCTACGGCTACACCGACCTGGACTACTACGCGCTGCAACAGCCGCCCACGCTGAACCACTGGTTCGGCACCAACTCGCTGGGCCAGGACCTGCTGGCCCAGACGCTGCGCGGGATGCAGAAGTCGATGCTGATCGGCGTCTGCGTCGCGTTCATCTCGACGATCATCGCCGCGACGGTCGGCTCGATCGCGGGGTTCTTCGGCGGCTGGTCCGACCGCGTCCTGATGTGGGTGGTCGACCTACTGCTGGTGGTGCCCAGCTTCATCGTGGTCGCCATCGCCACACCGCGGCTCGGACAGTCGTCCCGCGTCTTCTGGCTGATCGTGCTGTTCTCGGTGTTCGGGTGGATGATCAGCTCGCGCATCGTCCGCGGTTTGACGATGAGCCTGCGCGAGCGCGAATTCGTCACGGCGGCAAGGTACATGGGGGTCAGCAACACCCGGATCATCGCGCGTCACATCCTGCCCAACGTTGCGTCGATCCTGATCATCGACACTGCACTCAATGTCGGCGTGGCGATCCTCGGCGAAACAGGCTTGAGCTTCCTCGGTTTCGGTATCCAGCCACCCGACGTCTCGCTGGGCACGCTGATCGCCGACGGCACCAACTCGGCGACGACGTTCCCGTGGGTGTTCCTCTTCCCGGCAGGTGTGCTGGTGCTGATCGTGTTGTGCGCCAACCTGGTCGGCGACGGGCTGCGCGATGCGCTGGACCCGGACAGCCACAAGCCCCGACGGCGGCGGGCCCGCCCATGAGCCTGCTCGAGGTGACCGACCTTGCGGTCACGTTCGCATCCGACACCGAGGACGTGACCGCGGTGCGCGGGCTGAACCTGCGCGTCGACGCAGGCGAGGTGGTGGCGGTCGTCGGCGAGTCGGGTTCGGGCAAGTCGGCGACGGCGATGTCGGTGATCGGGCTGCTGCCCCCGCACGCCGAGGTGTCCGGATCGGTGCGCCTGGACGGCACGGAACTCCTCGGCCTCGACGACGCGCAGATGTCGCGCATCCGCGGCAAGAAGATCGGCACCGTCTTCCAGGATCCGATGTCGGCGCTGACCCCGGTGTACACCGTCGGCGACCAGATCGCCGAGGCACTGCAGACCCATCAGCGTGGCATCGGCCGGGCGGCCGCCCGTGCGCGGGCGGTCGAGCTGCTCGACCTCGTCGGCATCGCCCAGCCGGACCGGCGGGCCCGCTCATTCCCGCACGAACTGTCCGGCGGGGAACGCCAACGCGTCGTCATCGCCATCGCCATCGCCAACGACCCGGATCTGCTGATCTGCGACGAGCCGACCACTGCGCTCGACGTCACCGTGCAGGCGCAGATCCTCGACGTGCTCAAGACCGCCCGCGACGTCACCGGCGCCGGCGTGCTGATCATCACGCACGATCTCGGCGTCGTCGCCGAGTTCGCCGACCGGGCGCAGGTGATGTACGCCGGGCGCGTGGTCGAGGTCGCGCCGGTCGAGACGCTCTATCGGGACCGCCGAATGCCTTACACTGCAGGACTTCTCGGGTCCGTTCCGCGGCTCGACGCCCCGCAGGGCACCCGCCTGGTGCCGATCCAGGGCGCACCCCCGTCGCTGGCCGCGCTGCCGCCCGGCTGCCCCTTCGCGCCGCGCTGCCCGCTGGCCATCGACGAGTGCCGCACCGCGGAGCCTCCGCTCATCGAGGTCGGAGCCGATCACACGGCGGCGTGCATCCGCACCGACGACGTGGCCGGGCGAACTGCCGCCGAGGTCTACGGCGTCTCCACCGAATCACCCCCGGTCGACGCCGACCCCGACGCGGCCGTCGTCATCCGGGTCACCGACCTGGTCAAGACGTACAAGCTGACCAAGGGCGTGGTGCTGCGCCGCCAGATCGGCGAGGTGCGCGCAGTCGACGGCGTCAGCTTCGAGCTCCGCGCCGGCCACACGCTGGGGATCGTCGGTGAATCCGGCTCGGGCAAGTCGACCACCTTGCACCAGATCCTGGACCTGACCGCCCCGCAGTCGGGCTCCATCGAGGTGCTTGGCGCCGACGTCGCGGCCCTGGACCGTGCGGGCAGGCGGGCACTGCGCGGTGATCTACAGGTGGTGTTCCAGGATCCCGTCGCCGCCCTGGACCCCCGGCTGCCGGTGTTCGACGTGCTGGCCGAACCGTTGGCGGCCAACGGTTTCGGCAAGGCTCACATCGACGACCGAGTGGCCGAGTTGCTCGGCGTCGTCGGGTTGCGTCGCGAGGACGCCAGCCGCTACCCCGCGGAGTTCTCTGGCGGGCAGAAGCAACGCATCGGCATCGCGCGGGCGCTGGCGCTGCAACCCAAGATCCTGGCCCTCGACGAGCCGGTCTCCGCGCTCGACGTGTCGATCCAGGCCGGCATCATCAACCTGTTGCTCGACCTGCAGCAGCAGTTCGGGTTGTCCTATCTGTTCGTCTCGCATGATCTGTCGGTGGTCAAGCACCTCGCCCATGAGGTGGCCGTGATGTTCAACGGTGTGATCGTCGAGCGGGGCGACGCCGAGCGGGTGTTCGCCCAACCACGAGACCCCTACACCCAGCGGTTGCTCGCCGCGGTACCGCAACCGTCACGTTAGAGTCTGACCGCATGAAGATCCGACGCCTTGGCGTGGCCGCGCTGGTCGTGGCCCTGACGATCAGCGCCTGTTCGAGTGGTGACCAGAAGCCGCCTTCGGCGGGCGGCGAAGCCGAGGTCGGTACCACCAGCGACATGAACCCCCAGGATCCGGCCACGCTGCGCCAGGGCGGCAATCTCCGGTTGGCGCTGACCGAGTTCCCGTCGAACTTCAACTCGCTGCACATCGACGGCAACATGGCCGACGCGGGCGCGATGCTGCGGGCGACGATGCCGCGCGCGTTCCGCGTGGCAGCTGACGGTTCGACGACGGTCAACACCGACTACTTCACCAGTGTCGAACTCACCAGTACCAACCCGCAGGTCGTCACCTACACCATCAACCCCAAGGCCGTGTGGAGCGACGGCACCCCGATCACCTGGGAGGACATCGCTTCTCAGATCAACGCCACCAGCGGCAAGAACAAGGCATTCACCATCAACAGCACCAACGGCAGCGACCGGGTGGCCTCGGTGACCCGCGGCGTCGACGACCGCCAGGCAGTGATGACGTTCGCCAGGCCCTTCGTCGACTGGCGGGGAATGTTCGCAGGCAACACCATGCTGCTGCCGAAGAGCATGACCGCCAACCCCGACGTATTCAACAAGGGACAGCTCAACGGTCCCGGTCCCTCCGCCGGACCGTTCATCATCTCCGCGCTGGACCGGACCGCACAACGCATTACGTTGACCCGCGACCCGAAGTGGTGGGGTACGCCGCCGCTGCTGGACAGCATCACCTACCTGGTACTCGACGACGCGGCCCGGCTTCCGGCGCTGCAGAACAACGCGCTGGACGCCACCGGGCTCGCCTCGCTGGACGAGTTGACCATCGCGCGGGGCGCCCCCGGCATCTCCATCCGGCGCGCGCCGGGCGCGAGTTGGTACCACTTCACCTTCAACGGTGCCCCCGGTTCGATCCTCGCGGACAAGGCGCTGCGGCTGGCGGTCGCCAAGGGCATCGATCGGCAGGCGATCGCCAATGTCAGCCAGCGCGGGCTGGTCGACAATCCCGTTCCGCTCAACAACCACATCTATGTGGCCGGCCAGGACGGCTACGAGGACAACAGCAACGTCGTCCCCTATGACCCGGAGAAGGCCAAGCAGGAACTCGACGCACTCGGCTGGAAGATGAACGGCCAGTTCCGCGAGAAGGACGGCAAGCAACTGGTGATCCGCGACGTTCTCTACGACTCGCAGACGACGAGGCAGATCGGTCAGATCGCGCAGAACACCCTGGCGCAGATCGGAGTCAAGCTCGAGCTGGACACGAAATCCGGCGGCGGGTTCTTCACCAACTACATCATCGTCGGAGACTTCGACATCGCCCAGTTCTCCTGGGTCGGCGACGCGTTCTCACTGTGCTGCCTGAATCAGATCTACACCACGGGCGCAGACAGCAATTTCGGCAAGATCAGCAGCCCGGAGATCGATGCTAAGGCCGACCAGACCACCGACGAACTCGACCCCGCGAAGGCGCGGGCGCTGGCCAACGAGGTCGACAAGCTGATCTGGGCCGAGGGCTTCAGCCTGCCGCTGTTCCAGTCGGCCGGCAACTCCGCCGTGCGCAGCACCCTGGCGAACTTCGGGCCCGCGGGTCTTGGCGACGTCGACTACACCAAGATCGGCTTCATGAAGTAGTGACGTAGCGGACCACCCGCGGCACCACGGACGGCACCGCAGACTCGGCGACCGCGGCGGCCCCAATCGCCCGGACCAGCAACCGAACGCCGATGCCACCGGGTTCCGTGTCCAGTTGCGCTGAGCGACTTGGCAGTTCGTGCAGTTGCCCGGCGTAGACGGCCTTGACGACGTCGAGCGCGGTGCGCTCCCTGGTGTCGATGACGCTGTGGCCTGCGGTGGGCAGGTCGACCAGTGCGGCATCGGGCAGCAGCGAGACGATCCGCTGCGCCACCGCTCGCGGGGTGACCAGATCACGGCCCCCGGAGATCACCGCGGTTGGCCAGTCGAAGCCAGGCATCGACGCGACGAGATCGTAGGGCTCTGCGACGAAATCGACGTCGCCGGTTGCGGTTTCGCGGAATGCCACTGCCGGGTCGAGCGGGCCGCCGTCGGGCACTGCGGCGTAGTTGAGCTCGCGGTAGCCGATTCGGCCGACCAGGTCCGGCTCGTGGTGATACGGCGTCTTGCGCTGCAGGAGCAGCTTCGTCCCCAGCCTCACGGCACCCCACAACCAGTCGTGGCCCGTCAGGAGGAGGTCGAGTTGGCGGCGCAGCACGTCCGGGCCGGCAAACCCGTACATGCCCGCTGCGAGCTGAGCGGCCACGGGGGTGAGTACGTCGTCGTCGACGAGGCGGCGCACCTTGGTGGCCAACTCGGCGGTCTCCGGGTCCGCCCCGTCCCACAGCGCGCGCCGGGTGGCCTCCCGCACGGCGTCGATGTCGTCGGCGGACAGCAGCGGTGAGTCCAGGATCATCGCGTGCACGCGGCCCGGATGCCGCACCCCGAGGCCCGCGGCCAGGTACGTGCCGTACGACGTGCCGTACACCACCGCCGACTTCACGTGGGCGTCGTCCAGTACCGCGGCGATGTCGTCGACGGCGGCGTCGACGGTCAGGGCCTCCGGTGGCAGATCGGTACCGGAGTCGTCGTGCCGCGACATGCCAACTCCGCGGTGCTCGATCATGATGACGTCGAGGCCCTCGACGGCCGCCCTGCGGCGCAGTCCCCGGTACAGCGCAACGGACGCCGCGCCAGGACCGCCAGGGACGATGACCAGCGGATGTTCCGACTTGCGGCCGGTGCGGGCGTAGTAGAGATCGAACTCCTCGCCGGCCCGATGTGGCCCGCCCACCGGACGCCGGACCGGGCGGACACCGGGCAGCCCGGCCAGCCTGTCGTGGGCCCTGCGGCGTCTGGCGCTCATCGTCATCACCTCCCATTCTGCCCCCGCCTGCCCACCCCCTCCTCACGAGCAGTCCGCAAGCGGCTCCAGCAAAGGCGCCTTGCTCGCGGCCTGTGGGGGGCAACTTTGCTGGAGCCGCTTGCGGACTGCTCGCGGGAGATAGCCTGGGGGGTTCTTAGGTTCGGGGTGATCCAAAGCCGTGCACTAGTACGTGCTGCTTGCGTACAACGGTTGCCATGACCACCGTCGAGAACATCAACCGAATCCTGCCCGGTTCGCCGGAGTGGACCGAGCTACTGGCCGGAATCGCCGCGGGCGCCAAGGACCGAGACCTCAACGACGAGAACCCCTTTGACCAGGTGTCCGCACTCAAGCGGGCCGGCTTCGGCACGCTGCGGCTGCCAACCGAGCTGGGGGGCGCGGGATACACCGTGCCGCAACTGTTCTCCGCTGTGATCGACGTGGCGCGTGCTGATCCCATTGTGGCGCACATCTTCCGGACTCACTTCTGGTTCACCGAGGAGCGCCTGCGCACTCCTCGTGACCCCATCGCAGCCCGCTGGCTGCACAAGATCGCCGACGGCAAGATCTTCGGCAACGCGTTCAGCGAGAAGGGCTCGCTGGCAGTCGGCAGCCTGGTGTTCAACACCCGATTGCTGCCCGATCCCGCCGTCGGCTTCCGGTTGACCGGCGAGAAGTACTACAGCACGGGCACCCTGTTCGCCGACTTCCTGACTGCCACCGCGACCACCGACCACGACTCGGTGGCCATCGTGATCGTCCCCGCCGACCGGACCGGCGTGCGGCTGATCGACGACTGGGACGGCTTCGGTCAGCGCCGCACGGGCACCGGCACCACGATCTTCAAGGACGTGGCGGTGTCAGCCGAGGAGGTGCTCTCCGACTCGCCCTATGACGCCGATTCGGTGCCGACGGTTCAGTACGCGTCGCTGCAGCTCTACATCCACGCGGTGGTCGCGGGCATTCTGGCCGCAGTCGTCGACGATGGCGTGACGCTGTTGCGTTCGCGCGAACGGAGCTTCAGCCACGCATCCGCCGAGAGGCCCGTCGACGATCCCCTGCTGCAGCGCCAGCTCGGCGTGCTGGCCAGCACGGCGTACGTCGCCAGGGCCGCCGTCCTTGACGCGGCAGAGGCGATCGCGGAGGCCACCGCGTCGGATTCCGGCGAGGGCCCGGACCCGGAGCTGGCCGCCGACGCGCAGCTCAAGGTCGCCAAGGTCAAGGTGCACCTCGACGACATCGCTCCCGAGGCGGCCACCCGGCTGCTCGAACTGGGCGGCGCGAGCGCGTCCAGCAGAACGCGCAACCTGGACCGGCACTGGCGCAACATCCGGACCATCACGCTGCACAACCCGGTGGCCTACAAGGCCCGCGCGATCGGCGAGAACCTGTTGCACGGCACCGCCCTTCCCGCCAACGCCTACTTCTAACGCGATTTCGGCGTGCTCGGTTGCGCTCTCAGCGCGACTCAGCGCGACTCAGCACGCCGAAATCGCATGGAAAGGACACCGTGACACGTCAACTGCACCTGGGCGGATTCCAGATCGCCTCCCAGGTCACCCACTCACATGCGGCGTGGCGACACCCGGCCAGCGACACCGGGTTCACTCACCCCGAGTACTACCACCGCCTCGGCAGGATCCTCGAGCGCGGCAAGTTCGACTTCGTGTTCTTCGCCGACCAGCTGGCCGCACCAATACGCTTCGGCGACGACATCACCGAGCCGCTGCGCCGCGGAACCCAGGCGACGGCGACACTCGACCCCTCCATCGTGGGGGC
>NZ_JAVRPS010000580.1:0-5536 GCF_032162105.1 Mycobacterium sp. | reverse complement strand
TGAAGACCGGCCAGGGTTACGCCGAGTTCGGGGTGTCGTCGTTCGGCACCGATGCGGCCGTCGGCGATTCCGAGCAGCTGTCCGGCAGGTGGGCCGAGTACCTCCTCGCGGGCCGGGCCACGACGATCTACGGCGGCACGACCGAGGTGCAGTTGAACATCATCGCCGAGCGGCTGCTCGGCCTGCCGCGCGACCCGTAAGCGGCGGGGGCGCCCGCACGGCCAAGCCGTCCGAGTCGTCGACGATGTGTGCGCGAGGTCGGAAGTTGCGTGACACGATTGGACGACGTCGCGGCCTAGGAGGGTGTCACGAGCAGCAAGGACGGCGTCACGCTACGGCAGCTGCGCTACTTCGTCGTGCTGGGCGAAGAGCTGAACTATCGGCGTGCCGCAGAGCGGCTGTTCATCACGCAGCCCGCGCTGTCCACTGCCATCAAGCAGCTCGAACATCAGACAGGCGCCGTCCTGTTCACCCGAAGTACACGCGAGGTGGCACTGACCGACCTCGGCGCGGCGTGGTTGCCCAAGGTTCAGGACGCGCTTCGGGGCGTGGACGCCGCCGTCGACGACCTCGTCTCGGCGTCCCGGCGCGACCGGCGCATCCGGCTGGGCTACCTGATCGGCACCGGCGCCGACGTGCTGTTCCGACTGGTCCGGCACTTCGAGACCGCGTATCCCGAAATCAGTGTGGAGCCACGGGAATTCGACTTCTCCGACCCGACTGCCGGCCTGGCCGACGGCTCCACCGAGGTGGCGATCATCCGGCCGCCGGTGGATCTGCCCGAACACCGGATGCTGATCCTCGACGCCGAGAACTGGGTGGCTTGCCTGCCCCGGGATCACCGACTCGCGCAGCGAGCCGAGTTGTCCATCGCCGAATTGTTGGACGACCCCATCGTGGTCGCGCCGGGCAGCGCCGGACGATGGCGGGACTACTGGATGGCGATGGATGCGCGCGACGGGCGGCCGCCGACGATCGCGGCCGTCGCCGCCACCTATGAGGAGGAGACGACGACCATTGCGCGAGGGCTCGGCATCAGCTTCACCAGCGAAGCCAGCGCGCGACTCTACGGTAGGCAGGGAATCGTCTACGTGCCGATCACCGACCGACCGCGCAACTACACGGCCCTAGCGTGGAATCCCGCGACTCTGAGCCATGACGCGGCCGCGTTGGTCCGCCAGGTCCGCGACGAGTGGAGTTTCGGTGAAGGCCAGTCGCAGGAACGTCCCGCCACCTATTTCTAGCCCATTGATAAAGCGAAGTTATCAGTAGATCAGAAACTGGAACTTCCGCAAGCAGCTCAGGAGGAGTTTCCTCGGTGCATTCGACTACAAGGTCGTCGTCCCGTTCGACCCTCCTGACCTGGAGCACCCCATGACCGATACCGCACCACCCGTCACCGCGCAGAAGCCGAGTGACGACGAGGACACCCGGCTGGCCCAGTTCGGCTACACCCAGAAGCTCGATCGCTCGGTCGGCAGGCTCGCGTCCTTCGCGATCGGCTTCGCGACGATCAGCGCCACCACGGCGGTGTTCACCGGCTTCGGCGCTGGCTACTTCACCGCGGGCGCGCCCTTCGTGTGGACGCTGCTGCTCGCCGCTGCGGTGTTCCTCGTCTGGGTCGTCATCGCCGCCGATCTGACCGCGAAGATCCCGCTGGCCGGCTACGCCTACCAGTGGACCAGTCGCATTCATGGCTCCAACCTCGCGTGGTTCACCGGCGTGATGGCCCTTGCCGGGTGGATCTGCGGGATGACCGGTGTGGGATTCATCCTCTCCGGCTATCTCGGCGGCTTGTTCGGATGGGCCATGACCCAGACCGCGCAGATCCTCGTCGCCATCGGAGTCATGGCCGTCTGCATGCTGGTCAATCTCTACGGGGTGCGGTTCGCCACGATGGTCAACAACATCGGCGTCAGCCTGGAGTTGGTCATCACGGTCGGTGCGACGATCCTGGTGGCGGTCGTCGCCTTCTCCACACCGGATAATCATCAGCCCCTCTCGGTGCTGTTCAGCGGCGGAACCTCAGATGGCAACAGCGCTTACATCCTGGCGTGGCTGGCGGCGTCACTCGGTCCGTTCTTCGGTTTGATCGGCGTGGAGGCCAGCGCCGACGTCGCCGAGGAAACCGTGAACGCGCGGCACGTCATTCCCCGTACGATGTTCTACGCCTTGGCCACCTCGATCATCATCGAGTTCGGCATGTACGTCGTCTACGTGCTGGCGATCCGCGACCAAGACGCCGTTGCGGCCGCCTCCGCGGCTCCGATCGAGGAGATCATCACCCAGCAGGTCGGCCCGGTCATCACGAAAATCGTTGTCGCCGTGGCGCTGACCAACGTCATGGCCTGCATCCTGGCCAACATTCTGGTGGCGACGCGACTGACCTACTCGATGGCCCGTGACAACATGCTGCCGTTCTCCCACGTCTGGCGACATGTGTCTGCGACCAATCGCACCCCCACGTACGCGGTGCTCGGCCTGTTCGGCTTCTCGACTGCCCTGCTGCTCTTCGCCCTGGTCAGCGAGAAGGCCTTCCTGCTGATCCTCGGGCTCTCGTCGCTGGCGGTCTTCGCCACCTACGTACTGCAGACCATCGCCCTGATCATCGGGCATCGTCGGGGCACCATCCCCGCCGCCGAACCCGGGACGTTCGACCTCGGCCGCGCACGCATGCCGATCTACGTCGTCGGCCTGATCTGCTTTACGCTCGTTTGCGTGGCGCTGATCTTCCTGCCGCAGTTCGCCGGCAACGGCTACGTCTTCCTCGGCCTCGTCGTCCTCGCAGGGATCTGGGCGGTGACCGGGCTACGCAAACGACTCACCAGCGGTGAGGCGGGGCCCGACTACGCCAAGACCCACACCAGCTGAATTCGATTGTCTTACAACATCTTGAAGAAGGGAACATCATGACCGTCACCGACCTCGGCACCAGCAATCTGGTCGCCGTCGAACCCGGCGCCGCGATCCGAGAGGACACTCCGCCCGGCTCGGTGATCCAGTACAGCGACTACGAACTCGACACCTCCAGCCCGTTCGCGGGCGGCGTGGCCTGGATCGAGGGCGAGTACATCCCGGCCGAAGACGCCAAGATCTCGATCTTCGACACCGGGTTCGGGCACTCCGACGTCACCTATACCGTTGCGCACGTGTGGCACGGCAACATCTTTCGGCTCGACGACCACATCGACCGGCTGCTCGACGGCGCCCGCAAGCTGCGCCTCGACGCAGGCATGAGCAAAGACGAGCTCGCCGAAATTACCAAGAAGTGCGTGTCGATGTCGCAGCTGCGCGAGTCGTTCGTCAACCTGACCATCACCCGCGGCTACGGAAAGAAGAAGGGCGAGAAGGATCTTTCCAAGCTGACCCATCAGGTGTACATCTACGCGATCCCCTACCTGTGGGCCTTCCCCCCGGCCGAGCAGATCTTCGGCACCACCGCGATCGTGCCGCGGCACGTCCGGCGCGCCGGCCGCAACACCGTCGACCCGACCATCAAGAACTACCAGTGGGGTGACCTGACCGCGGCCAGCTTCGAGGCCAAGGACCGGGGGGCGCGCACCGCGATCCTGCTGGACTCCGACAACTGCGTGGCCGAAGGCCCAGGCTTCAACGTCGTCACCGTCAAGGACGGCAGGCTGGCGTCCCCGTCGCGCAACGCACTGCCAGGCATCACCCGCAAGACCGTCTACGAACTCGCCGACCAGATGGGCATCGAAGCCACCCTGCGCGACGTCACCAGCCAGGAGCTCTACGACGCCGACGAGCTGATGGCCGTCACCACCGCCGGTGGGGTCACGCCGATCAACACGCTCGACGGCGAGAAGATCGGTGACGGCATCCCAGGCCCCGTCACCGTCGCCATCCGCGACCGCTTCTGGGCGCTGATGGACGAGCCCGGCCCGCTGATCGAGGCCATCCGGTACTGACCGTCAGGGCAGGATCGAGTCGACGTATCCCCCATCGACCCGAAGCGCTCCACCCGTTGTCGCCGAGGAGAGCGGCGAGCTGAGGTACGTGACCATGTTCGCGATCTCGTCGGGCTCGATCAGTCGCTGCAACAGGGACTGCGGCCGATGCTTGCGCATGAATTCCCGCTGCGCCTCGTCCCATGAGAGGGACTTGTCGACCAGCTCGTAGACGAAGTCCTCGACGCCTGCGGTGTGAGTGGGACCGGCGATCACCGAGTTCACCGTGACGCCGGTGCCCGCGGCGTCCTTGGCGAAGCCACGCGATACCGCCAGCAGCGCCGTCTTGGAGACGCCGTAGTGGATCATCTCCTCCGGGATCACGATCGCCGAGTCGCTGGCGATCTGGATGACCCGGCCCCAATGTCGGTCGACCATGCCCGGTAGGTAGGTGCGGATGAGGCGGACCGCGGCGAGCACGTTCACGTCGAAGTAGGTGCGCCACTGCTCGTCGGTGATCTCACGGGCCGGGACCGCGCCGAAGATGCCGAGGTTGTTGATCAGGATGTCGACGGCGGGCAGTTCGCGCACCACCTCCGCGACGCCGTCCTCGGTGGTCACGTCTGCTGCGATGCCGACCACGTCGCCGTCGGTCGCCTTGCTCAGCGCCGCGACCGCCTCGGCGACCCGGTTGGCGGACCGGCCGTTCACCGCGACGCGGGCGCCGCTTCCGGCCAGACCCTCGGCGATGGCGTAGCCGATACCCTGGGTCGAGCCGGTGACGAGTGCGGTCTTTCCGGTCAGGTCGATGTTCACGCCGCAGTATTACCACCGTTGAGCCGGGACTATTCCTCCCGAACGGATGCGATTCACATGAAATTGACAGGATTTTGTGTCACCGTTTTCATGGAGTCGGCTTGACTGCGCGACGATGCGTGGCGACGCCGGACGATGTGAAGACCATCCGACGGCGGGACGGCTCCGAATGGTCACAGGGGCAATACTGTGGATACGCCGCCCCGCCTGATGATGGGAGATCTTTGTGCGCCGGTTGCTTCTGACGGCCGTCATGGCGGTCCTGCTGCCCGTATTCATCGGGTTCGCGGGCGGTTCCGCCACGGCCGGAGCCTTTTCGCGGCCGGGTCTGCCGGTCGAGTACCTCCAGGTGCCGTCCGCAAGCATGGGCAGGGACATCAAGATCCAGTTCCAGAGTGGTGGCCCCAACTCACCGGCGGTCTACCTGCTGGACGGCCTGCGCGCTCAGGACGACTTCAACGGCTGGGACATCAACACCCCGGCCTTCGAGTGGTACTACCAATCCGGCCTGTCCTTGGTGTTGCCGGTCGGTGGGCAATCCAGCTTCTACAGCGACTGGTACCAACCCGCCTGCGGCAAGGCGGGTTGCCAGACGTACAAGTGGGAGACGTTCCTCACCCAGGAACTGCCCGCATATCTGCAGGCCAACAAGGACGTCAAGCCCACGGGCAGTGCGGCGGTCGGTCTGTCGATGGCCGGTTCGGCATCGATGGTCTTGGCGATGTACCACCCCGAGCAGTTCCCGTACGCGGCGTCGCTGTCCGGCTTCCTGAACCCCTCCGAGGGGTCATGGCCGTTCCTGATCAACATGT
>NZ_JAVRPS010000579.1:0-3404 GCF_032162105.1 Mycobacterium sp. | reverse complement strand
CGAGTTCATCGTCGCCGACGCGGCGCGGCTGACCGTGGTGTCGATCGCCGACTGGGCCGACGATGCCGTCTACGTCGGTACCCACCACGCGACGCTGGGCAAGGACGCGGTGCTCAGGCACGTCGCGGTCACCCTCGGCGGTGACGTGGTGCGGCTGACCGCCAGGACGCGGTTCGAGGCGCAGGGTGGCGACGTCGAACTGCTCGGCCTGTACTTCGCCGACGACGGACAGCACTTCGAGTCGCGGCTGCTGGTCGACCACGGTCAGCCCAACTGTCGCTCCAACGTGCTGTACAAGGGTGCGCTGCAAGGCGACCCGGACTCCAAGCGGCCGGATGCCCACACGGTGTGGATCGGCGACGTGCTGATCCGCGCCGCGGCCACCGGCACCGACACCTTCGAGGTGAACCGCAACCTGGTACTCACCGACGGCGCGCGGGCAGACTCGGTGCCCAACCTCGAGATCGAGACGGGCGAGATCCGCGGCGCCGGACATGCCAGCGCCACCGGACGTTTCGACGACGAGCAGCTGTTCTACCTACGGGCCCGCGGCATCCCGGAAGACCAGGCCCGCCGGTTGGTGGTGCGCGGCTTCTTCGGCGAGATCATCGCCAAGATCGCGGTGCCCGAGATCCGCGACCGCCTCACCGACGCAATCGAACACGAACTGGCCATCACCGAATCGAGAATCAACTAGTCATGACCACACTTGAAATCAAGGACCTGCACGTCTCCGTCACGTCGACCGACGAGGGGGACATCCCCATCCTCAAGGGCGTAAACCTCACGGTGAAGTCGGGGGAGACCCACGCGGTGATGGGGCCCAACGGTTCGGGCAAGTCCACCCTGTCCTACGCGATCGCCGGGCACCCGAAGTACGTCGTGACGTCGGGGTCGATCACCCTCGACGGCGAGGACGTCCTGGCGATGACCATCGACGAACGCGCCCGCGCGGGCCTGTTCCTCGCCATGCAGTACCCGATCGAGGTGCCAGGCGTCTCGATGTCGAACTTCCTGCGCACGGCCGCCACCGCGGTTCGTGGCGAAGCACCCAAGCTGCGGCACTGGATCAAAGAGGTCAAGTCCGCGATGAAGGACCTCGACATCGACCCGGCCTTCTCCGAGCGCAGTGTCAACGAGGGGTTCTCCGGTGGCGAGAAGAAGCGCCACGAGATCTTGCAACTCGGCCTGCTCAAGCCGAAGATCGCGATCCTCGACGAGACCGACTCGGGTCTGGACGTCGATGCCCTGCGCATCGTCAGCGAGGGCGTCAACCGCTACGCCGAGACGGAGCACGGCGGCGTCCTGTTGATCACCCACTACACCCGCATCCTGCGCTACATCCAGCCGCAGTTCGTACACGTGTTCATCGGCGGCCGGATCATCGAGTCCGGGGGCCCCGAACTCGCCGACGAGCTCGAAGAGAACGGCTACGAGCGGTTCACGCAGGCCGCGGCCGCCGGAGCCTGACATGACTACCTCGGTACGGGCGTTGGATCCCACTGAGGTGGCGAGGATCCGCGCCGACTTCCCGATCCTGGCGCGGGTAATGCGCGGTGGAAACCAGCTGGCCTACCTGGATTCCGGGGCCACCTCGCAGAAACCGCTCGGAGTGCTCGACGCCGAGCGCGAGTTCCTAGTGACGTCCAACGGTGCGGTGCACCGCGGTGCCCATCAGCTGATGGAGGAGTCCACCGACGCCTACGAACAGGGCCGTGCGGACATCGCTGCCTTCGTCGGCGCCGACACCGACGAGCTGGTGTTCACCAAGAACGCCACTGAGTCGATCAACCTGGTGTCGTACACGTTGGGCGACAACCGTTTCGAGCATGCGATCGGACCCGGCGACGTCATCGTCACCACCGAGCTCGAACACCACGCCAACCTGATCCCGTGGCAGGAGCTCGCCCGTCGCACCGGCGCCACGCTGCGCTGGTACGGCGTCACCGATGACGGCCGGATCGATCTGGACTCGCTGCAACTGGACGAGCGGGTGAAGGTCGTCGCGTTCAGCCACCATTCGAACGTGACGGGTGCCATCGCACCGGTCGCCGAACTGGTGTCACGGGCCAAGTCCGTCGGCGCTCTGACCCTGCTCGACGCCTGCCAGTCGGTACCGCACCAACCGGTCGACTTCCACGCCCTCGACGTCGACTTCGCCGCGTTCTCCGGACACAAGATGCTGGGCCCCAACGGTATCGGAGTGCTCTACGGTCGGCGGGAGCTGTTGAACCAGATGCCGCCGTTCATCACCGGCGGTTCGATGATCGAGACCGTGACGATGGAGCAGACCACCTATGCGCCCGCGCCGCAGCGCTTCGAGGCGGGTACGCCGATGACGTCGCAGGTGGTCGGGTTGGCCGCCGCCGCAAGGTATCTCACCGATATCGGCATGGACGTCGTCGAAGCGCACGAGGACGAACTGGTCGCGGCCGCACTGGCCGGCCTCGGCTCGATCGAGGGCGTGCGCGTCATCGGGCCCGCGTCGCTCGAGCTGCGGGGCTCGCCGGTGAGCTTCGTGGTGGACGGGATTCACGCGCACGACGTCGGGCAGGTACTCGACGACGACGGCGTGGCGGTCCGGGTCGGACACCACTGCGCGTGGCCGTTGCACCGCAGGTTCGGAATCGCCGCCACCGCACGGGCCTCGTTTGCGGTCTACAACACACTCGACGAGGTCGACCGGCTGGTCGCTGGGGTCAAGCGGGCCGTCGAGTTCTTCGGCAGGGACTGACCGTGCGGCTGGAGCAGATGTACCAGGAAGTCATCCTGGATCACTACAAGCACCCGCACCACCGCGGGCTGCGGGAGCCGTTCGGCGCCGAGGTCCATCACGTCAACCCGACCTGTGGTGACGAAGTCACGTTGCGGGTGGCGTTGTCCGCGGACGGTGACACCGTCACCGACATCTCGTACGACGGCCAGGGCTGCTCGATCAGCCAGGCGTCCACCTCGGTGCTTACCGACCAGGTGATCGGTCAGAACGTGCACGACGCGCTGGCCACCATCGCCGCGTTCTCCGAGATGGTCTCGTCGCGGGGGACCGTCGAAGGTGACGAGGACGTGATCGGCGACGGCATCGCCTTCGCCGGGGTCGCGAAGTACCCGGCGCGGGTGAAGTGCGCTCTGCTGGGTTGGATGGCTTTCAAAGACGCACTGGCCCAGGCGAGCGCAGAATCTGACTTGAAGGAGGAACAGGATGAGCGAGACAGCCTTGCCGGATGAGGTGTTCGCCGACCTCGAAGAGGCGATGCGCGATGTCGTCGACCCCGAACTGGGGATCAACGTCGTCGATCTCGGTTTGGTCTACGGGCTGAACATCGAGAAGGGCGAGACCGGTGACATCGCGCTGATCGACATGACGCTGACCTCGGCGGCCTGCCCGCTGACCGACGTCATCGAGG
>NZ_JAVRPS010000578.1:0-8922 GCF_032162105.1 Mycobacterium sp. | reverse complement strand
AGAAGCATCCCATGGTGAAGAAGGCAGCGGGGATGGTGTAGGCCATCGGGTTCCTGCGGTAATCGATGATTCGCGTGGCGAGGTTCAGTTCGTCCTGCGACATTGGTTCGTCTTTGCGCAGCTTCCGTAGCACCGCTTGGTAGCCGCCGACGTCGTCGCTCATCGGAATGGGCTTTCGACGCAGCAGCCGTCTCGTGTACACGAAGGCCAGGCTGGCGAACACCACTTCGAATGCCAGCGCGACGATCGTCAGAACGCCCCATAGACCCAGATTCATCGCGTCACTGCTGGAAAGTCCGACGGCTGCCGCAGCGGACGTGAACGCACCAATGTGGGCCACCAGAACCAGGGCCCGAGAAGCCTGATGAAGGACGGCACGATGAACGTACGCACGATCAGGGTGTCGAGGAGTAGGCCGATGCAGACGGTGGAACCCACCTGGCCAATGGTCTTGAGGTCGCTGATGAGCAACGCCAGCATGGTGATTGCGAACACCAGACCGGCGGAGGTCACCACGCCGCCGGTGCTCCCGAGCGCGCGGATGAGGCCGGTGTTCAAGCCGGCTCCCACCTCCTCCCTGACTCGGGCGATCAGCAGGAGGTTGTAGTCCGAACCGACCGCCACCAGGATGATGAACGTGATCGGTAAGACCAGCCAGTGAAGGTGCAGGCCGATCAGGTGCTGCCAGACGAGGACCGAGAGACCGAACGCGCCTGCGAACGAGAAGGCCACCGTGCCAGGAATGACCAAGGCGGCCATCAGACTTCGCGTGATGAACAACATGATCAGGAAGATCAGAATGAAGGCGGCGATCGCCACGATGAGCAGATCGGACGCGGCGTAGGTCTTGATGTCCAAGTTGTTCGAGCCCGCGCCGCCGATGTAGATCTTGGCGCCCGCCAACGAGGTTTCCTTCAGCGCTATCTGGATGGCTTCGGGGAACTTCTCGACGTGTTCAACCCCCTCGGGGCCCATGGCGTTGCCCTCATGGGTGACGATGAATCGGGCCGCCTTGCCATCCGGCGACATCATCAGTGTCATACCGGTTTTGACGTCCTCGTTGTCGAAGGCTTCTCGTGGCATGTAGAAGTAGGAATCACTGCGGGACTTGTCGAAGTCGTTGCCCACGTTGATCAAGTCGTCGAAGGTCTGGTCGGTCTGCGTGGACTGTAGATGCGCAGGGCCGTACGAGTTGACGATCACAGCTTGCAACGCGGCCGTCTCGTCGCGTTGGATCTTCAACTGGGTGACCATCTGGGGCATCAGCGCGTCGATGGCCTGAAAATCAGTGACGGCGTTGTGAATCTGTTCGTCGAGGGCGTCGATGCCGTCGAGCCCGTCGAACAGCGATTTGAAGGCGTAGCAGACGGGAATGTCGAAACAGTGCGGCTCCCAGTAGAAATAGGCCTTGAGCGGCCGCATGAAGTCGTCGAGATTCGCGATGTCGGAATTGACCTCGTCGGTGACCGCCTGCAGATTCTCGAAGGTGAGGACTGTGGTGTGCAGATCATCGGCCAACTTCTGGGTCAGGTCGATCGTCTTGCCCAGGGTCTCCACGGTCTCCGCCTGGATCTGGGCCTGTTTGTCCGTATCGCCGTTCTGCGACTGGTTGAAGGGCAGCTGTTGACCGCTGCCGCCGCCCTGCGTGGTGAACAGGTAGGGAATGGTGGCGCGGTCGAGTGGTCGGCCAAGGGGTCTGGTGATGCTCTGCACCATGGCGACGCCGGGAACACGAATGAGGGCGCCCGCCACTCGGTCCAGCGAGATGAAGTCCGCGGAGTTGCGCATGTCGTGATCCGACTCGACCATCAGCATCTCGCTAAATAGCTTGCTGGGCGGGAAGTGTCGATCCGAGGCTGCGAAGCCCTGGTTGGCGGGAGCATCGCTCGGTTGGTATGTGCGGTCGTCGTAGCTCACCCGATAGGTGGGCACGAAGACCGCCCCAATCATGACGACGGCGCAGCTGGCCGCGAGGATGGGCACCGGCCACCGCACCACGCTGGCGGCGATCCGTCGATAGAGATGCCCCCTGACCAATCGCTTCGGGTCGAAGAGCCCGAACAGGCTGCCCACCGTCAGGATGGCCGGCCCGAGTGTGAGCGCCGCCGCGATCGTGAACAGCATGGCGATCGCGACGGCCGGTCCCATGGTGTGGAAGTAGTCGAGTCGCGCGAAACTCAAACAGAAACCGGCGCCCGCGATGGTCAACCCCGAGCCGAGGATGATGGGCGACACACTCCGGTAAGCGGTGTAGTACGCCTCTTCTCGACTCTCGCCGAGTTGGCGGGCCTCCTGATAGCGGCCCATCAGGAAGATGCCGTAGTCGGTTCCGGCCCCCAGGGTCAGCGAGATGGTGATGTTCACCGCGAACGACGAGAGCGGGATGACCCCGAAGTGCCCGAGAGTGGAGACGACGCCCTTGGCGATCAGCATCTCGAACAGCACGGTGGCCAGCGGCATCAACACCGTGGTCGGGGAGCGGTAGACGATCAGCAGCATTGCGATGATCAAGAAGATCGTCACGATCGTGATGTTGTTCAGGCTCGAGTTCGCGATCGTCAGCGTGTCCGAAGCCAGCGGTGCCGCGCCACTGACGTAGACCTTGAGCCCCGGTGGCGGAGTGTCCTTCGCGATGATGTCGCGGACGGCATTGACGGACTTGTTGGCCTCGATCTGCCCGATGTCACCGGCGAGACGCAACAGCACATAGGTGGACTTACCATCGACGCTCTGTGCGCCGGCCGCCGTGATCGGCTTGCCCCACAGATCCATCACGTATTGCACGTGCTGGGGGTCGTTCTTCAGACGCTTCATCAAGTCGTCGTAGTACTGGTGGTCCTTGTCGTCCAACGGCCGGTCACCTTCCAGCACGACCATGGTCAGGCTGGTGGACGTGGACTCCTGGAACTTCTCGCCGATGTGCAGCATCGCCACCTGGGACGGCGCGTACGTCGGAATCATCGGGCCCGCAAGTTCTGCCGCGACGTCCTCTACCTTCGGAATGAAGGTGTTGGTCGTGACGGCGACGAGACCCCAGAAGATGATGATCGGGATGGCGAGGACGCGGACCGCTCTGGGGAAGAACGGTCGGCCGGCCTGATGTGCGCTCACGCGGATTTCACTCTGCAGGTGACGTCCGCGTTCTGACGTGTCGCCGATTGGTCATCGCGGACAACGCCGTTCACCAGCATTCGGCAGTGGACCTCGCCGCCATGGACCTGCGCCGAGATGCTGCCGGAGACGACGGTCAGTGTGGTGGTCTCGGTGTGCGACCAGGGCAACGACGTGATGTCGACCGTGTGGGGATGTCCGTCGATGTCGATGTAGGAGAGCAACCCGCCGTCGCCGAGGGCGCCGTCCAACTCATAGGTGAGCTGCTTGGGCACGAATTCCTCGGGTGCCTGGGGCCCATTGACGGCGAGGACGGGCCCAGGGGCGGACGCCTGATGCACCTTCCACATGCACAGCGCACCCAGGGCGACCGCAATGACGGCGACCAGCGGCAGCCAGACTCGTGCCAGGACAGTCCTGCCCCTTGAACGTTGGCTCATTCGATCACCCCCGGAAACCGGCCACGAACCGATTTATATCCGATACAGGATGCATAGTTCAACCGCAGGGCCGCCTCACGAACGGCCTCACAGGACTTTCCCAGATAGCGCGATCACCTTTTCCCTCCCCGTTTCGGGCGTCTACCAGCAACCATCGGAGCCAGGGGAGGATTCGCCCGATCGATCTGGTGGCGAACGAACCGTGTCCACCGCGTCCACTCCTGCATCACTTCAGTGATATAAATCCGTCATGGATGACGCAGTTGCCGACGGTGCCGATGCCATCGCCGAGATGATCGACCTCGCGAACGACGTGACTTGGCGATACCTGATCGACCGCGACATCCTCAGCGCGAGCGCCGCGCTGTTACTGAACCGGGTGCACCGCGAAGGCCCGATGCGCTTGACGGCACTTGCCGAGGCCGAGGGGGCCAGCCAATCGGGAATGACGCAGTTGGTCCAGCGCTTGGAACGTCAAGGGCTGCTGGAGAAATGGAGCGATCCCGATGACGGCCGAGTGTCGTTGGTCAGGCTTGGCGAGGCCGGCAGGCAGAACTGGGATGCGCGTGCCGCCGTTCGTCGGCAGCGCATCGCGGAGTTGTTCCCCTCGGTGTCCCCAGACGATCAGGTGTCGCTCTGGCTTGCCGCCAAGGTGGTCGTACGCATTCTTGGCCAGATGCGAGAGACCGCGGATTCGCAAGCACGGGTCGGGGCCGATGTCCTCCATGGCGAGCTCCACTCGCCTTAAAGTCCTCTCGCAAATTCCTTTCGGCGTTCGCGAGGTGCATCGTGAAGTACACACTTCGGGCACTGCTCGCCATCGGCCTGCTTGCGGGCTTCTACGTGGTCGGTCTGGCCATCGTCGTGGCACTCGGGTACGCGGCATACCTGCTCACCGTCACCGGAGCGAGGAGCATTGCGGGCTCGGTCTGGATCCTCGTTGCCGTCGTCGCGTTCGCCATCGGCCGCGGCATCTTCTCCGTGCAGAAGCGCACCCACACCGACCCGGTGGGCCACCTCGTCGGAGAGGCCGACCAGCCCGAGCTCTGGCGCGAGGCAAGGGATCTGGCGGAGACCCTGCTCCGCGACCCGCAGGCCGACCTGGCCCGGTTCAGTGACGCCATGTACCGGATTCCGACCTCCGCTCCGTCGCGTTCGAGGAGATGGTGGCCCTTGCCGCCCGGTCGGACGCCGCCGACGACGCTCGGGTCTTCCTCGACGCGCTGCGTGAGCGCGAGGTTCCGAGCCACACCCTCGGCGGCGCCGTCGTTGCGCTGAAGGAGGGTCGGCCCGAGGCGCTGCTCGGGCTTGCGAGCCGCAACGATGACGACCCCGACGCCGCGCGCCGCACGATCGCGAGCGTCCTGGGCGACACCATCGCCCACCGCCTCCTCGACGGAATGGGCGAGCGGCTCGACCCGTGGACCCCGGCCTCCGAGGCGCTCGAGGCGGACGATGCGGTGCCGGCCCTCGACGCTTGGCTCGACCACCACGGCGTACGCCGCGATCTCGAGCTGCCGCCCTCGGACCGCAGCGTCGACGAGCCACCGGCTGAGCAGCGGGTGCGCACGCCGGCGCCTAGCCGGCGTTGACTGATTCGTCGTGATGTTCGTGTTCGTGTTGTTCGTGCTCGTGATGGTCGTCATGTTCGGACTGGTCATGCTCGGACTCGTGGTGCTCGTGATGTTCGGTGCCGGGCACCCCGCCGAGGGCGGCGATGAGCCCCTGCACCTTCGCTGCTTCGTCCACGGTGGGAGTTTCGCCCCACTCGAGATCATCGAGGAGATCGGCGCGCAGCCCGGCCCCGTTGGCCACTTCCTGGGCGGACAGTTTGGCCTCGATGCGCGTCGCGTACAACTGTTGGCCCAGACTCGAACCTGGTGCGGCGGCGGAGTGGGTCATGAGCTTGTCGTAGCGCAGCCGAACATCGCGGAGCGCCACGATCACCGCCGGTGAAGATCTGCTGCGACCGGCAGCTTCGGTCAGTGCAGCCCGCAGTTTTCGCATGCCCGTCAGAACGACGTCCGCGCGCTTGTGAAAGTTCTTGTCCTCCGGGAACGGCAATGCATCGATTGCGGCGGTGTACATGTGCATCGCTGCCTCGGCGAGGCTGACGATGACTGACGCTTCACCTTCCTGCGGCACCGGCTGGCCCATGGGACCTCAATTCTCTAGACGGTCGAGTTCGCACTGCTCCACCTGAGCACGGGTCGACATTGGCGTCAACCGGTAGCGCGTACAGCGCGAGAGCCGCCGCCGGTGATGCAGCTCAGTGTGCGGTTCCCTAGTCTGAACCCGCGTCGCGGGACGCTCGCGCACACGGGAGGAAAGATGACCGGACTAGCGCAATCCGCCACGGACAGCGACATTCCCAGTTCACGCTCGTTCGGTATCTGGCGTGGAATCAGTTGGCTGGTCGCTGGGTGCATGGGCTGCCTGGCCATCGCCTGGTTCGTCCTGTTCGGTCCCGACCAGACGGGTTCAAAGGCGGAGTGGTTCTTCGGCGCCGTCGTCTTCTGCGTTGTCATGGTGTCCATGTGGCAGATCACTAGTATTCAGCGCCGGGCGAGCCAGGACGCCGCCATGGCCGCGGACCGACTACGACGCGAGCTGGCCGCCGCCGAGGAGCGCTCGGCACGTGAACTGGCGCTGATGCAGACACTGCACCGCACCGAGATCGAAGCCCAGCAGGGATTGCACCGCGCAGAGGTAGATGCTCAGCGCGAGCTGGCCCGCGTCGAGCGGATCCACCTACGCAACCAGCTACAGAAGCAGGCGATGATCGAGGTGTCGCGCGCGGTCAACGAGCACACTCAGATGTTGGCGACACTGTGGAACCAGGGCGCGATCATCCTGCGCATCGAGGACCGCGCCGAGCGGGAGTTGGCAATGGCCCCGATCTTCGAACGGATCGGTCAAGTCGTGAACGACTTCTCGGTGGAGCTCTCCAACGCCCATTTGCTCGTCGAGGACGACCGCCTTCATGACGCGCTGAACGGTGTCAGCGAGGCCGCCTTGATGGCGATCCGCGTCGCAGAGGATCTACACGTTGCCGTCGTCGACGGACGTGCACCGGAGCCCGGGGCCATCGCGCCCGTACAGCGGCTCATGCACGCGAGGGCCGCGGAGGCTCGGCGCCTTGCGTGGGATTTGCTCCGCAATGGGCTCGAGTCCTACCAGACCCGAACCCAGTCGACGAGCATGTCCGCCGGGTAGGTGCCTCCTCGGGGATCGCCGCCGCCGGAACCGGCAACCGCGAGGTTCAGGATTGGAAAGAGCGTGTAACCCGGTGCGCTGAACGGCCAGTCGGGCAAGGCGCTGGCCGCAACGTTGAAGTACGGTTGCGCGCCATCGGTGTAGTCCTTCCAGAAGCGGATACCGTTCGCGTCCCACTGGGTGCGCCAGGTGTGCCACCCGCTGTCCACCGCGATGGTCTGGCTCTCGTGTTCTCCGCCGTTCAGCTTCGCGTGGACGGTGGTGCCTGGGGCCCAGCTGCCGTTGCCGTACCACTCCATGATGTCGACTTCGCCGCCGTTGACGGGATCGTTGTTGGCCAGGTACCAGGCGGGCCACGCGCCCGGGGTGAGGCAGTTCAGCTTGATCCGGGCTTCCCAGGTGGTGCCGATGGGTCCCCGGTACTTGCCGAAGAGCTTGCCGCTGTAATAGGTGTTGCCGTCCTTGGCGGCGTGGATCACCAGATTGGATTTGCCGTCGAGGAAGAGGTTCCGCCGATCGTCGCGGTATTGGCCGACGTTCTCGGGCAGCTCCCAGAAGGTCGGGTCCTCCATCGACTCGCGTTCCGTGGCTGGCTCCCACTTGGAGTAATCCGGGGCTGAGCCGGCGGGGCCGTCGAACTCGTCGCGAAAGAGATAGGTGGTTGGCGGCGCAGCGTGGGCGGCGGGCATGGGCATCGCGGCCGCCAGCGCGGCGATGCCGGCCAGGGAAATCGCGTGGCGACGATTGATATCAGGCATCCCAACAGGAAAGCCGGTATGCCCGCCAGGTGCAAACGGCCCGCGTCATGCGATGCGGCGGCGCCTCAGGAACGGATCGGTCAACGACGGCGACAGATAACCCTGATCTGCTCGAGAAATCGTCGACCCAGGCGGCACGATCTCGTCGATCCTGTCGAGGACGTCCACGGACAGCGTGACGTCGGCCGCGCCGATCTGGGACTTCAGATGATCCAGCGTGCGCGGACCGATGATCGGCGCGGTGACCGCCGGATGCTGCATCACGAAGGCGATCGCCAGGTGGATCAGCGACAGCCCGGCATCGTCGGCCAGTTGCCCGAGCGCATCGGCAGCGTCGAGCTTGCGCTGGTTGTCCGGATTGGACAGGTCGTACCGGGCAGGCATCCGGTTGCGGCGACTGGATTCGGGAAGGTCCTTGTCCTTGCGGTAGCCGCCGGTGAGCCAGCCACCGGCCAGCGGGCTCCAAGGCAGCACACCCATCCCGTACTCCTGCGCGACCGGCAGAACGTCGGCCTCGATCCCGCGGACCAACAGTGAATAGGGCGGCTGCTCGGTGACGAACCGGCCGAGGCCGCGCCGTTCGCTGACCCATTGCGCGTTGACCATCTGGTGGGCGGGAAAAGTCGACGAACCGAACGCGCGGATCTTGCCCTGTCGCTGCAGATCGGTGAGCGCTCCCAGCGTCTCTTCGACGTCGGTGTGCGGGTCGGGCCGGTGAATTTGGTACAGGTCGATCCAGTCGGTGTTCAGCCGGCGCAGGCTGTTCTCGACCTCGTGGATGATCCAGCGCCGGGAGTTTCCGCGCTTGTTCGGGTCGCCCTTGGTGCCCACCGGCGCATCGACCGGTACACCCATCTGGATGTTGACCTTCGTGGCGAGCACCACGTCGTCGCGCCTGTTGCCCGCGAGGGCCTTGCCGACGATGATCTCCGATTCGCCCTGCGAGTAGACGTCGGCGGTGTCGATGAAGTTGATGCCGGCATCCAGAGCGGCGTGGATCGTGGCGATCGACGTGTCGTGGTCGGGTTCGCCCCAACCTCCGAACATCATCGCGCCCAGGCACAACGGGCTGACTTGGATTCCGGTTCGTCCGAGGCTGCGGTAGTCCATGAATCCGACATTACGCACCGCTGCATACCTGGAAAGCCGCTGTGAGGTCGGGGTGGGATCCGTTACCTTCCCAGAATGAGCGATGAGACGCCGAGCGGCGTGACCGGTCCGACACGCGCTCCGACGAGCACCAAGCGGGCGGTGTTCAACACCGTCAGAGGCTCCGCGGGAAACCTCGTCGAGTGGTACGACGTCTACGTCTACACCGTTTTCGCCAGCTATTTCGAGGCGCAGTTCTTCGACAAGAACGACACCAACTCGACGGTGTACATCTACGCGATCTTCGC
>NZ_JAVRPS010000577.1:0-27218 GCF_032162105.1 Mycobacterium sp. | reverse complement strand
CGGTGGTCGCCGTATCATAGTCCCATGCGAAGTAGCAGGCATTGCGCGTTCCGAGCCGACCGTCCTGTACCCGTCTCCACGCCAATTCCACCGGCACGTTGCTGGCTGCGCCACCGTCGACCAGCGCGGCAACGTCCTTGATCCGCATCAAATCGTCGAGCAGGGGATCCATCGTGCGGTCGTTGGTCTCGTGATGCAGCACCCCGGGGATGGCGCACGAAAACGCCACTGCGTCGACGACGTTCATCGCTTCAGTCAAGTCGTCGCCACCGACGATGATCGGCTTGACCACGCGGCTGTCGATGAAGGCCGCCACCTGCCACAGCCGGGCAGCGACCACCGGACCGATCCCAATCCTGAGGAATGGCAGCGTGTGCAGCTGCAGTGTAGCCCGCTCCCCCGCCGCCGCCGAGCACGCAGACCAGCGACTTGTAGCCGAGTTCCGAGTCCAGTTCGGCCAACGAGAACTCGTCGACATGTCGTTCCGCGAGATGTGTGCGTTGCTCGCCGACCAGGTCGGCAACCTCGACCAGCGCACCCTTGGCCGCGATCAGTCTCCGTTCGAGATCCTGTTCCTTGCGCAGAGCATCGTGCAGCGCATCGATCACCTGCTGCCGAAATGCGGACAGTTCCGCACCGACCGAACGCCACCACGCCCGCGCACACAGCCCGGTCCAGCGGCCCCCGGCTCGAACACATCGAGCCGGGCAAAACTGATCAGGTACCGCAGTCGCCGGAATTCCTCGGGCGTGAGGACATTCGGAAACTCCAGGTCTGCCCGCACCAGCGCCGCCTCCATCACTAGCTCAACAGAGGTTCGGCGAAGGCTCACCATGCGTACAGCCTCACGTACCGGGTCCAGGCACGGTGGTGGTTTTGCGGTACCGGCTCTTGTCTGAGAATCGGCGAGGCGTGACGATATGGCGATGCCGCCTCCCACACGTGTTCTCGTTCTCGGATCTGGGTTCGCCGGGCTGTGGGCGGCGCTGGGCGCGGCGCGGCGGCTGGACGAGCTCCGGGCCGCGCCAGGCGTGGTCGACGTCACCGTCGTCAGTTCGCAGCCTTTCCACGATATTCGGGTCCGCAACTACGAGGCCGATCTCAGCGCGTGCCGAATCCCGTTGCGCGACCTCCTCGATCCGGCCGGTGTCGGCCACATCACCGCCGACGTCACCGGAATCGACGCTTCGGCTGCGACGGTGAGCACGGCCGACGGCGCAACCCTGGACTATGACCGCCTCATTCTGGCGCTTGGCAGCAGGGTGGCCAAGCCGGACCTTCCAGGGCTGGCCGAGTTCGGCTACGACGTCGACACCTACGTCGGCGCGATGAAGCTGCAGGCGCACATCCGCGATCTGGCCGAACGCCCGGCAGACCCCGCAACCGCGACAGCGGTCGTCGTCGGTGCCGGCCTCACCGGCATCGAGACCGCCAGTGAGCTGCCGAAGATGCTGTCGGACGCACTGGGCGCCGGCGTCACGCCGCGGGTGATCCTCGTCGACCACAACCCGCACGTCGGTTCGGACATGGGTGAGTCCGCCCGTCCGGTCATCCAGGATGCGTTGGCCGAGAACGACGTTGACACCGTCACCGGGGTGGGCGTTACCGCCGTTGACGAGCGCAGCGTGACGCTGTCGTCCGGGGATGTCGTGCCTGCGGCAACGGTGGTGTGGTGCGCCGGAATGCGGGCGAACCCGTTGACGGCGCAGTTCGACACGCCGTGCGACAGGCTGGGCCGGCTGCCCGTCGACGACTATCTGCGAGTTGAGGGCATCGCCGGTGTGTTCGCCGCAGGCGATGTGGCGGCGGCGAAGATGGACGACGAACACCTTTCGGTGATGTCGTGTCAGCACAGTCGGCCGATGGGCCGCTATGCGGGCTACAACGTGATCAGCGACGTGCTGGGTGCGCCCATGCTGTCGCTTCGAATCCCCTGGTATGTCACCGTTCTCGATCTCGGTCCGGCCGGTGCGGTGTACACGGAGGGCTGGGACCGTCGGGTCGTCAGCAGCGGCGCAGTGGCCAAGGCGACCAAGCGGGTGATCAACGGTGTACGCATCTATCCCCCGCTCAGCGGCGACCGAGCCGCCCTGCTCGCCGCGGCAACCCCGGAGCTGCAAGCCGCGCCGACATACGGGCATTGATCGGGGTCAGCGGGCATCCGCGGCGGCGGCCTCGAGCCATGCCGAGAACTCGCAGGCGAGGTGCCAGCGGTCTGCCGCCGGGGCGATCGGTCCGCTGAGCCAAGGCAATTCGGCTGTCAACCGATGAGGGTCCCGTCGCCCAACCGCGCCGTCCCGGCCATCTGTACGGGGTAGGTCGAATCCGCCGGGGTGACCAACCGTCGGTGTCACCGAGGGCGAAGAAGAAGCGCGAGGCGATGGGCGAGCCGCCAGTGGTCTCCTACACCTCCTGGCCGGATTGCGGATCTCGACTTCTCGTTAATCGACAGCCGAAAGGCCAAGATGGATACCTGCGGGCACTACGGCCGCCAGGAGCTGCTCAGCCGGCTGATCGATCGCACACCGACCGCCCACGTCCACGAGGTTCGCAATGAACAAGTACCCGTCGATATCGAGGAGATAGACCATGTCAGCGTCTGAACCACGCGAAGTCACCTTTACCGGAGTGCGCATGCGGTTTGACAGCAGCAAGAACTTCGATGAGCTCGTCGATGCATTGCTCTCGGACGTCGGCCGGAAGCCGGTCAACATCGATGACATCGCGATTGCCTTCGAGAGCTGGGCCTCGTATCAGGAGAAGGTCGAATCCTACGTCGGGCCACATGGTTTCATGCTTTTCGGTCTGCTGAACCACGGCGGATGGATCAAGAAGGTCGGCATCGACCGGAAGGTATTGCGGGTCATCATCGGTAACCCGCTGATCGCGATCACGATGCTGCGCCACGACGTGACGGCCGGTCTCTTCGCACCTGTTGAGCTGCTACTCGTCGAGGAAGACAGCGATCGAAGCAGTCTGACCTACGTGCAGCCGTCGTCACTCATGGTCGTCGAAGCGAACCCGCCGCTGCTCGCGGCCGCACGCAAACTGGACGCGAAGCTGGCGGCATTGGCCTCAGCCATCGCGTGATTCCGTGGATCAGATGAGTTCGAGCCCACCGTCGACGGCGAGAATCTGACCGGTGAGCCACGTGGAGGTGGGGTCTGCGAGGTGCACGATCCACGTCGCGATCTCCTCGGGTCTGCCGCGCCGTCCGAGCGGAATGCGATCGGCCTCTTCGCCTTTGATCTGGTCGACCACCTCAGGGGGTAGCCCCGCGGCGGCAAGGGCCTCGCTCTCGGTAGGACCCGGGGCAACTGCGTTCACCCTCACGTTGTCCCCAGCGAGTTCCAGCGCCCAACTGCGGGTGAGCATTTCGATGGCGCTCTTGCTGGCGGCGTAATGAGATCCGCCAGCGAGCGGACGGTGCCCAAAGGTGCTGGAAACGTTCACGATCGAACCGTGAACTTCGCGCAGATACGGCAGAGCAGCGCGCGCTAGCAGGCTGGGGGCGGTGACGTTGAGGGCGAACAGCTCCGCGATGCCGGTGCCGGTCACCTCAGCGAGCGGCACGATCGCGGCAGCCCCGGCATTGTTCACCAGCACATCGACTCGTCCCCACCGGCGAGCCGCCTCGTCGATGATGGCCTCGGGCGAGTCGTCGGCGCAAACGTCTGCGACGAACGTCGCGACCGCCGGATGTTCGCTCGCGGTCTGGCGCAAGCCGGCCTCACGGCGTCCGACGCCAAGAACGTGCGCTCCAGCTTGAGCGAAGGCGATCGCGGTGGCGCGGCCGATCCCGGATCCCGCTCCGGTGACGATCACGGTCATATCGGGGAGGCGACTGTTAGACAACGCCAGCAGCGGCGTCACTCATCCAGCTCCGCGTCGAGCGCACCGGCCGCCAGCGCGGCGGTGTTGATTCTGGTGAGCACCTCGTGCAGATTCTCGAGTTCGGCGAGCTGCACGCCGAGCCGCTCCACCACCGCCGGGGGGACCTTGAGCGCCCGCCGACGCAGGTTGCGGCCCTTCGTGGTCAGCTCGACGTGGGTGGTCCGCTCGTCGGCCGCGCTACGCGACCGGGTGACCAGGCCCAGCGCCTGCAACCGTTTGAGCATCGGCGAGAGGGTGGCCGAGTCCATCTGCAACAGTCCCGCGATGTCCTTGACCGAGAGCGGTCCGCCGTTGGCCTTCGCGTTGTCCCACAGCGCCAACATCACCAGATATTGGGGATGGGTCAGCCCCAGTGGCTCCAGCAGCGGCCGGTAGACGGCCAGCACCGCGCGGTTGGTGACGGCCAGCGCGAAACACACCTGGCGCTCCAGCGAGAGCGGATCGATCTCCGCAGCGACTCCTTTGGCCATGCCGCCATATTACATCCGGCTTAGCTTCCTATTTACTAGTGCACTAATTATTAGTGATCGATTTATAATGGGACTACGCGGGGCGAGCACAGGCGTCCCCTCAACGAACCGGGCTGGGCTGGACGCCGGCCAGAGTCCGGATCGTCTGAATTTCGCTGTCCTGATAGGGCCGTCCATCGGGTTGCAGCAGATCGCTGAACCATACTTTCGGAGGCGTTGTGTACGGATGATCCCACGAATCCCACGGCAGATACGCCTGGGTCTTGCCAGCCACCAAACCCCAGTTGAAGGCACCAACGTTGTTCCGCTTGGCAATTGGAAGAATTCCTTCAACAGTGCTGCCCAACTGCCTGGCCAGATACTCGGTGCAGAAGATCGGTCGCCCCAGTGGAGACAGCTCAGTGATCCGGGCCTGGAATTCGGTTGGCTTGGCATAGGAATGGAAGGTGATCACGTCGGAGTTGTCGAGTTGAATGCCGGCGATCGTGCTGCGGCCCTCTCCCCAGCTGCCCTGCCAAACGCCGCTGGTCAATGGTTGAGCGGGATCAACCGAACGCGCCCACTGGAAGACTTGAGGAAGTAGCGCTGCGACAACCTCCAGTTTGTCTGCCCGCTCCACCTTGCGATACACACGCGCGGGATTGTCGGGTTCATTCCACAGGTCCCAACCCAGCACCCGATTGTCGTTGCGGAACAGGCCCAACACTCCCGTGACGTAGTCCTGCAGAACACTTCGGTAGCGCGGGTCATCGATGTGCTCAGCGCCCGGGCCTTGCACCCAGCCGGAGTTGTGCACTCCAGGTGTCGGCGCGTGCTGCGGACCCAGCTTGGGCAACGGGTCCCAACAGGAGTCGAACAAGACGAAGAGGGGCCTGATGCCGTGGCTCGCGGCGATCGCGACGAACTGCGCGAGCCGGCGAGCAAAGCCTTGGCGATCCTGAGCCCACAGCAGATCGTGCAGAAACACCCGCACGGTGTTGAACCCGGCCACCCGAGCACAGGCCAACTCGGCGTCGATGCGCCGAGGGTCATAAGTGCCCTGCTGAAACATCTCGATCTGATTGATGGCCGTCGACGTGATGTAGTTTCCGCCGACGAGCCAGCCTTGCGCTTGATACCAGCTGTTGGCACGTTCAACCGACCACCGGCCTGGCTCGGCAGAGGCCCGGGGCACCCGGGTCAGTGTCGCGCCCACTGCCAATAGCAGCGGTAGCTTGAGGGCGGTTCGACGGTGCACCTGGCAACCATAATTTTCCTAGCTGACGTGCTTAGACCTCCGTATCGATTCGCAATCATTTGAGGTCGGGATCGTTATCCGCGGTGGCGCAGAGCACGACTTGATCACCGTACGAGGACGACACGACCGTCAGCGTTGGCACTACCGAGATGGACCGCATCGCCAATCTGGTCGAAGGACATGGTGCAGCGAACAGGGCTGTGAAGCCGTTGCGCGGCGACCTTGAAGAGCAGATCGGCCAGCTCGTGCCCACTCGGGGCGACGATGGTCGGAACATAGTCGGCGCCCGAACACGTCACCGGCGCCGTGGTCTCGGTGACGGAGGTGAACCTCCCACCGGGGCGCACCACGCCGGCAACCACGGAGAGATCACCCGCGACGTGAATGGCGCTGTCGACACCTCCGCCAAAATGGTCCAGCACCGCTCGGATTGACTGTGTCGCGTTTGCGCCCTCCGGGATGACGACGTCGGCGCCGAGCTTCCATGCCAAATCGGCCTGCGCTGCCGGGGTGACTACCGCGACGACGGCACCGTGTGCCCTTGCCAGCTGGAGCGCGAACCCGCCCACCTCACTGACGGGACCGTGGATGACCAGGTTTCCGAGATGTGCGGCTCCAAGCGCGCCGATTGCGTCGAGCGCGGTGACCCCAGCCAAGCCCACGCCAGCGACTTGCACGACGTCGATCCCGTCAGGGACGGGAGCAAGGAATGCCGCAGGAGCCGCCACCATTTCGGTGAAAGTGCCCGACTGCCCCTGCGTTTGCGGCGCAAGAGTCCCTGCCACGTACATGCCGACGTCGATGTAGTCCACCTCGTCGCCGACGGCCGTCACGCGCCCGACGAAGTCGCGCCCCAGGAGCACGGGATCTCGTTGACCCATCGAGCGGGTGTAGCGCCCGCGAACCGCCGCTCGATCGAAGTCGTTCACGGAGGCGGCGATCACGTCGACGACGACTCCGTCGGGCGCAGCGGTTGGTTCGTCGATGTCGAACAGGCGCGGCATGAAGTCCGGTCCGGTCACTCCCACTGCCTTCATCGCTGACGCCTTTCGCTCTCGAGTGCGATCGCTCGCATACACGGTTAAACACTTAAGTAATGCGAGCATTCCCGGTTCAACGATTAAGTTATTGTGAGGGCATGAGTACCTCGCACGAGACGCGGTGGCTGGACGCGCAGGAGCAGCAGATCTGGGCGCAGCTGTCGACGATGGTCCTCAGGTTGCAGCCTGTGCTGAGCGCACGGTTGCAGCGTGAGTTCGGTATCAACCAGTTCGAGTATCTGATGTTGGCACGGCTGTCGGAAGCGCCAGGATCGACGTTGCGGATGAGTGTGCTCGCCACGCTCTGCGGCAGCTCGCTGCCGCGGCTGTCCCAGGCCGTCACCCGCCTCGAAAAGCGCGGCTGGATGTCACGGCACCCCGACGAAGAGGACAATCGCTACACGGTTGCGGCTCTGACCCAGGTGGGACTTCGCCAACTGGAGGAAGCCGCCCCCTCGCACGTCGACGACGTTCGCGAGTTCGTCTTCGATCGATTGACGCAGGCGCAGGCCCGCCAGCTGGGCGCGATCTGCCAGCGCATCATCGACGGACTGCCACTCGACGACAGTTGGCCTCGCCCCACACCGTCCTGAGCCGCCATCTCGGCGCGGCAGAACGCGCACGACCCGGTGCCGAATCGGCGTGGGTGGTACCTCCTCGGCGATCCGCCGTGCCTCGAGTGGTGTAGATCACGCGACTTTCCGGAATCGCAGGTCCGGGATCCGGCTTGTAGCAGTCAGGTTGTCACTTAAACATTGAAGTGACAGTGAGTGGAACAAGGTAAGGGGAACCAAATCATGAGCGCTGTCACACCGCAAGGGGTCAGAGTGGGCAGGTTCACCGCCCGCACCGCACTGTCCGCGATCTTCGCCACGCTCGCCGTGGCCGCCGCCATCGCCGGCTCTCTTGTAGCCCCGGGCTCGTGGTCTGCAAAGGCGAACGCCGCGGACGACTCGTGTCCTGCCGTCGAAGTCGTATTCGCCCGCGGCACGAATGAGGTACCCGGAGTGGGCGCGACCGGGCAATCGTTCGTCGACGCACTCAACGCCCGCCTGCCGGGCAAGACTGTCGACGTGTATGCGGTGAACTACCCCGCATCGTTGAACTTCGGGCAGGCCGTCGACGGCATCGCTGACGCCAGCAACAAGATCCAGTCGGTCGTGGCGAGCTGCCCGAGCACCAAGATCGTGGTTGGCGGTTACTCGCAAGGTGCGGCAGTGGCCGGTTACACCACCACCGATACCGTTCCCGCCGGATTCGACCTGCCGGCCGGCATCAACGGCCCGATGCCTCCTGCGGTCGCCTCGCACGTCGCGGCAGTGGTCCTGTTCGGAACACCGGATGCCTGGGTTCTGAACCTGGCCGACCGCAACGCACCTCCCATCGCCATCGGCCAGGCCTATACGGCGAAGACCCTGCAGCTGTGTGCAACCGGCGACCCGGTCTGCTTCCCCGGTGGCCTTGACCGCTCCGCGCACAGCTCCTACAAGGACAACGGAATGGCCGATCAGGCAGCCGATTTCGCCGCCAGCCAGTTGGGCGTTCCTGCCCCGGCGGCGACGGTGCAGCAGACTGCAGGCGAGGTCGGCGGCAACTGAATGACGCCGTCACCGCCGAACCGGTGACGACCGACCAACGGCCGGAAGCGAGTCCCCAGGACCACTTCCGGCCGTTGGTCTTTTGCGCGTCGGCTTACCCGGTGTTGAGCGGACGGGTTTCGGTCCAATCGACCACGAGCTTGCGCTGGCCGAAGTACCAGACGCCATCGTGTTTGACGAAGGAATCGAGATAGCGGATCGCGGCGGTCATCAGACTGCGTTCCGAACCCTCGACCTTGACGTGGTGAGCCAGGCAGTACGCGACGCCCGCGGCGTGCTCGCCGTCGAGCACCGTGGTGCTTTGACCGTTGAAGTGCATGGTTGCCTCGTACGCGTTGAGTGCGTCGAACACCGGGGCAAGCGCCGTACGCCCCTGAATGTGCTGGGTAGGTGTGGGACTACTGATGTCCATGTACACCTGGAAATCAGAGTCCTCGGTGAACAGCGCCATCTGACCGGCAGAATCACGCCGATCGGCACAGTAGGCGTACGCGTCGACCAGTTCTCGGATCGCCAGCCTGTCGGCCATCTCTTGAAGTGAAAGATCCGCACGCGTGGCGCGCCGGAAGTCCCCAGATGTCACCGTTCTGCTCCGCTCCGTCTAGATCGATTCGCAACAGTCCCAAATGCTGCGTTGTATCGCGCCGATGCTCCGATCATCGACTGGTTGACACATCACGTAAAACCACTACTGTAGCGCTCATGCCCAGAGCTGTGCAGTTCGATTCGTACGGCGGCCTCGACGTCCTCGAGGTGCGCAAGGTACCGCGCCCCGTTCCTGCAGACGGCGAGGTTCTGGTCGAGGTCAGGGCGGCCGGCATCAATATCAGCGAGGCGGCGATTCGCACGGGTGCCGTGCGCGATATGTTTCCTGCGACGTTTCCGTCCGGGCAGGGCAGCGACCTCGCGGGGGTGGTGGCCGAACTCGGTTCCGGCGTCGGCGGTTCGCCGTCGGCGATGAGGTCATCGGATTCTCCAGCCGACGGTCCAGCCACGCCGAATACGTGACCGTGCCCGCGACCCAGTTGACGCCCAAGCCCTCCGCGGTCCCGTGGGAAGTGGCCGGTTCGCTGTACGTCGCGGGGTGCACCGGCTACGCCGCGGTGCGGGCGGTGCGCCTCGTACCGGGCGATACGGTGGCGATCGCGGGTGCGGCCGGTGGCGTCGGCTCGATCGCGGTTCAACTCGCCCGACGCGCCGGGGCCACGGTCCTTGGCATCGCCGGGCCGTCCAACGACGGCTGGCTGGCCGAGCATGGCGCGATCGCAGTCAACTACGGGGACGACCTGCCGGCCCGGCTGGGTGCCGCGGCACCGTCCGGACACATCGACGCCCTGCTGGACTTCTTCGGTGGTGGGTATGTCGCGATGGCGGTCGAGGACCTCGCAGTCCCGCCCGACAGGGTCGACACCATCGCCGATTTCGCTGCCGTGGAGCGGTTCGGGGTCCAGTCGGCAGGTGGCGCAGATGCCGCGACCGCAGCGGTGGTCGCCGAGTTGACCGACCTCGTCGCACGGGGCGAGCTGGACGTGCCGATCGCCGGAGTCTTCGCCCTCGACGATGTGCGGGACGCGTACCGGGAGCTCGAACTGCGCCACACCCGCGGCAAGTTGGTGCTGCGACCGTGACCGATGTGAGGAGAACACGATGAGCGACGGCAACGACTTCAACGAGCGCAACATCGCCGAGTTCCGCGCCAACCACGGTCAAGTCAGTGGCCCCTTCGAGGGTGCGCCGATCGTCCTCCTGCACACCGTCGGTGCACGGAGCGGGAAGCCGCGGATCAACATCATGATGTACCTCGCCGACGGCAACCGGTATCTCGTGTTCGCCTCGAACGCCGGTGGTGACGATAACCCCGCCTGGTACTGGAACCTGAAGGCCAACCCCGACGCCCGCATCGAAGTGGGCGACGACGTCGTCGACGTGCATGCCACGGACCTGCAGGGTGCCGAACGGGACGACAAGTACGCGCTGCACGCCGAGCGGTATCCGGGATTCGCCGAGTACCAGCGCATGACGTCGCGGACCATCCCAGTCGTCGCGCTCACGCCTACCGGTGCGGCGAAGCCGCGCGAATGAAGGTCCTGGCCGCAGGCGCAGCCAGTCCAACTCTGCCTTACCCTGGCATTGCGTGACAAATCACATACCAGATACGCCGATCCGAAAGACCGCCGCGGCCAACGCGTTCGGGTCGCCTCAGGCCAGCCCACCCGTGAACGCGGCCGCCCAACTTCAGGGAACGGAGAACGTTGATGTCTGAGATTGCGAAGGCCACCGAGGTACTGATCGTTGGCGGCGGGTCTGCGGGCGCCGTGCTGGCCGCTCGATTGAGCGAAGACCCGACACGAAGCGTCCTGCTGCTCGAGGCCGGCCCGGCATACGCTCCCGACGCGTATCCGGTAGAACTCCTCAACGCGAACGTGGTCGCGGACCCGGCCCACGACTGGGGTTACACGTCACGCGGGAACGCGACGAGCCCACAGGTCCCGACACCGCGGGGCAAGGTGCTCGGCGGGAGCTCAGCGGTCAACGCCGCCGTCGCCATCCGGGCTCGGGCAACGGATCTCGCGAAGTGGGCAGGCTACGGCGTGGACGGGTGGTCATACGACGACGTCCTGCCGACCTTCAAGCAGATGGAGAACACGCCGACGGGCGACGACGCCTATCACGGCCGCACCGGCCCGCTGTCGGTACGCCAACGCAGCGACGAGGAGCTGACCCCATCGCTGCTCGGCTTCGTCGAGGCATCGGTAGCCCACGGGTTCAAGCGGGTCCACGACTTCAACGGCACCGAGCAGAACGGCGCCGACGCTTACCCGGTCGACGTGGTCGATGGCGTGCGACAGAGCACGGCGCTGGCATACCTCACGACAGCCGTGCGAGCCCGGCCGAACCTCACCATTCGCGGCGACGTCAATGTCGACCGCGTGCTGTTCGATCGGGGACGAGCGGTCGGCGTGAGCGCCGCGGACGGCACCATCTACCGCGCGGGAGAGGTGATTCTGTCCGGCGGCGCCTATGGCAGCCCGGCCATCCTGCTGCGCTCAGGGGTGGGGCCGGCGGCCGACCTGCGCTCGATCGGTATCGAGGTGGTCGCCGACCTGCCAGTTGGTCAGCGACTGCATGACCAGCCGTTCTTCTACAACGCTTACGCGTTGGCTCCGGAGTACCTACAGATGACCCCGGCTGTCGGCGCTCTGCTGTGGACGGCGTCAAGCGAGGCGATCGGCGACGAGCTGGACCTACACATCACCGCCACACACCTGCTCGACGGTTCCCATAGCCCGACCGGCGGTGCGATCGTCCTCGCCATCTCGGTCGTTCAGCCCGAGTCGCGCGGAACGCTCCGCCTGGCCAGCCGTGACCCGAACGCGGCGCCGCTGATCGACAACAACTACCTGGGGACCGACCGTGACGCCCGCCGCATGCTGGAGGGAGTCAAGCTGTCCCGGGCGATCGGCCGCAACGAGGTGTTCGCACCGTTGTCGGCCGGCGAGATGATTCCCGGTGACGCCATCACCGACGACGCTCTGCCCGAGGTCATCGCCGGCAACCTCGCCGCTTACGGCCACCCGACCTCCACGGTGCCAATGGGCGGACCTGGGAACCCGTCGGCGGTGGTCGACGCGGTTGGCGCAGTCAACGGCCTGGCCGGCTTGCGGGTCGCGGACGCCTCGATCATCCCCGAGATTCCGTCCACCGTCACGAATCTCACCACCATCATGGTGGCCGAGCGCATCTACCAACGCGTCTACGCCCGTTGATCTGCGTGATGTATCATTCTTTTATTGGATCGGTTGCGGACGGCGTCGGCACAAACGCGGCCGGCACGTCCGCCACCTCGTTCTGGCGCACGCCGCGATCGGATGCGCTCCTGCCGTGAGAGGAACAACTTCGTGACGAATGACGATGTCGCCACCGTTCGCAATGCTTATGCGGTTGCCGAGCGCAAGGATCTGGAGGGCTGGATCGACCTATTCGCGCCTGACGGGGTGTTCACCGACAACTCGGTCGGCATCATCTATCGTGGCCGCGGGCTCGCCGATCCGGTCCGCAACTACGGCACGGCCTTCTCGAACATGCATCGCGAGCTGTATCGGATCTACTCCGACGGCAACGTGGTCGTCGTCCAACTGGCCTTGCAGGGTACGCACGACGGCCCGCTGCAGCTTCCCTTCGGCGAGCTGCCTGCCACGGGAAGACAAATGGACGCCCCGTGTTGTGACGTGTTCGAGCTAGAAGACGGCAAGATCAAGCGCTTCGATTGCTACCCGGAGGGATCCGTCATCTTCGCCCAGCTCGGAGTCTTGACCAACCTCGAAGCGGCACTCACCCACTGACGACGTGACTGGCTTCCAAGCGGCTCCTTGTGATCGCCGAAGCACCGTGTGGCGAGCCAACATTGGGGCATTCCTATCGAGGTGTCGACACTCGTCAACGATGGCGGCCACGGTGTTGGCTGTTTCGGTGTTGCTCGTGGGCGTCTCCATTGGTCCGGCGTCGGCGGAACCCGTGCCGATGGCTGCCCAGCACGTTGAGAAGTCGGCTCGGGACGGTTGGCAGTTATCGCTGTCGCTGGATGATGAACTCGTCAACTCGGTGCCCAATCTCGCCAACGCGACGAACTCTCGCGAGGCGTTCGTGACGTTGTCCGCGACAGCAACCGCGATGGGTGGTGCGGCACCGATCACCGACAGTACGGTCATCGCCGGTTACCAACTGGGCTGCCAATCCGATGTGTCCAGCGGCCTGGGGATCGGCGGTGCCGGCGCCTTCGGCCCTTCAGCGTCGATCGGCAACGTCGGGATCGCTGGGGGGCTAACGGGATTCGTCCAGACCACGATTCAACCCGGGGTCATCGTCGAGGTACCAATGGCCAACATGCCGCTGAGTCCGAGCGGATCGGCCATGCTCGACATCGACAACATCCACATCAAGGCCGACGCCTGTGGCGGCGACATCACCATCCGCTCCTATTGCTATCTGCGAATCTCCACTCCCGAAGCCCGCAACGAGTTCGCCGTGTACGGCGACCCGATCAAGATCTGACGGTTGGAGCTCGACACGATGAGGTCCGGCCGGAGAATGTCCATTGCGGTATTCCTCGTCGGTGCAGGCACTCTCGCCGCCGCGGTGCCCGCATTCGCGGACGATCCACCATTGCCGCCGCCCCGACCGCCAGGCTACCCGCCGCCGGGCTTACTCGTGCCGGGTAGCTCCGGGCCGCCCTACGGCCTTCAGAACGGCTTGCTGCCGATCCTGCCGGGGACGGCCAATAGTCCGGTCGACGCCGGCGGGGTCGGTGTGGGCACCAACGCGGACCAGACCACCAGCGGCATGCCAGGATCACGCCTCGGCACGATGCCAACCCGTGCGGGTCCGTTTGGACCCGCACCCGGTGTCCGTATCGGCGCCGGCGGCGTCGGCGTCAGCACTGGCAGTGCCGGCGTCAGCGTTTCCACCTCCGGCGACATCCCGACTGAACCGCCCACTGCGGTGCCATTTCCTGCCGTCACGCCCGGCCAAGCCCCCAACTGAGGATCGAGGAGCCGGAGCACCGTACAGCCGCGAAGTCGCCGTCCGATGCGCAATGTGCGGCTTGGCTTTTGAAGAAGGTCGCCAGGCGTTCGATGGCGGCGGCGGATTCGGGCAGCCCGGCAGAGATGAACACCGGCCAGACGTGGATTCCATGTCGCCACGACTCGAAGGCCACGTCGACACCTGCGGCGGTGGCCGCATCTCGGATGCGGGTGGCATCGTCGTAGAGGATTTCGTTCTCGCCGACCTGGATGAGCATCGGGGGAAAACCGTGCATGTCGGCGAAGATCGCAGAGCACCGGGGGTCGCGCGGGTCAGCACCGGCAAGGTAGTCGGTCACCGTGGAATCGAGCATTTGACGAGTCACCAAGGGGTCCATGTCTTTGCGTTCCTCGATCGAAGCGCCGCTGAACGTCAGGTCAGCCAACGGCGAGATCAGCGCGATACGGACGGGAAGTGCCAAGCCTTGATCCCGGGCTGCGGCGGTGACGGCGACCGCAAGGTTGCCGCCCGCCGAATCGCCCAGCACGACCAGCGTTTGCGGGTTCACGCCGCCGTGCGTGACGAGCCAGTGATAGGCGTGCAGGCAATCGTCGAAGGCACCCGGGAAGGGCGTTTCTGGAGCGAGCCGATAGTCGACCACATGCACTCGGGCGTTGGCGGCCAGAGCCATCGCGGCGGCCAATGGAAGATACCGTTCCGGCGGGGAGCCGCTGACGTAGCCGCCGCCATGGAAGTAGAGGACGGTGCGTTCGGGGCCGCCGGCGCGTGGTTGCAGCGTAATGGCGGGGATACCATCCAACTCACCGACGCTGCGTATCACGCCTTCCAGCTCAGACGAGCCGCCGTCGAAGCCGGCGCCTTCGGAGTCGCCGTTCGTGGGCGGCGCACGAAGGTAGTCGATGAACGCCCCTAGCAGCTGCGACGGTCTGTCACCCCCGTCGACGGTGGCAGGTGGCGAACTGTCTTCCGGATTGGTGAACATCAGATTGCCTGCCCGTCTATCCAGTAGTGACCGTATGGGACCTCGGTGATGAGGACGTTGCGCACGACCTGTCCCGACCTAGTCAATATACGTGATACATCAAGCGAATTCTCCCCTCATGGTTTCGATCTGCCACTGGTGGCCATGCCCTTCCGACGCGACAGCCCGCGACCTACGGGACCGCCATTGATCGACGTGCCGAACGGATTGCCCCCTTTATCGCGATATCCTGGGCAGATACCGCGAGAAGGAATGGCCGAAGTGTCACGTAAACAGCGCCGGAAGGCTGCGCAAGGACCTTGGCTGTCAGCGGCCGAGCTGCGAGCCTTCCGTGCGTTCATGAGCGTACAAATGCGGCTGAATTACGCGATGAATCGTGAGCTTCAAAGCGACGGCGATTTGTCGCTTGCCGATTACCACATTCTGAATGCGTTGACCGACGCACCCGGTGGACGCCTGCAAGTCTCTGACCTGGCTGCGCTGATCGGTTGGGAACGCAGCCGCGCCTCGCATCAGCTGCGCCGGTTGTGCGAGCGCGGCCTCGCGGAGCGGGTTCCGTCACCCGACGACGGCAGGGCAACCGACGCGATCGTGACGAAGGCAGGTCGCGAGGCGATCGAAGCGGCAGCTCCCGGTCACGTGGCCTTGGTCCGCCAACTGTTCTTCGACCCGCTGCCCGATGAACTCCTCGCACCCCTTACTGCAGCGTTGGAGCACATCCACGTCAACATGAACTTCAATAGCTCCTTGCCGCCGGCTCCGTGGTGAGCAGGCGCGAGCGCTAGAAACGCCGTGGCGCCGGCTCTAGCTTGCCGTGGTCAGGTCTGCGTGATCTGGAGCACATCCGCAGTGCCTCATCACCCGCACCAGCCCCTTGTTATAAGCGTGACAAGTCATCTATTGTGGTGGACACACACGCTGGACCTCTAGGCGCGGGAAGGATCCCGATGAGTGCCACGATGCGACCGCCCACGCGCAGCCTCTTCGCAGTGGTCGACGCGATGGACGTTGCGACGATAACCGCACTCTTCGCCGAGGACGGGCGAGTCGTCTTCGGCAACGGCCAACCGATAGTCGGACTCGACGAGATCCGCACGGGCATAACCGCGTTCCTCGACACGATCGCGGGCCAGCACCACGCGATCGTGAAGGAATGGAATGTCGGCGACGACACCATCGTCGAATTGAAGGTCACCTACACCCGTAAGGACGACCGGCAGGTCACCATCCCGTGTGTCACCATTTTCCATACCGACGGCGTAGGCAAGATCGACGATTACCGCGTGTACTTCGATGTAGCGCCCATTTATGCCTGACCGTGGGGCACGGACTCGACCATGAACAGCTCGACGCGCTCTCGCTATCGCCTTGCCGACAAGGCGGTTTGGCGTGTCGGGTACGGCGCGATGCAGCTGGCCGGAGACGGCGTGTTCGGCCCACCGCGCGACCATGACGAAGCCATCGCAGTGCTACGCGCCGCAGTGGACGCGGGGGTGGATCACATCGACACCGCGCAGTACTTCGGGCGGGGGGTGGTCAACGAGTTGATCCGGGAGGCGCTACACCCGTACCCCGACGGTTTGGCGTTGGTCAGCAAGGTCGCAGCGCGCCGCGACGATTCCGGAGCCGTGCTGCCCTACGACGAACCCGACCAGCTCCGCGCGGGCATCGAAGACAACCTCGCAACGCTGGGTGTCGAGCGACTCACCGCCGTCAACCTGCGGGTGATGGACAACGCCGCACCCGATGCCCGGTTCGTTGATCAGCTCGGCGCGTTGATGACGGCCCGCGACGAGGGACTCATCGGCGGCATCGGGATCAGCAACGTCAGCCGGGACCACCTGATGATGGCGCTGGAAGTCACCGAGATCGTCTGCGTGCAGAACTTCTTCAATCTCGCAGCGCGTGACAGCACTCCCATCTTGGACGAATGCAGCGCACGCGAGATCGCGTTCGTGCCGTTCTGTCCCTTGGGTTATCCCCGGGCGCAGCGCGAGACGATCCTGACCAACCCGGTCGTCAACAGCGTTGCCGCAGACCACGATGCGAGCACTGCTCAGGTCGCCCTCGCGTGGTTACTGGCCAAGGCGCCGAACATACTGCTGATTCCGGGCACGCGCACTCGCGTCAACCTCGCTGAAAACCTTGCAGCGGGCAACTTTTGGTTGGGTAACAGCGAGATCGCGCTCCTCAACCGGGAATTCAGCTGACTCGAGTTTTGCATTCAGCGCCGCTGCAAATCCATCGATCTACGTGGCGCCACCGGCGTACGGGAAGTAGTCGACCTGCGGCGGCGCGTCGTACACCTGCGCATTACCGGGCGATTGGCATTGGCTCTGGGTACCGCCCAGGGTCACGCATGACTGGCCCGGCTGGGTGGAACCGCTGGAAGCGGACGCCGGGCCGGCACTGGACGGGCCCTGACTCGTGGTGGCCGCCGCAATCGGTGCGACGGCGATCGCCGCCACGATTGTCCCCGCCGCCAGCAGCGGCGCGAAATAGTTCAACCTGACCCGCATAGTGGGACTCCTCAAGTGATTGTCGTGTGCCCCTTCAGAGTCGGACTGCTGTACACCGATGTCATCACGGGTAGCACCCATCACGGCATCCGTCAGCGCGAACATGCACCTACCGGTCAGCTGGGGGGCGCCGACTCCCACTAGCCGGGTACGAAACGTGAAGGCAGCGGGGACGACGCCGACCCTGTCGTTGGCCAATCTGGAAGTACGCCCACAAAACCCACCAAAGGAGCACCCCATGCGCATCAAACTCGGATATCTCGCACCAATGATTGGAGCGGCAGCGGTCGCAGCAGCGATCTCCGCCGCACCGATTGCATCAGCCGATCCTGGCACTCAAGCCCCTGGGCAGCAACCGCAGTCCTGCGGTAGTAGCGGACCCGCAACGGTCTGCCAGTCACCAGGCAATGTCCAGATCAATGACGCCCCGCCGCCCGTTCAGTTCTATCCGTATGGCGGCGAAGCCTTCATCCTCTAGCGCTGAATTGACCAAGGGCCCAACCGAATCTAGGAGATCACTATGAAATTCACTCTGATCGCGCCGGTCTTGGCGGCAGGGGTCGCCGCTGCGGCGATCGTCGGCGCCCCAATTGCCTCAGCTGACGAGTCCTGCGGAGGTACCGGCGGGGGCACCGTGTGCCAATCGCCGGGCAACGTCCAGATCAACGATGCGCCTGGCCCGGTTCAGTTCTTTCCCTACGGGGGCGACGCTTTTCTGTTGGGCGGCGGCGGCCTTGGAGGCGGCGGCTCTCACGGGGGGCACCGCTAACAACCGTGAATGCCCGCCATCTACCAGCTAGCCGGAGGGCCAGATTGGCGGTCAGCAGTGACGACACGGATCCCTCTGAGCGCCATGATTGAACCAGTCCAAGCAGGGCGAATGAACAGTCAGGAGAACATGATGAAGACAATGAAGTACGTCGCACCGTTGTTGGCCGCGGCCGGTGCCGCCGCGATTGCCCTCGCGCCAATCGCCAGCGCCAACACCGACCCGGCGGTGCCGTTTGGCACCGATCCCCAAAGCCCGTATGTGCTGGGCTACCACGTGTCGAACCACGACGAGGCCAACACCACCAACGGCCAAGTGGACGTTCCGTTCTGATCCGCGCGCGCTCACGACAGCCGGCATCCACGGCAGTTGACGAATGCGGGTGTTGTTACGCCGCCCAGGAGAACATGATGAAGACAATGAAGTACGTCGCACCGTTGTTGGCCGCGGCCGGTGCCGCCGCGATTGCCCTCGCGCCCATCGCCAGCGCCAACACCGACCCAGTCACGCCGTACGGCACCGATCCGACGAGCCCTGCCATCTTTGGCTACCACACTTGGCTGGGCGACGATGTAGGCGTGCCGTTCTGATCCCCTGCTCACCTGACTCGCAACAGCTTCATCTCCGCCAATCGTTGGGGCAGTGTGTCGACGGCCTCGACGAGCGCATCGTGGCGCGCCTCTTCGCCGGACACCTGCTGACCGTCGCGCTCGATCCGGATGGGATCGGCATTGTCAATGGCCAGAATGGCCTCCACCAGGGCGTCGCGATCCAGGGTGCCGTCGAGCAGCGGCAGCAGGTGACGATCCACCGGCGAGAGGATGAGTGCCTCGTGCCAGAGGTTGAAGATCGAGGCGTCGCCGTACCCGCGCGACAGTTCGGCCATCCGCCGCAGCGGCTCGTCCAGGCGGAGTGGTGCGTGTGGCGGATCCGGTTCCGGCAGCACCGGATCCAGTCGGTACCGCGCGTGTCCCTGCACGATCAGCACCCCGATCAGGTTGTCGAGCTCGGCTGGGAGGTTCGCCCTCGGCGTGAAGCCCGCGGACACGAGCCGCGCGTGCACGTCGTCCACCAGCTCCTGCCGTGACAACGTCCACGGCCACCGCGCGTTGAGCGCCTCTAGCGTCGCCTTGAGACCCGGATCGTTGGTGAACAGCGTCGCACCGTCGGCGACCTCGTATTCCTGGCGGGAGTGATCCATCCGGGTCGGACCATCGACCACCGGCGTCCAGGCGGCGAAATGCAAACGGCCGTAACGACTGGGGTCCGGCCGGTAATGGATCTGCGGTGCGCGTTCGGCGTGGACCAACAACGTCTCGCGGAACGTGCGGTTGGCGACGAAGTCCAGGTACTGCTCCACCAACACCTGGGAGCCGTGACACTTCGCGAGCAGGTGCTCGGCAACCTTGGGACCGTGGTTGGAGGGGAACATCATCTCGGGGTGTGCCTCGGCCAGATAGGTCAGCCCATGCGCGCCAGCACGTCCCACCATCTCGTAGAAATAACACGGCGCGTTGAACGCCTCGAGTTCGTCGTGCAGCAGGTAGGAATCGCCGAATCCTTCGTCGCGGGCCTTGAATTCGGCCACGACTCGGGCCAGCACGCCGCCGGACGGGGCGACCTCCTCCAGGAAGTCGACCATCTCTCGCGCGTCGCGCACCTTCTGCTCCGGGGTCGCGCTGGCGCCGCTGGCCAGCAGCATGGCATCGCGCATCGTCTCCTTGGCCTTCCAGCCCGGATACACGTTGTAGCTGACGTAGGCCACGCCCTCGGGGGCCACCAACAGGCGGAACGCCGACAGGATCGCGTCTTGCACGTTCTCCGGCACCCAGCTGTACACGCCGTGGGCGATGATGAAGTCGAACGATCCCAGTGTCGCCAGATCCATCCGCGCGACGTCGCCGGCGATGAGCTCCACGTTGCCCAGGCCCAAGTCCGCCACCCGCGTGCGCCCCTGGTCGATCTGCACCTGCGACAGATCGATGCCCACCACCCGCGCCTGGGGGTGCGTCGCGGCGAACGGGATCAGATTGCCTCCTGCGGCACAACCGATCTCGAGCACGCGTGCGGTCGGCACCTCGGGTGTCGTCAGCCCGAACACGTGGGCGATCGCAGCCAGCTGCCCTGGCGCGGACTGCGGAAACGCATCCGAGGTGTACGGCGTGGAGTCGTAGTCGGCGCGCAGCCGATCGACCGCGTCGTCGGTGCCATGAACCTGGTCGGTCGGTTGAGTCAACGCCTGCTCTCCCGTGATCGTGTGCAGAACCACCCGGCACTGGTCATCGACATTCGATCACGGCGGTGGCGCCCCCAACACCCGAGCTGGTACCTCAACCTGCTCGTTCACCTCGACGTCACGCGAGTGCGTGCGGGGTCACGAGGAACTTCTCGCCCGTCGCCCGCTTGACGTAGGCGTTGAACGCCTCGGGGCTGAGCATGCCGGCGAGCGAAACCTCCCGGGTGTAGGTACTCGCGAACGTCGTGGTGAGTTCGGCGGCGACGCGAGCGCGGAGCCGACCAATGGCCTCGGCCCCGGCGCTCTGGAGGAAGGGCGTGAGCAGCCACCCTCCCAGACCCCATGCCATGCCGTAGTTCCTGGTGAGCAGCGTCGGACTGGTGTCGAGTCCGCCGTAGATGTACACCTGCTTGTGCACGGTCGACCCATAGCGTGAGTACTCCCCCGCTGTCGCGTTGGCCGCTTCCTCCATGCCGCTGAGGATCTGACTGGCCAGCGTTCCCCCGCCCGTGGCGTCGAACGCCAGCGTCGCCGAGGTCGCCTTCAGTGCCTCGGTGAGATCCGTCGAGAACGACGGCGATGCCGAGTTGCAGACGTGGACGGCGCCCAGGGAGCGCAGCAGCTCCTCTTGATCCGCCTTGCGGACGACGTTGACGAGCGGTATCCCGTCCTTCTGGCAGAGCTTGACCAGCATCTGGCCCAGATTGGATGCCGCGGCGGTGTGCGCCAGGGCCGAATGACCTTCGCGGCGCATGGTTTCCACCATTCCGAGGGCCGTCAACGGATTGACGAAGGACGACGCCCCATCCTTGGCCGTTGCGTCCTCGGGCAGGACCAGACACGCCGACGCATCAACCGCTCGGTACTGCGAATACATCGCGCCACCCGCGATCCCCACCGTTCGACCAAGAAGGGCCTGCGCCGCGGGCGACGACCCCGCGGCCACGACGGTGCCCGCACCCTCATTGCCCACAGGCAGCGATTTGCCGACGCGCGCCGACAGCGCTCCCAGCGCCCCCTTGCCCAACGATGCGGTGACGAAGGGGCGCTCCGGCGTGCCCGCCGCCGTCGCCGTCGTCATGTCCGCGTCGGCGATGAGCAGTCCCAAGTCCGACGGGTTGATCGGCGAAGCCTCCACGCGCACCAGCACCTCATTGGCGGCCGGAGTCGGAACCGGGACCTCGTGCAGCGACAGCTCGAGCGTGCCCTGCGACGTCACCAACGAACGCAATTCCAATGCATTCTCGGGCAAGTCTGCGGTCATGGGCGGTGCCTCATTCCTGTCGTGGACGTGTCAGTGCGTGCTGATCGTCGCGAGTTCCTCGCGCAGCGCTACGGCGAACGCGTCGATGTCGGCCTCGGTGGTGTCGAAGGCGCACATCCAGCGCACCTCGCCGGTCGCCGGGTCCCAGTCATAGAACCGGAACCTCTCGCGAAGCCTGTCGGCCACGCCGGGAGGCAGGATCGCGAAAACGGCGTTCGACTGCGTCTTCTGCGTGATCGTCAGGCCAGGCAACCCCTCGACGGCGTCGCGCAGCCGGGCTGCCATCGCGTTCGCGTGGGCCGCTGACCGTAGATAGAGGTCATCGGTCAGGATCGCGATCAGCTGGGCAGAGACGAAACGCATCTTGCTCGCGAGCTGCATGTTGAGTTTGCGGAGATACGTCAGGCCCTCGGAGGATTGGGGGTTCTGGGAGGGGTTCAACACCACGACGACCTCGCCGAAGATCAGGCCGTTCTTCGTCCCCCCGAACGACAGGAGGTCGACGCCGGCATCCGCGGTGAACTCGCGGAGCTTGGCCCCGAGATGGGCGGCGGCGTTCGAGATCCTGGCGCCGTCCATGTGGAGAGTCATTCCGCGCTCGTGCACGTGGTCGGCGATCGCGCGCACCTCCGCGGCGGTGTACGCGGTACCGAGTTCGGTGGTCTGCGTGATCGACACCGCGAGCGGTTGCGCCCGGTGCTCGTCTCCCCAGCCCCATGCCTCGCGGTCGATGAGTTCGGGGGTGAGCTTGCCGTCTGGTGCCGGGACCGTGAGCAGTTTGAGCCCGGCAACGCGCTCGGCGGCGGCGTTCTCGTCGGTGTGGATGTGCGCGGTCTGCGTGCAGATCACGGCACCCCAGCGCGGCAGCGTCGACTGCAGACCGATCACGTTGGCCCCGGTGCCGTTGAAGACGGGGAACGCCTCGACGCCCGCGCCGAAGTGCTCGGCCATGACCTCCTGCAGGCGGGCGGTGTAGACGTCCTCGCCGTACGCGATTTGGTGTCCCCCGTTCGCGGCCGCGATGGCGGAGAGCACCTCGGGATGGATTCCCGCGTAGTTGTCGCTCGCGAAGCCGCGGTACTCGGGATCGTGCAGGCGCAGGGCCTCGTCGAAGCTAGGGGTCACGGCATCCACTCTCTCTCGCATGGCTGTGAACTCGCGACGAATACGGCTCCCTGTGAACCTAGTCTCACGCGACCATTTGATCCCAAGGCAGGCGTCGGTCTGCGGTCGAGGTACTAACGTCGAAGTCACCGACGACGGAGGTGCGAATGGCCGGGCAAATTCCCTTGGTCGACTATCTGGTGCTGGACGGCGACGAACCACACTTGGTCGCGCAGGAGTGCACGAACTGCGGCGCCCGGTTCTTCGACCGACGCAACGCATGTGCCAACTGCTTCACTGCCGAGTTCAAGGCGGTACCGATTGCGACCGAGGGCACCGTGCGCGCGTTCACGATCGTCGCCTTCGCAGCACCGGGAGTCCCCACCCCGTTCGTGGCGGCAGTCGTCGATTGCGGTGGGACCCAGGTCCGCGGCAACCTCATCAACGTCGAGCCCGATGCCGAGCACGTCCGCGACGGCATGCCGGTGCGGCTGGCCACCCAGTCGATCGGCACCGACTCCGAGGGCACCGAGGCGATCGGTTTCGGCTTCGAGCCCGTCGGCTGACCGACCGCGTTCCCGACAGACCACCCATCCACATGACGAAGGAGAACCGGCGATGAGCGCGAGCGACGAGGTCTGGATCCTCGGGATCAAGATGACCAAGTTCGGCAAGCACACCGACCTCGACACCGTCGACCTGGCGGCAGAGGCCGCGACGGGCGCGCTTGCCGACGCAGGTGTCACGATGGGAGACATCGGAGTGCTCGCGGCGGGCAACCTGATGAACGCGAGTGCCGGTATCGGCCAACAACTTCAGAAGCAGATCGGCCAGACGGGCATCCCGGTGTACAACGTCGCCAATGCCTGCGCGACCGGTGCCACCGCGCTGCGCACCGCCATCATGGCGGTGAAAGCCGGTGAGGTCGACTACGGCCTGGCCGTCGGTGTCGAAAAGCTTGCCGGCGCAGGCCTGCTCGGCGGAGGTGGCACCAAGAAGAAGGATGCCGACACCTGGACGCCGGCTGGCCGGTACGGCGCGGTCGCACCAGTCGACGGCCGGATCGGCACGGAGACCATGCCGGGCGTCTTCGCCCAGATCGGCATGGAGTACGGCCACAAGTACGGGGGCACCAGCTTCGAACTGTTCGCCAAGATCAGCGAGAAGAACCACGCTCACTCCACCCTGAATCCGCTTGCGTCCTATCAGAAGAGGTTCACGCTGGAGCAGATCATGAACGACGTCATGATCGCGTACCCGAACACCCGCCCGATGTGCTCGGCGAATTGCGACGGCGCCGCGGCCGCGGTCGTATGCAACGGCGAGACGCTGAAGTCGCTGTCGCTCGAGCAGCAGCGGCGCGCGGTCAAGGTATCGGCGTCGGTGCTGACCACCGACCCCTACGAAGAGGGCTGCCAGGTCTTGCCGAACGTCAACACGCTGACCCGCAAGGCCGCCACCATCGCCTACGAGCAGGCAGGCGTCGGCCCAAGCGACCTCGATCTGGTCGAGTTGCACGACTGCTTCGCCACTGCCGAGCTGGTGCACTACGACAACCTGATGCTGTGCGAAGAGGGCGGCGCCGCGGACTTCTTCAATTCCGGTGCCACGTGGCGTGACGGCTCGACGCCGGTGAACGTGTCGGGCGGCCTGGAGTCGAAGGGTCACCCGATCGCGGCCACCGGCATCGCCAACGTCTGGGAGGTCTGCCACCATCTCCGCGGTGAGGCCGGCGAGCGCCAGATCGCGAATGCGAAAGTCGGCCTCGCCCACGTCATCGGACTCGGCTCCGCCTGCGGCGTCCACATCCTGGAGAAGTCAACGGCGTAGTGCCAATCGGGTTAGCCCGACGCAGCGTGATGGGGCTGCTCAGCGGCTTTCTTGACAACGCTCTTCACGGTTTGCCGGACGCTCGAAGCGACGTCGCGCAATGTGTGTGAGGTGCCGGGCTTGGCGTCGTCGTGCTTGGCCGTCGTCGTGGCCGACGGGTGCGAAGTATCACCCTCGGTGTCGTCGTGCTTGGCCGTCGTGGTAGCCGAAGGGTGCGAGGTGTCGGACTCGACATCGTCCTTTTTGGTCGGCGTCGTGACCAATGAGTGCGGGGTGCCAGGCTCGGCCTCGTCGTGCTTGGCCGTCGTCGCGGCCAATGCGCGTGGCGGTCCCAGCTCGGTGCGCGCCGGCGTTGTCGTCGTGGCGGAATTCTGCGTCGGCACCGTCCGGTTCGCAGGGAGGGCTTGCCCGGTGGCCGCGCGGATATCGCTGACCGCGGTGGCGACCGAGTCCGCGATGACGGCGCCGGCAGCGGTCACCGCCGCGGTCGCGGCGTTGACACCCGCGGCGAGCGCTCGTACGGGATCGCCGGTTGCTGCCAGTTCCTGCGCTACGGCATCGGGGACTTGAAACGCGCCGGACAGGATGTGGTTGAACCCCGGGAAGATGATTGCTCCGACCACGTTGAGCACGCTCACCACTACGACCTGTACGACACCGCGCGGCATGACGGTTGACGGCTGATTGGGCACGACAGGCAAGTTGAGCGCGTCGAAGGTGTCTTGGCGGGCGGTCTGGATAGCCGCGGCGATTCCGGGCAGGCCGCCGGCGGCGGCAGGGATGACGTTGAGCAGGCCGACCACAGCGACCTCGAACGCGTTCAGTGCCCTTGGCGCCGGTATCGAGCCATCGACCAGGATCGCCTGCTCTGCGGCAGCGTTCGTTGGCCCGGTCACCGATGCGGCGGTAACGCCGATCGCCTTCAACAGGTTGCCCGATTGCAATGCGGTGAGGAACGTACCCGGCGTCTGCAGCGTCGTGACAATGGGCGTCGCGGCGGTCTGGACGAGGAGCGGGCAGATGAGCGAGCAGTAGACGAGCTGATTGCCCAAGAAGCTGGTGACGAGCCCGCCGGGCGGAACCGTCGCGGCCGCCAGCCGGACGTCCTGCGCCACGGTCGGTGGTGCTTGGGACTGAGTTACCGGAGCCACAGAGGCGGCGGTCATGGCGCCGATCCCCACGAAGGCAATCCCAGTGGCCGCGACGCCAGCGTGCAGGCAAGTTGGTATCTGCATCGTGCTCCCCTTATCGGCGGTGATGTATGTGATGTAGGTGGCACGGATTGCGGGCGCGATGGGTTCAATGGAGGCCGACCGCACCGATTGAAATCGACGGGTCGGAGCGCCGCACGCTTGGTCGAGAACTCTTGCCGTAGTACGGCCGAAGGCCCAGCCGCAGCATGCGGTCGAGTAACCGGTCGGATGCGACGCGGGCCAGCCGTACGCCGATTGCGGCCTCGCGCCCGATCGCGTATCGAGTGCGTGGTCGAGACGCGGTCGCCGCCTTGGAGATCACCTTCGCGGCGTGTTCGGCCGCAACGCCGGTCTTCATGTGCGATCGAGTTTGTGCCGAGATCGCCGCGGTGAGATCGCCATAACGTTCGAGTTGGGCGGGGGTCATGCCGGCGGTCAGTCGATCGGCGGCGGCAAAACCGCGCTCGGCTATCTCGGTCTTGACCGCCCCGGGCTCGATGACGACGACCTTGACCCCGAACTCGCTGACTTCACGCCGTAGGGAATCGCTGACCGCCTCGAGGGCGAACTTCGCACCCGCGTAAGGACCGTAGGTCGCCATCGCCACCTTGCCGCCGACGGAACTGATGTTCACGACGGTGCCCGTGCTGCGCAACAGAGCCGGCAAGAGCGCTTGGGTCATGGCGACGTGACCGAAGAGATTGACCTCGAACAGGCGGCGCCACTCGGCCATCGGCACGGTCTCGAACGGCGCATTCATCTGGATGCCTGCGTTGTTGATCAGTGCGCGGAGGGGCCGGCGCAGCGAGTCGCGAGCGACGCGGTCGGCGATGGCGGCCACGTCCGATTCCACGGTGATGTCGAGGATGTGCGGCTCGATCCCGTCGGCCCGCAACGCCTCGGCGTCGACGTCACGGCGGACACCGGCCAACACGTGAAAGCCCCTTCGGGCGAGTTCCCGCGCAGTGGCTGTGCCGATGCCAGTCGAGGCGCCGGTCACGACGACCACCTCTTGCCGGTGGGGAGCCGAGGCGTTCATGACCATCTCCAAATTTTGAGTTGACACCGTCATCTGAACGGTATCAGTTCAGTTGACGCTGTCAACTCATTTCGAATGTGGCTTATGCTCCAGCGGATGGCGAGGCGATCGGAGACTGCCGCGGCGACCCGCCAGTCGCTGCTCGATGCCGCCGGAGCGTTGCTCGACACCGGCGGAGTCGACGCGGTCACGCTGCGCGAAGTGGGTGCCCGCGCTGGGGTGTCGCGTTCAGCGGCGTATCGCCACTTCGTGGACAAGGAGGCCCTGCTCACCGTCCTGGCGACCAATGCGTTGAGCGAACTGGGTGACGCGCTCGAAGTTCTGGCTGCCGGCGACGACTCCCCCGAGCAGTCCGTGCGCTCCGCGGTGCTTTCGCTGTACGCCATCGGCCGCACCCGGCCTCACCTGTATCGCCTCATGTTCACTACCCCAGCGGGTGACCCGACTGCGGCGGTCCGGGCGGCCGGGCGCACGTGGGACCTGTACCTCGACATCATGG
>NZ_JAVRPS010000576.1:0-4263 GCF_032162105.1 Mycobacterium sp. | reverse complement strand
GTCGATGGTCGACCGACGACCTCGAATGCGTAGTCCACGCCGCGGCCGCCGGTCAGGTCGAGGATTTGCTCGACGACATCCCCGGTGGAGGGATCGATGGCATCGGTCGCACCGACTCGAAGCGCTGACTGGCGTTTGAACTCAACGGGATCCACCGCAATGATGCGGGCGGCCCCGGCAATGGCGGCCCCTTGAATGGCCGCGATGCCAACCCCTCCGCAGCCGAGCACCGCAACGGAGCTACCCGCCTTCACCGAGGCCGTGTTCAGTACCGCGCAGACGCCGGTCGTCACGCCGCAACCGATCAGCGCCAACTGTTCGTCGGGCAGGTCCGTGCTGACCGCCACCACACTCGCCTCGTGCACGATGATCTGCTCGGCGAAGGTGCCCAAGTTGGCAAAGGCTCGGGCCGTGCCGTTCCCGGTGAGAAAACGGCCGATGTCTTGACCGCGCAGCGTGGCACCGAGTTCGCAGAGGTTCGACTGGTCGCGCACGCAATGAAAACACTCACCGCACGCCGGGATGAAGGTCGTGATCACCCGGTCACCGACACGCACACGTGTTACGGCGCTGCCGATTTCGACGACCGTCCCAGCCCCTTCATGACCCATGACCGTCGGGTTGTGCAGCGGCCCAAACGTGCCGTGCAGCGCAGAGAGGTCGCTGTGGCAGACGCCGGTGGCACCGAGGTCGACACGGACGTCGCGGGGACCGAGGCTGTCGATCGCGAGGTCGACGTCGGCGACCGTGACACCGTCGGTCGCGCCGTCATAGAACGCCGCCAGCATCAGACCGCCTCCAAGCGTGACTCGATGTCCATGGACTCCACCAGTGAGCCGCGATTGCGATGCGGCTCGATTCGGCCCTGTGCGGGGCGGACGAAGGACGGAACCAGGTTGCGCAGGTTCGCCACCAGTTGCAGAGCGAGTAATTCGCTGGTCTTACGGGCATCCATGATCCCGCCGTAGACCATCCACAAGTGCGGCTGCCCGGTGGGTCGACACATGTTGCGTGGCTCGCCGTCAGCCCCGATGCCGCCGATGAGTCCGACGCGGTCGGCCACGTCCGATCCCAGCAACTTCTCGATGACGCTGCGCATGTTCTCGTACCCCGTCGCCAGTATGACGGCGTCGAATGGCCGGGTGGATCCGTCGCCGAGCCGGACGCCGTCGCCGACGAACCCGGCTACCTCGCTCAGTTGCAACATCTCGATCCCGCCATCGACGATGACCTGGGAGGCCCCCACGTCGAGGTAGTACCCGCTGAATGTCTTGTGCAGCTTCATGAGCCATCCGGTGCGGTCGTCTCCGATCGTCAGCGTCATACCCGCTCTGCGAAGACCGTCGAACATCTCGGCGTACTCGGCCTCCGTTCGTTCGGTCTCGCCTTGGAGCTTTTCGACGATGAGTGGATACACGAAGTTCGAGTTGCGGCGCTGATCGATCTCCTCCACCGACAACCCGGGTTCTAGGTACTCGGCGTTGTAGCGTTCAGCCTCCAGGACGGGGACCACGCAGGCGGGTCCACGCTGTCCGAGAGTCACCTCGGCGCCGTGGTTGTACAGATCCAAGGCGATGTCGTGTCCGCTCGTCGCCGTGCCGATGACGAGGACCTTCTTGCCGCGGTAGGGCTCCGCCGCGCTGAACCCCGAGGAATGCTTCACTTCCCCCTTGAACGTGTCCAGTCCAGCGAAATCGGGGATGACGGGCTCGATGCCGGTGAATCCGAGGGCCATGATCAAGTGCTTCGGGCGCAGGTCATTCACCGCACCGCTGGGGCGACGAAGGCGGACATTCCACACCATAGCGTCGGGATCGAAGCTCCCGGTGACGAATTCGGTCTCGGTCCAGACGTTGAGGTCCATTGTCTTTGCGTATGCATCGACCCAATTGGCCCATTGGTCCTTGGACATGAAGGCCGGATAGGTGGGCGGCAGCGAGCTGAACGGCAGGTTGTTCGCCCATGTGGGGGTGTGCAGGGCCAGTGCGTCGTAGCGTTTGCGCCAGCTGTCGCCCGGGTTCGCGTTGGTGTCGACGATGACGTAGGAAACCCCCAGCCGTTCCAGGTGCGCGGCGATGCTCAAGCCTGATTGGCCCGCACCGACGATCAGCACGTCGGGGTCACCCCCGTCCAGGCTGCGGACCCGATGGCGGTGTTGTATCCAACTCTCCCCTGGATGCGCTGGGTCGTAGCCCTTGCGGGTGATCGGCGCAGGCGGATTGCAGTGCAGGCCAGTCAATGTGGTGGCAACCAGTCGTGCTCGCATGCCCCATTTGGCGGCCTCGTCGGGGACGAGTACGACGAAGGTGCTTCCGGAACCGACGCTCGTTTCGAAGACGAAGTAGAACTCGATGCGCGGCGATGGCGTCGCGATGAGCCGCGGACCGGACCGATTGGTTTGCGGCTGGAAATTCGTTGGTGCCATCGTGCGGGCACGCTCGAACCACTCCTCGCGCACCGTTTCACGTCCCCAAAACTGCTGGGTATCCCAGGTGAACGCGACGAGATCGCGCCAATAGGAGTCGGGCAGGAATAGCTCGTCGAATAGCGCGGCGTCTTGGCGGTTCAGCGCTTTCTCGAGGTCTGCCATCCAGCCCAGAGAACTCTCGTTCAGGGTGTCCTCGACCTTCACAGATGCTGTCACTCGGCGTCTCCCTCTTGAATCGAGCCGTATCGACTCCCGGACGAGCGCTCGATGCTTGTCGGTCGTGTGTGTCGTCGGCCACCTGCCAGTATTGATCGCCATCAGAAAACTGTCAACAAGATACTGCTGACTGATTGCAATGCGATGGCCGGTCCACGTGGGCGGGATGCACGCCGGTGACGTTCAGATCGGGTCGAACTGCGAGACCAGCCAGTGGCCGCTGGTCTTGTCCAGCGTCACCCGGACGGCCGAGGTGGTATCGGCGGGGGCATCGCTGCCGACGACCACTGTTTGATCGACGAACACCAGCACCACGGCGTGGCGGGACTCGGCCGACACCGAGGCTGCGGCAGGGACGGTGGCGGTGGCCGAGATCTGTTTCTGTTTTGAGCCGGGGATCACCACGTCGTTGATCAAGGCGGTGTAGGAGTCGTGGAAGGTGCCCGTGAGCAAGGCGCTCGCATCGTGGAGTTGGCGCTCGACGGTGTCGGGCCGGTAGGACAGCATCGCCACGGTGCTGTTCTTGGCGGCTTGAACTGATTCGGCCTCTGCGCGCAGATCGTGGCTCGCCGAGGAATCCAGATACTTCAGCGTGCCGTTCGCGATGGCCAACGTCAGTGCGAGTCCGGGCGGTATTCCGTAGGCCAGTATTCGTCGCCAGTTGGGGCGCCGACGCGCGGCGGCGCGTGCTTCAGGTTGCGCTGACTCCTCCACGGGGGCGTGGTTGTCCTCCGTCGGCGGGGAGGCGGCGGTATCGGTCGGGGCCGCATCCTGGGACGTCGCATCGTTGGACTCGGTAGCGGTGTGCACCGTCACAGTGGTTGCCTCCTTCGGCGGGCATCGCGGATGCCGTTATGGCTCAGCGTGTTTCGGTGTCGGGGCGGTTCACGGAACGAACTGTACGGCCGACACCTTGTCGTCGCCGCCCATCTTTTGGACCGAGATCCGCATCCGCCACGCGCGCGGGGCTTGCTCGGCACCGCCGGCGGTGACCTTCACCGAGACAGCGACCAGTGCCTGGGCCACGTCGCCGCCGTCGGATTCCAATGCGGCCTCGGTGACCGTGCCGACGGACGTCGACTTGGCTTGCTTGACCGCGTCGATGAACGGCTGGGAGCGGTTGGCGAAGTCGTCGTGGAACGTACCGGTGGCCGAGCTCATGATCCGTTGGATGTCGGACTCGGCGTGCTGCCAGTCGATCGTCGTCAGGTTGAGCGCTCCCTGCCGGGCGACCTGGAGAAACTGTGCGCGTTGCTGGTCGACTCGATATAACTGATGTGCCTTGAATCCCTGCCAAGTGGTGAGCGCGCCGAGGGCCACGAGCAGGACTGCCCCGAAGACGGTCGCAGCCTGCCATGGCGACATCGCGGTGCGGCGCGATCTAGACGGCTGCTCGGTGTCGGCGCGGTGCGCTTGCCCTGGTGGCGCGTTCGCGCCGTCCTCGACCTCGGGCGTCAGTTGCTGTGCGGGGGCAGCAGCATGTCCTGCCATGTTCGCTCCTGTGTTCCGCCGCGGGCGAGGTCGGCTTGGGTGTGGATCTGCCCGTCCGGGCCGACGTAGGTGCCAGTCGCAGGGTCGTATTCGGCCGTTGCGATCGGAGGTATCACTGCCGCTGCAGT
>NZ_JAVRPS010000575.1:0-2802 GCF_032162105.1 Mycobacterium sp. | reverse complement strand
CAGCCGCCGCTACCAGGCCCACCCTGCCCGGCCGGGCGCGTTCACCCACTGGGGCGCGGGGTTCAAGTTCGGCGCCTCCCTGCTCGGCCTGCCCGTCGGCGATTACCCTTCGCGGCCGCCGCAGACGCCCTTTCCCGACGACCTCAAGGGCCCGATCCGGGAGGCGTACGCCGCGTCCGGGTTCATCACCACCTGAAGAACGGAGCTTGTGGCGTGGAGGTGGGCGAGTTCCGCGACGGTGTGCGGGCCTGGATCAACGAGCGGGGTCATGAGCTAATACCCCCGCTGGGCGACGACAGCGTCGACGCCCAGCTTGATCACCAGCGCCGGGTCCAGCGGCTGCTCTTCGACGACGGCTGGATGCGGTGGGGGTGGCCGCAGCGCCTCGGCGGCTTCGGGGACTCGCCGATCCTTCGCGCCGTACTCGGCGAGGAGCTCACCAGCCGCGCTCTGGTGCACACCACGTCCTGGTCGATGCACGAAGTCCTGGGGCCGGCTGTCGCGGAGTTCGGCCGCCCCGAGGTGGTCGAAGAGATTTTTCCCCGGTTGCTTCGCGGCGACGAGTTCTGGTGCCAGGGGTTTTCCGAGCCCGATGCCGGCAGCGATCTGGGGTCGCTGCGAACGACGGCGCGCCCGCACCGCGACGGATGGCTGCTCAACGGCGAAAAGCTGTGGACCAGCTTCGCCCAGCGCGCCACTCGCTGCGTTGTGCTGGCCCGAACCGGGCAGTCGGGGTCGCGCGGCGTCAGCGCGTTTCTGGTGGACATGGACACCCCCGGCGTCACCGCGAGCCCGCTTCGGACGATGGCCGATGTCGATGAGTTCTGTTCGACGTCGTTCGTCGATGTGGAGGTACCGGCGCAGCGTCTGCTGGGCGACATCGACTGCGGCTGGCAGGTGGCCCAGTTCATTTTGTCGTGTGAGCGAGGTCCAATCTTTTGGCAACGCGGCGCGTGGTTGGGCCACCACCTGGGCATGCTGCTGGACGCGGTGCACGACGCGGGATCGCATGCGGTGCTCGGCGAAGCGTATGAGCTGCTCTGGGCGTTCCGGGCGCGCTCGAAAAGCACCCAGGATCGCATTGCCCGCGGGGTTCTGCCCGGGCCGGAGGCCTCCGTCGACAAGATCATGATCGCCGCCGCCGACCAGGCGGTGTTCGATGCCGCCCGCGAGGTGCTGGCCGGCACGATCGAAACAGATGACTCGCCGGTCGGACGGGCGTGGCGGCGGGAATGGGCCTACTCGCGTGCCGCGACGATCTACGGAGGCACCAGCGAGATCCAGAAGGACATCGTGGCGAGCCGCCTGCTCGACCTGCCCAGGGGCGCCTGATGGAGGCACCGGCGATCCAGGCCGCTGAGCGGGAATTGATGTCGGAGACCCTGCGTCGGCTTGCCGAGGAGTTCGACGGCACGCAACTCTCTGAGGCGCTCGACGATTTCGGGTTCGCCGACCTGCTGACCGAGGAGCCGCGCGCGGCGGTGTCGTCGCTGTTCGACGCCGCCGGGCGCACCGGGTCGATGCCGGCGGCGTTTCAGGATGTGCTGCTGGCGCCGCTATCCGGTGTGCTCGACGACATCACGCCCAGCCAGAGCGTGGTGCTGCCGGCGGCCGGCGCTCAGCTCGCCGGCTCGCTCGACGGCGAAGCCGTGTCATTGCGCGGACTGGTCATCGGCGCGCGCCCCACCACGGCGTTTCTGGCGCCGGTGGCGATGGATGGTCAGACGGCGTGGGTCCGGGTGGCTGACCCGTCTGCCCTCTCGACCCGGACGGTGGCAGGTCTGGATCCCGCGCTGGGGATGGTTGAGGTGAGCACCAACGCTCTGCGCGCGACAGTTCTGTCGGCGGGGCCGGCGGCGGTCGCAGGCTGGGATGCGGTGGTCACCGCGGGCCGGCGCGCGCTGGGATACCAGATCGTCGGGGCCACCACCCAGATGCTGGATCTGGCTGTGGAACATGCGAAGGTGCGCATGCAGTTCGGCCGGCCGATCGGCTCCTTCCAGGCGGTGCGCAACCGGCTCGCCGACACCTATGTCGCGCGGGAGGCCGCCGCGGCGGCGCTGGAGCTGGCGTGGCAGGCAGACGACGAGTATCTCGCGGGCATGCTGGCGAAATCCCTGGCGGGACGGGCGGCGCGGATCGCAGCCACCCATTGCCAGCAGGTGCTCGCGGGTATCGGCTTCACCGCAGAACACCCGTTCCACCACTTCTTGGCCCGTGCCCTGGTACTGGATTCGGTGTTGGGCTCAGCCACCGAACTTCGCAGCGCGATTGGCGCCAAACTGGTTGCGGCCGCAGCGATCCCGCGGCTGGTGGAGCTGTGAGCGTCGACGATCCGTTCCCAGCGCTTGCTGAACCGGCGGTAACGGTGCGTCGTGACGGACCCGTCGCGGTGCTGACGCTGTCGCGGCCCGCCAAAGCGAACGCGATGGACGGCGAGATCACCGACGCGCTGTTGCACGCCGTTCGATCGCTCCGCGACGACGGCGACGTGCGCGCCTTGGTGCTCACCGGGGCGGGCAGGTCGTTCAGCGCCGGCGGCGACATCGAGACGATCCGGGAGATGCGGGAGGACCGCGCGGTTCGCGACGCGATCCTCGAGTCGCACCAGGAGTTGTTCTGGACAATGAGCAGGCTGCCGTTCTGCAGCGTCGCGGCCGTCAACGGTGCAGCGGTGGGCGCCGGGGTCACCGTCGCGTTGCTGTGCGACCTCGTCGTGATGGCCGAGGACGCGTTTCTGTCGGATCCGCGAGTCGCTCTTGGGCTCCTTGACGGCGCCGGCGGAATCCTGTTGTGGCCGTT
>NZ_JAVRPS010000574.1:0-5519 GCF_032162105.1 Mycobacterium sp. | reverse complement strand
GCGGGTGTATCTGCAAGGGATCGGGCAGGTGAAAGTTCATATGCATCGCCAGGTGTCGGGGCGGGTGAAGACGATCCAAATCAAACGCCAAGGGCGGCGCTGGATGCTGATCTTGTCGTGCGACGATGTGCCGACCAATCCGCTGCCGGCGACCGGGCGTCAGGGCGGGATCGACGTCGGGATCGCCAGTTTCGCCACCACCAGCGACGGTGAGCACATCGACAATCCCCGCTGGGGCCGCCGCGCGGCGGCCAAGCTGACTGCCGCCCAACGGCGGCTGCAACGGGCTCGCCGAGGCGGCAGGAATCGTCAAGCGAAGCGGGAGACGGTAGCGGCGCGGCACCGCAAGATCGCCAACCAGCGCAAGGACTTTCACCACAAACAAGCACGCCGCCTCGTCGATGTTTACGACCTGTTGGTGGTGGAGGACCTGGCGATCGCCAACATGGTCCGTCGAGCCAAACCCGTGCCCGACCCCGACGCATCCGGTCAGTATCTCCCCAACCGGGGGCGGGCGAAGTCCGGGCTGAACAGAAGCATCCATGACGCGGGCTGGGCCGGTTTCCTCGCTGTATTGCGCGCCAAAGCGGAAGACGCTGGGCGTGTATGGATCGAGGTCGACCCCCGGCACACTTCCGATGGCTGCGAGAACTGTGGACACGCAGCACCCGGGAACCGTGTCAGCCAAGCAGAGTTCGTCTGCCAACGGTGCGGGCATCATGCCCAGGCCGACGAACACGCTGCACGCAACATCCTGCGGGCTGGACTGGCCCTTCACGCCCAAGCGGCGTGAAAAGAAGCTGACGGCTCTAGCCGCCAGAGAAGTCACCTCGGCTGGTTCATGAACAGCCCGGCAAACCTCGACAGAACGCTGCGGGAAGTCGCGTCGAACTCGGCCTACGGCGCGGGGCAGCGGGTGGAGTTCCTCGGTACGCCAGCGGAAGTCGCCGAGCAGATGGGTGAGGTGATGGCCGAGGTCGGCGGCGACGGCTTCCTGATCACCCAGGACGTCCTCACCCGTCGTTCGATCAGTGAGATCACCGACGGCCTGGTGCCGGAGTTGCAGAAGCGCGGCCTCACTCGGGAGCACTATCGCTACGAAATGTTCCGCGACAACCTGCTCGAATTCTAAACGCGACCGCTCACGCACCGTCGAACCATTACGCGGGGAATGCGCCATGTCATGCGGCGCAATGGAAACACCACGGTGGCGACCCCGCGCTGTCACGTACAGCGGTTTGGATGGCAACTCACAGATACATCTGCCCTGTCCCAGGGCCGAGCCTCACCCGCCGCCGCGCCGTCGACTGCCGCGCCGTAGACCCCAGCACCGCAGCCTGAGGAGACACCCGTGACCCGTGCCCCGATCGCCCTGGACCGCCGAACCTTCCTGCGGGCCAGCGGCCTAACCGTGGGCGGACTCGCCCTGGCCAACTTCCTCGCGGCGTGCGGTGGTACGGCAAGCGACGACGGCAAGGGCACGCTGACCCTGCGGATGCCGTTCCTACAGGACATGCAGGTGCCCGACCCCGACATCATGTACGAGGGCGAGGGCGTGCAGGTGATGAAGTCCTGCTACGAGGGCCTGGTCAACTACAAGTCGGGCACCTCCGACATCATCCCCGCGCTGGCGCAGTCCTGGACGGTGTCCGACGACCAGCTGACCTACACCTTCAAACTGGTGCCCGACGTGACCTTCCACGACGGCACCCCTGCCGACGCGGCGGCCTGGATCAAGAGCTTCGAGCGCAGGCTCGCGGTCAAAGAGGGACCGGCCTACATGGTGGAGGGAATCGCCAAATCCGTTGCGCCCGATCCGACTACGCTCGTCGTGACGCTCAAGGAGCCCAACAACGCCTTCCTGCACTATGCGGCCTGCCCGTGGCAGATGTTCGCGGTGAGCCCGACCGCGGTCAAGACCAACGCAGTGGGCGGCGACCTGGCCCAGGAGTGGCTCAAGACCAACGACGCAGGCACCGGGCCGTACGTCATGAAGGAGTTCGTCCCCGGCAGCCACTACACGCTGGAGCGCTTCGACGGCTACTGGGGCGAAAAGCCGTACTTCCAAACCGTGCGCATCGAGATCGTCCCCGAAATCGCCACCCAGAAGCTGCAATTGGACCAGGGCGCCTTCGACCTCGTCTCCAAGGGCTTCGCCATCCCCGACGTCCTGAACTACAGACAAAACCCTGACTTCAACGCGACCACGGTGCTCGGTTCCACGATCATCGTGCTCTGGATGAACTTCGGCGCAGGCATCTTCAGTGACAAGGCGCTTCGGCAGGCGATGATGACCGCCCTGGACCGCCCCTCGATCGTCGATACCGCATTCCAGGGCGTCGTTCAGGTGGCCGGGAACTTCTGGCCCGAGAACACCTTTCCGGCAGGGCTGACGCCGGTTTCGACGGGCTTCGACCTGGCGCCACTCGAGGCGATCGTGCCGACGCTGCCGTCCAAGAAGATCGACCTCGCCTGGGTGACGTCCTACGGCGCGCCGGGTCAGCAGGTGGCCGAGCTGGTCCAGACCCAGCTCGCCCCGACCGGGCTGGACATCACCGTGCGCGCCATGCCCAGCGCGGAGTCCTTCGACCTCGCCAACCAGCCGGCCGAGAAGCGGCCCGACCTCATGGTCGCAGGCATCGGCGGCGATGCGTTGCACCTCGACACCGTGCTGCGGATCTTCCTGCGCACCGGAGCCAAGCCGCTCAACTACTTTCAGTACGGCAACCCGACGGTGGACCGGCTCATGGACGAGGCGATCACCAAGCCAACGATCGACGCGACCAACCAGGCATACGTGCAGATCACCGGGCTCATCGAAGACGAGGCGCTCTGGGTGCCGCTGTGCCGGCGACCGGAGAACATGATCGCCCACAAGGGGATCGCCGGGATCGTGCAGAACTCCTACCTTCCCTCCATCTTCGACGCCGCCACCATCAAGCGCGTCTAGGAAGGCTGATTCCAGGGGTTGGTGGTTGGTCCGGCGAGCTTGTACGGCAGCACCGCTCGAAACACGGCGCAATATGCCAGGCATCGGGGCGACCCCTCCGCGTCACGCGGCCGGGTTTTCATCGTGACACACCACAGAAGAGGTAGCGTCCATGACCACATTGCGCGATGTCGCCGCCGCTCCATCCGATGCGCCGAACGTCCCGCGCGCCCGCGTTGAGGACCTGACCGTCACCTTCGAGCGGCGCGGGGTCGCGGTCAACGCGTTGCGCGGTGTCACGCTAGACATCAACCCCGGCGAGATCCTCGCCGTGGTGGGCGAGTCCGGCTCGGGCAAGAGCGTGATGGGGCTCGCCCTGCTCGGCCTGCTGTCCGGCGAGCCGATGCCCACGATCACCGGCCGGGCCGAGGTGTGCGGTGTGGACATGGTCGCGGCCTCCGACGACGAGCGGCGCGACGTCCGAAAGGCGCACCTGGGCGCCGTCTTTCAGGACCCGATGACCTCGCTCAATCCGACGATGCGGGTGGGCCGCCAGGTCGTCGAGGCCGCGGGATCAGACGAGGAGGCGCTGCGCCTCCTCGACCTGGTCGGCGTCCCCGACCCAGCTCGGCGCATGAAGGCATTTCCACACGAACTGTCCGGCGGCCTGCGGCAGCGGGTGATGATCGCCATGGCGGTGGCGGGCAAGCCGGATCTGGTGATCGCCGACGAGCCGACCACGGCCCTCGACGTCACCGTCCAGGCTCAGGTGCTCGGCCTGATCCGCGACCTCTGTGACCAGCTCGGCACCTCCTTCATCCTTGTCACCCACGACGTCGCCGTGGCCTCACAGGTGTGCGACCGGGTCGCCGTCATGTACGGCGGTCGGCTGGCCGAGGAGGGCCAGATGGCGAACGTGCTGCGGGCGCCGTCGCACCCCTACACCGTCGGCCTCCTCAAGGCACGCCTCAACCTGGACCTGCCGATCGGGCACGCCATCCCCTCGCTGCCCGGAGAGCCGCCCGACCCTCGCGCGCACCCACCCGGCTGTGCCTTCGCGCCCCGCTGCCCGGCCGCAGTCGAGCCGTGTCTGGAATCGGTGCCCGCCCCACGGCCGGCCGCGACCCACGACGGAGTGAGCGCCTGCGTGATCTCCGACGCCACCCAAGTGATCGGCAGCCTCGCCGAGACGGCGTCGTTCGCACCGATGACCAAACCGGACGACCCCCGGCCCGCGGCGCAAATCAACGGCGTGGACAAGCATTTCGACGTACGGCGCGGGCTGCTGCACAAGGACAAGCTCCACGCGCTGCGCAACATCATCCTCGACATCGCCCCCGGCGAGTCAGTGGCCGTGGTCGGGGAATCCGGATCGGGTAAGTCCACCCTGCTGCGAGTCGTGGCCGGGCTGATGAAGCCGGACGGGGGCACCGTCGACTGTCCCGGCGGCCAGCCGCAGATGGTGTTCCAGGACGCAGGCGCCTCCTTGACCCCCTGGCTGACCGTCGGCGAGATCGTCGGAGAACGGCTGATCAAGACCACCGGCCGAGCCGAGCGGCGCGAGAAGGTCGGCAGGGCACTGCGCCAGGTGGGGCTGCCGCCCGAGGTCGCCGAGGCCAAGGCCGGAATGCTGTCGGGGGGTCAGCGGCAACGCGCGGCGTTCGCCAGGGCGATCATCGTGCCACCCAAACTGCTGCTGTGCGACGAGCCAACATCGGCGCTGGACGCGTCGCTGGCCGCGTCGGTGCTGAACCTGCTGCAGGATCTGCGTCGTGAGCTCGGCATGGCAGTGATGTTCGTGACGCACGACCTCGCCGCCGCCCGGTTCATCTCCGACCGCACGGCGGTGATGTACCTCGGCCAGATCGTCGAGGTCGGCCCCACCGTCGAGGTCATCAGCAACCCGAAACACCCCTATACCAAGGCGCTGCTGGCCGCGATCCCGTCACCGGGCACTGCGCCGGTCCGGCTGCCGGGCGAGCCGGCCAGCCCGCTCGCAGTGCCACCGGGGTGCTCCTTCCACCCACGGTGCCCTGACCGGACCGACCGTTGCACCACCGAAGCGCCGATCTTGTACTCGCTCGACGGCACCAGCAGCCGCTTTGCGGCCTGCCTGCTCACCGAAGTGCGCCGGGATGGCCCGGAGCGCGCCGCCTCCTGACAAGCCGCATGTGACGGCCAGCGAAATCCCGGCAACATCGGCGCAATAGAGGCGCCACGGTGGCGCATTCACGGTGACATGCGCGGGCGCTGTGATGGCTTCGCAAGGCCTGCGGATTCAGGAGATATCGGGATGACCAAGAAGTTTCACCTCGGCTGGTTCATGAACTTCACGCCGCCGGACTGGGAGTCCGAGTGGGCCTCCCCGGATGTGGCCAACTGGGCCGACGGGAGGTTCTACGTCGACATGGCGCGCAGCATGGAACGGGCCTGCTTCGACTTCATGATGATCGAGGACACGGTCATGGTGGCCGACGCCTATGGCGGCACCATGGAGGGGTCGCTGAAGAACGCCATCTTCGCGCCCAAGCAGGACCCGATCCCGCTGGCCATCCAGGTCGCGGTCAACACCACGAATCTCGGTGTGGTC
>NZ_JAVRPS010000573.1:0-21228 GCF_032162105.1 Mycobacterium sp. | reverse complement strand
ACCGACGGAAGGGCGAGCGCCTTCTCCCAACTGGCGAAGGCTTCGTCGGGATCGGCGGGATCGCCACCGAGAAGGAGGGTCGGCAACGTGGTGGACTCCATCACGCGGTCCATCTCGTCGACCACAGGAAGCTTCATCCAGGTGTAGGCCGACGTCGAGCCGAGCCCCTGGCTGATGTGCACCGACTTGATCACCGCATCCGGGCTGAGGTCGTTGCGGACCTTGCCGTCGATGCGGGTGGACAGGAACGGTTCCACCATCGCGATTAGCCCGTGTGCCGCCAGCTCGTCGACCGCGTGCGCGCAGGCAGTCATGGTGGTCAGCGTGCCGGGATCGTCGAGATCGATGCGGCACAGCATCTTTCCGCCGTTCATGTTCGCCGCGGCGGTGGACGCCGCGGTGGCGCCGGTCATCCGGTCGTCGAGCTCGAAGGACGATCCGGCCAGTCCGCCGCGGTTGAACGACGAGAACACCACCTTGTCCTCGAGTGCGCCGAGCAGCAGCAGGTCGTCGAGGATGTCGGAGGTGGCGAGCACGCCGTCGACACCTGGATCGGCGAGCGCGGCACGCAATCGGTCCAACAGGTCGGTGCGGCTGTTCATCGCGGTCGGCCGGGATCCGACGGCCAGTGCGCCGCGGGCGGGATGGTCGGCCGCCACGATCATCAGCCTGCCGTTGCCGCGCACCGTCGGCCTAGTGGTGCGGTTGCTCCAGGCCCGTGCGACGCCGCCGGGGTCGACGGCGCGCAGGTCGGTGATCGCGGCGTAGTCCGAGCAGACCGGGGCGAGCGGAGCGACGGGAGAAAGATCTGGGTCAGACATTCACGGCCTCCGTTGCGGTCTGCTCGGCCAGCGCGGCCACTTCGTCGGCGGTCGGCATCGCCGTCGAGCATTCGAGTCGCGACGCGACGATGGCACCGGCAGCGTTGGCGTAGCGCAAGGTCTTCTCCAGCGGCCAGTTGCGGAGCAGGCCGTGGATCAGGCTGCCGCCGAAGGCGTCGCCGGCGCCGAGGCCGTTGACGACGTCGACCTCGTTGGGTGGGACGGTCACCGAGCTGTGTCTGGTCTTGCCGAGCACGCCGCGCGGGCCCTGCTTGACGATGGCCAGTTCGACGCCGAGGTCCAGCAGCGCGTCGGCGGCCTTGCGCGGGTTGCTCTCTCCGACGGCGATCTCGCACTCCTCGCGGTTGCCCACCGCGACGGTGACGTATCCGAGAGCGCGTTGGACCTGCGCGGTGGCGTCGGCCGGGGTGGCCCAGAACATCGGCCGGTAGTCCAGATCGAGCACCGTCAGCGGCGCGCGGCGTCTGTTTGCCCCCGTCGCTTCGCTCGCCCCGGAGCGGGCCTCCCATGCCGCGAAATGCGCACTGCGGCTGGGCTCCTCGGACAATCCGGTGACCGTCGACCAGTACAGTCGGGCGGCGCGCACCGTGTCGGCGTCGATCTCGTCCGGCCGGATCTGCAGATCCGGCGCCGACGGCTTGCGGTAGAAGTACAGCGGGAAGTGATCGGGCGGGAAGATCTCGCAAAACGTCACGGGCGTGGGGTACTCGTCATGGGTGCTGACGTAGGTGTTGTCGACACCGAGGTCGGCCAGTTCGGCGCGGACGAAGCGGCCGAACGGGTCGTCGCCGACACCGGAGATCAGCGCGCTGCGGTTGCCCAGCCGCGCCGTGGCGACGGCGACGTTGGCCGCGCTGCCGCCGAGGAACTTCCCGAACGTTTTCACGTGTTCGAGGCCGACGCCGGTCTGCAATGGATAGACATCGACGCCGCTGCGTCCGATGACGAGGGCGTCGTAGGGCTGCGAATCGGTCACGGTCAGCTCCCGGCGATAGGTGTCGGATTCCTCTTACGACTGTGCCTCGCGTCACTCGTCTCTGTCAATAGTTTGTCCTGACATTCTGACTTTCAATCAAGCGGTGTTAGGCTGCAGCTGCTCTCATCTGATTGGAACGCAGGATCGGAGTCGATGTGCCGTTGGCGGTTGAGCTGGACAGGTCAAGCCCTGTTCCCCTGTACTACCAACTCGCGCAGGCGATCGAAGCGGCGATCCGCAACGGAGAGCTCGCGCCGGGGGACAGGTTCGAGAATGAACTGGCACTGGCCAAGCGGCTCACATTGTCCCGGCCGACCACCCGCCGCGCCATTCAGGAGCTCGTCGACAAGGGCATGCTGGTGCGCAAGCGCGGCGTCGGCACCCAGGTCGTACAGAACCCCGTACACCGCCGTGTCGAGCTGACCAGCCTGTTCGACGACCTGGTCCGGGCCGGGCAGGAGCCGACCACGCAACTCCTCGGGTACCACGTCGGCCCGGTCGAGGAGGAGGTCGCGGTCGAGCTCAACCTCACCGCCGACCGCGAGGTGGTGACCATTCAGCGGCTCCGCTGCGCCAATGGGGAGCCGCTGGCAGTGATGACCAACTACCTGCCCCTCGATCTCGCGCCACCGGCCGAGGAGCTCGAGAGCAACGGTCTCTACCAGTCGTTGAGGGTCCGCGGGGTGCACATCAGGCTGGCCAGGCAGCGCATCGGCGCCAGGCCGGCCACCAAGGCCGAGGCGCGGCTGCTCGGGGAGAAGGCCGGAGCGCCGCTGCTGACCATGAACCGCACCGCGTTCGATGATTCGGGCAAAGCGGTCGAATACGGTGCGCACTGCTACCGGGCGTCGCGCTACTACTTCGAGACGACCCTGGTAGACCGCTGATCCACGCCGCTCGCCGGGCGCCCTGCTGGCCCCCGGCAAACTCTGCGCTGCCAAAGTTGAATATGACATGCAGTCCTAATGTCCGAACAAACTATTGACATTCCGGTGTGACCCGTATTACATCGTTCTCAGGGCGTGCCGTTGGGCACTCGCAGACAGGAGAAACGATGAGGTTTGTTCGGTTGGCAGCCGTCGCGGGAGCGGGCGTGCTCGCCTTGGGACTTGCGTCGTGTTCGAGCACCGGCGGCAAGCCGGAAAGCAACGGCAACGGGATGGGCGCCGGTCAGGCGAACACCCCACGCATGACGGTCGCGATGATCACCCACGAGGTGCCGGGCGACTCGTTCTGGGATCTCATCCGCAAGGGCGCGCAGGCAGCCGCCGACAAGGACAACATCGAGCTGCGCTACTCCAACGACCCGGAGGCGCCCAACCAGGCCAACCTGGTGCAGAGCGCCCTCGACAGCAAGGTCAACGGCATCGCCGTGACGCTGGCGAAGCCCGACGCCATGGCGCCCGCCGTCAAGGCCGCCCTCGATGCGGGAATTCCCGTGGTCGCGTTCAACTCGGGCTTCGACAACTTCAAGGCCATGGGCATCCAGGAGTACTTCGGCCAGGACGAGAAGCTCGCCGGCATCGCCGCGGGCGAACGGCTGAACAAGGACGGCGCCAAGAAGGCCCTCTGCGTCATTCAGGAGCAGGGCCAGGTGGCGCTCGAGTCGCGCTGCGCCGGCGTCACTCAGGGTTTCAAGGGTGAGACCGTGCTGCTCAACGTCAACAGCAAGGACATGCCGTCGGTGGAGTCGACGATCACCGCGAAACTGCAACAGGATCCGGCGATCGACCACGTAGTCGCGCTCGGAGCGCCCATCGCGCTCACCGCGGTGCAGTCGGTCGGCAACGCCGGGAGCTCGGCAAAGGTCGTCACCTTCGACACCAACGCTGCGCTGGTCGATTCCATCCAGAAGGGCGACGTCCAGTGGGCGGTGGATCAGCAACCGTTCCTGCAGGGCTACCTCGCGATCGACTCGCTGTGGCTGTACGTGAACAACAAGAACCTGATCGGCGGCGGTCAGGCCACGCTGACCGGTCCGTCGTTCATCGACAAGTCCAACATCGACGCCGTCGCCGAGCTGGCCAAGTCCGGCACTCGCTAGCCATCACGGAAAGAGAAGAGATGACTACTCAAGCTGACCTTGATCTCAGCAATCGCAAGGTCGTCCACGACGAGCGCGTCAAGGAGCAAAATCGTATCCAGCGCTTGCTGATTCGTCCCGAGATGGGCGCATTGGTAGGTGCGATCGCTATCTTCATCTTCTTTGCGATCGTCGCCCCGCCGTTCCGAACCCCCGAGGCGCTGGCGACCGTGCTGTATGCCAGCTCGACGATCGGCATCATGGCGTGCGCCGTCGCGTTGCTGATGATCGGCGGGGAGTTCGACCTGTCGGCCGGCGTCGCGGTCACGACCAGTTCGCTTGCCGCGTCGATGATCGCCTACAACCTGCACCTGAACCTGTGGGCAGGGGCCGGGCTCGCGCTCATCCTGGCACTGGCGATCGGATTCTTCAACGGGTACATGGTGATGCGAACGAAGATCCCAAGCTTCCTGATCACGCTGGGTTCGTTCCTGATGCTCACCGGCATCAATCTCGCTGTGACGAAGCTGGTTTCGGGCCAGGTCGCCACGCAGAGCGTCAGCGACATGCAGGGCTGGGACTCTGGAAAGGCCGTATTCGCCTCGTCGTTCACGTTGTTCGGGGTCTCGATCCGAATCACCGTGGTGTGGTGGTTGCTGTTCACCGTCGTGGCGACGTACGTCTTGTTCAAGACCCGAATCGGCAACTGGATCTTCGCCGTCGGCGGCGATCAGGACAGTGCCCGGGCGGTCGGCGTGCCCGTCACCGCGGTGAAGATCGGGCTGTTCATGTTCGTCGGGTTCTGCGCGTGGTTCGTCGGCATGCACCTGCTATTCGCATTCAACACCGTGCAGTCCGGTCAGGGCATCGGCAACGAGTTCCTGTACATCATCGCCGCGGTCATCGGTGGCTGCCTACTCACCGGCGGCTACGGAACCGCGATCGGTGCCGCGATCGGCGCGTTCATCTTCGGCATGACCAACCAGGGCATCGTCTACGCCGGGTGGAACCCCGACTGGTTCAAGTTCTTCCTTGGCGCCATGCTGCTGTTCGCGGTCATCGCCAACAACGCATTCCGCAACTACGCAGCGAAGAGGTGACCCGTGACCACCACAGTGGAACGTCCCGAGCATGACGCCCCGTCCGGTGGCAAGGTGCCGCTGGTCGAGATGAAGAACGTCGGCAAGACCTACGGCAACATCACTGCGCTGAAGGACATCTCGCTACGCGTGCACGCAGGCGAGGTCACCGGAATCCTCGGCGACAACGGCGCCGGCAAGTCCACGCTGATCAAGATCATCTCAGGTCTGCACCAGCAGACGGACGGAGACTTGATCGTCGACGGCGAGGCGATCAAGTTCAGCTCACCGAAGGAGGCGCTGGACAAGGGCATCGCCACCGTCTACCAGAATCTGGCCGTCGTCCCGTTGATGCCGGTGTGGCGCAACTTCTTCCTCGGCCAGGAGCTGCGGAAGAAGTCGTTCCCGTTCTCGTTGGACTCCAACGCGATGCGGGCCACCACGCTGACCGAGCTGTCGAAGATGGGCATCGATCTGCCCGACGTCGACGTGCCGATCGGCTCACTGTCGGGCGGCCAGCGGCAGTGCGTCGCCATCGCGCGGGCCGTGTTCTTCGGAGCGCGGGTGCTGATCCTCGACGAGCCGACGGCCGCACTGGGCGTCAAGCAGTCGGGGGTGGTGTTGAAGTACATCACCGCGGCCAAGGAGGCCGGTTTCGGCGTCGTGTTCATCACCCACAACCCGCACCACGCGCACATGGTGGGCGATCACTTCGTGCTGCTCAACCGTGGCAAGCAGAAGCTGGACTGCACCTACGACGACATCACCCTGGAGCACCTCACCCAAGAGATGGCCGGCGGCGACGAACTCGAGGCGCTCTCGCACGAACTGGGACGCAAGGGAGCCTGATCCGCCGCGGTGTCGGTGGTCGTCAGGAGACGTCCAGGACCGCCTTGCCCGCCACGCGGCGGTCCAGGAGTGCCTCGGCGGCCCCTGACACGTTGTCCCACGAATCGCGCAACCCGATCTGCGGATCCAGCTGGCCCGTCGCCAGCAGTTCGACCAGGTAGTTCAGGTCCGCTTGGAAGGGTTCGCGAACCGTGAAGGGCTCCAAGCGCTTCCGCGTCCACCTGTGCCGTTCCGCCTCGAAGTCGATCGTCGTGGGCTGGTTGGACGCCATCCCGATCGACTGCACGGATCCGCCCTCGCCGACCAGGCTGAACGCCTGGGCCAGGAGTGGACCACCAACGTTCTCCAGGACACCGAACACGGGCTCGGTGACGCCATCGAGCCCGACGACAACCTCTGCGGCGCCCAACTCGACGAGGCCCGCACCCCTGGGCTGGCTTCCCACTGCCGCGATCACGTGAGCCCCGGCTCGGGCCGCGAGCTGCACGGCGAACCGGCCGACCCCGCCCGACGCGCCGGTGATGAGCACTCTGCGCCCCACGACGGATCCGAGTGCTCGCAGTGCCTGCAACGCCGTGACGCCGGCGACGGGCAACGCGGCAGCAGTGGCGAAGTCGACGGAGTCGGGCAGTACCGCGATGTTGCCGGTTGGCGCCGCGCGGCGCTCAGCCCACCCACCGGCGCCATTGAAGGTCACCACTCGGGTGCCGGCCGATGGCCCGCTTCCGTCGGCCGCGGCTTGGACGACCACTCCTGCCGCATCCCACCCCGGCACCTCGCCCGGCTGGCGGACATCGGCGATGAAGCGCACCTCGCCGAAGTTCAGTGCGATTGCCCTGACGTCGATCAACGCCTCGTCATCGGCAACGACCGGTGGACTCACCTCGTCGAGGCGTAGGTTCAGCGGGGCTTGCGGATCGTAGACGACTGCTCGCATGCTTGACCCAAACCTTCACAGTCGAGCGGATATTCCGGGGCAGAGTAGCAGCCTCACGAGTATGCGGACCCGTAGCATTGGCGACTGTGTCAGCTGTGTTCGTGGTCGACGCCGGCCCCAGACGCGTCGTCAGGCGAGTCCTGGTCAAAGCGTCCGCAGCGGAGATCTTCGCACTCGTCGTCGATCCGCACCGGCATCCGGAGCTCGATGGGTCCGGCACGGTGCGTGACATCCCGATCAAGGGACCTCATCACCTTGCGGTCGGCGACAAGTTCACCGTGGGGATGCGGCAGTGGGGAGTGCCGTACAAGATCACCTCGACCGTCACCGAGGTCGAGGACGACAGGGTCGTGGAGTGGCAGCATCCGATGGGCCACCGCTGGCGCTGGAGTCTGAAGGAGGCTGCGCCCGGCGCCACGGAAGTCACCGAGACGTTCGACTACAGCATCCACAAGGCGCCTAGGCTCTTGGAGTTCTTCGGCATGCACACGCAGAATGCCGACGGCATCACGGCGACCCTGGAACGCCTCGCGGCGCGGTTCGGCGGTTAGACCGTGAACGCGGCCCGGAACGCCTCGAGTGCCGCAACACTGTCACCGGATGCCCAACCCTCCAGGCCGACGGTGCCGTGGAACCCCATGTTGCGCAATGCCCGTGCGATTGCGGGGTAGTGGACCTCGCCGGTGCCCGGCTCGCAGCGGCCGGGGACGTCGGCCACCTGGATCTCGCCGATCGCGTCGCCACATCTGCGGACGAGTTCGATCAGGTTCCCCTCACCGATCTGCGCGTGATAGAGGTCGAGCATCATCTTGACGTTCGGATGGGCGACGGCCTCGACCAGGGCCAGGGTGTCCTTGGCCCGCGCAAGCGGTACGCCAGGGTGATCGACGATCGTGTTGAGGTTCTCCACGCAGAACGTGACGCCGTTGGCGGCGCCGAGGTCGCCCAGTCGGTCCAGGGTGCGCAGCGCGGTGAGCCACATCGGGCCGGTAGCGCGTTGCCGTGGCCGCGCGGCGTTGCCGTCGACCAACTCGGCGGTGTGCAGGTTCAACCGCGTGACACCAAGGGCTTCGGCAGCCTTGATGGATAGCTCGGCGGTGCGTACGACCTCGTCGGCGGTCGCGGCGTCGATCAGGTCACCGTGCAGGTACCCGGTCATCGAGGTGAAGGTCGCGCCCGTGGCTCGCAGCGCGGCCAGGTCCTTGTCGTCCCAACTCCAGATCTCGACCGCGAAGCCGAGGTCGTGGATGCGGCGCACCCGCTCGATGAACGGTAGGTCCGTGAACACCATCTCGGCGCTGACGGCGAGCTGAAAGGTCATCGGGTCGCCATGCCCGCCGCGCGGTACGCGGCGTCGACGAGGGCCATGTTCGCCACTGCGTCGGCGGTGCTGAACGGCAGGGAGGCGCCGTGCTGCACGTGGGCGGCGAAGGCCTCCAACTGGTGGGTGTAGGAGGGCCGGGTGCCGAGTCGTTCGACCGTGGTGCCTCCCGGAGTGTTGATCGTCAGGCGATCGTCGGTGCTCGGCGTGATGAAGTCGTGCACCAGGAGATCGCCCGCCGTACCGACGATCCGGATCGTGTGCGAGTGGTCGTCTCCCACCATCGAATTGGCGGACAGGCCGGTCGCGCCGCCGGGGAACCAGATCTCGACGTCGCACCAGGCATCCACCCCGGGGGTGCGTTGCTCCGCGTGCGCACGGGTGATCGATGGCCGTCCGCCGACGCCGGGTACCTCGAGCCGGCCCAGCGAGCGCATGATGTGCAGGCCGTAGCAGCCCAGATCCATCAGTGCACCGCCCGCCATGTCGAGTGACCAGCGGGGGTCGTCGTCGTCGGGTGCGGGCATCGCCATCCGTACCTCGACGTGGGTGATCTCGCCAAGGGCGCCGTCGGCGGCCAGGCCGAACGCGCGCTGGGTGACGGGATGGAAGTAGTAGTGGAAGCCCTCCAGCACGGTGACGCCTGCGGCATCTGCGACGTGTCGGGCCTCGGATTGATTTCGCGCGAAGGGCTTTTCGCTCAACACGGGTTTGGCCGCCTCGATCGCGGCGAGGTTCCACGGCGCGTGCAGTGAGTTGGCCAACGGGTTGTAGACGACATCCACCTCGGGGTCGTCGATCACGTCCTGATACGACGCGACGACACGCTCCACGCCGTACTTCCCGGCGAAGGTCTCCGCCCGAGACCGGTCCCTGGCGGCCACGGCGACCAGTCGGTGCCCGAGTTCGGCCGCGGGCCCGACGATCGCCGACTCGGCGATTCGCGAGGCGCCGAGCACCCCGATGCCTAGTCCCATGCGCGATCCCGCTTCGCTTCTCGCTCGTGCCTCACGACGTCACGTCCCGGAGGTAGGCGACGCTGGCCAGCACGTCCAGGACCGGGCCCTCGTCGGTCGGCTCGGCATTGAGAATGGTGTCCTGCTCGAGCACGAACCAGCCGTCGAAACCGTTGTCCCGCAACACCGAGACGATCCCCGCGATGTCGACGTCGCCGGTGCCCAGCGGGGTGTACATCCCCGCCTTCACGGCCTCGGTGTACGTCAGCTCACCCGATTGCACCTTGACGGCCAGCGCGGCGTCGACGTCCTTGAGGTGGGTGTGGGCGATGCGGCTCGGCACGGCCTTGGCCAATTCCAGGGGATCCGTACCGCCGATCAGCAGGTGCCCGGTGTCCAGGCACAGCGGGATCGACGACCCCGCCAGCACCCGGTCCACGTCCGCGCGGGTTTCCACCAAGGTGCCGACGTGCGGATGCAGCACCGCCAACAAGCCGCGTTCGGAGGCGATGGCCCCCAGCCGGTCCAGGTTGGCCAGCAGCGTCGCCCACTGATCTTCGTCGAGGACGGGACGCGAGTCGTAGCCGTCGGATCCGGTGGCCGCGGCGAGCACCACGACGCCGGCCCCCGCGGCACACAACGACTCCAAGGGTCCGGCGAGGTCATCGCCGGGATCGTGATCGGCATCGTGCAGGATCACCGGGACGAACCCGCCGACACACGCCAGATCATGTTCGCGCAGAACCGATTTGAGTTCCTCGGTGTCCGTCGGTAGGAAACCGTCGGGCCCGAGTTCCGTCGCGGTCAAGCCGGCGCCGCGCATCTCGGTCAGCACCCGACCGGAGTCCAATTGGTATCCCCAGCCCGGCACCTCGCAGACGCCCCAGGAGATCGGTGCACCGGCAATCTTGAGGGCGCTCACGAGTTCCGCACCTCCTCGATCGTCACCGGCGCGTGGCGGCGCAGGGACTCGGTGGCGGCTTCGGCCAGCCACGCGACCTCGACCGCGTCGGCGACCGTCGCACCGTGGATCGGGCCGCCCTTGGCGACCTGGACGAACTCGGTCAGTTCCGCGCGGAACGCGGCGGTGAAGCGATCCATGAAGAAGTGATGGGCAGGGCCAGTGGGGAAGTCGAATGGGCCTGAGTTCCGCGGATCCATGTTTCGCAGCGGCACACCCTGATCCCAGCCGGCCACGACGCTGTCGTCGAAACCGTGGATCTCCAGGCGGCAGTCGTAGCCACGGGCGTTGTACCGGGCGTTGGACACCACGCCGAGTGCCCCGCCGTCGAACTTCACGATCACGGCGGCGGTGTCGACGTCGTCATACTCCGCGAACAGAGGATCGCCCTGAACGGTTCCGGTGGCGTACACCTCGACGGCGTGCTGCCCGGTGATCCAGTTCAGGATGTCGAAGTCGTGCACGGCGCAGTCGCGGAAGATGCCGCCCGAGCCCTTGATGTAGTCCATCGGCGGGGGAGCGGGATCCATCGTGGTGCTGCGGACGGTGTGCAGAGTGCCGAGCGCGCCGTCGTCGACGGCACGCTTGGCGGCGGCGAACGCGGTGTCGTACCGGCGCTGGTAGCCGACCTGGACGGGTACGCCGGATCGGGCGATCACGTCGGCGACCCGCGCGCTCTCGGCGGCGGTCGCGGCGATCGGCTTCTCGCAGAACGTCGGGATGCCGCGTTCCACGGCGGCCAGCGTCAGCGCCGCGTGGGCGGGAGTGGCGGCGGCGACCACAGCGCCGTCGATGCCAGATGACAACAACTCCTCGACGGTGTCGACGACCTTGACGCCGTATTTGGCCGCCACCGCATGGGCGACGTCGGTGCGCTCGTCGGTGATCACCAGCCCGTCGAGACCGTCGATGCCGCTGAGGGTTTCGGTGTGGAAGGCACCGATTCGGCCGAGCCCGATTACGCCGAGCGTGGTCATGGGATTCTCCGTTCGATTTGCTGCGTGAGTTCGATGTCGAGGGCTTGAGGGGTGAGTCCGTCGGCCAAGGCGGCCAGCACGGTATCGACCTGGCTGAGCGGAGCCAGGCTGCCGATCGGCTGATCGCGGTCGAGGTTGGTGGGGAAGGGATATCCCTCTGCGGTCGCGTTGACGACGTTGACGAGTTCGTGCTCGGCGCGGCCCGCGGCCTTCATCGCCAGCAGCGCCGGATAGAGCGCGCGCACCATCGCCGTGCGGTCCAGTGACTCCATCGCGCGACCGAACGGCGACGAGATCTGCAGCAGGTTGGCCATCCGGCGGATGTCGGTCGACGTGTTGGCGCCCGCACCGTGGTAGAGCGCCGGGTTGAAGAACACCGCGTCGCCCTTGCGTAGCGGCACCTGCACCTGGTGCGTGGCGAAGTAGTCGACGAATTCCGGTTGGTAGAAGGCGATGTAGCCGCCCGCGAATCGCTGCGAGTGGGGCAGCAACATCGTCGGTCCGCTCCGCAACGGCATGTCGCAGTGCGCGACCGCACCCTGCAGGGTCAGCGCCGTCGACATCAGATGCATGTGCGCCGGGTAGGCCGCCAGCTGGTCGACGTTCACGAACCCGAGGTGATAGTCGCGGTGCGGAACCTGTGCGGCGCCACCGGGATTGACGACGTTGACCTGCGAGGTGACCTGGTATCGCGGACCGAGCCAGGCCTGCGAGACCAGAGCGAGGACGTCGTTTGCGTAGTAGTCGGCGAAGACCGCGGGCGAGTGCATGGCGAGCTTCTGGGCGGCGTTCCAGATCCGGTCGTTGGCGCCCGCCTTGCCGAAGTGGTCGCCCGCTGCGGCGCCATCGGCGTGCTGGGCCTCGATGATCGCGGTGAATGCCTCGCTGGCGCGGTCGACGACGGGGGCGTCGAAGGCGCCCTCGAAGGCGATCACGCCGGGACCGTCGGAGAGGGCGCGGATCAACTCGGCCTGCAGCGCGCGTCGGTCCACTCGCGCCGTCTGGTCGGCGGAGTAGACCAGGACGCCCTGGCGGACGTCGCTCGCGAACGGAAATTCGGCGGGGTCAGTTTCCCGCGACACCAACGCGCGGAAATCGTCGAGGTCGCAGTCCGACGCCTCGATCCACGCTCGGCGCGTGGTGCTCAGTGGTGTGCCCATGACCATTAGTCTTGTTGTGACATGCGCCGCAATCAACACCAGAAAGCCATCAAAAACACCTCAAGATTCTCGGACTGCTCGCGGGGAAGGTGAGGAGGGGACAGGCGATGCCGCACCGGTACAAGGTCCGTGAGATCGCCCAGCAGTCGGGCCTGAGCGAGGCGACCGTCGACCGCGTCCTCAACGAACGCCCCGGCGTCCGGGAGAACACCCGCGCGGAGGTCGTGCAGGCGATCGCGGACCTGGACAAGCAGCGCGCTCAACTGCGCCTCAACGGCCGTCGCTACCTGATCGACGTGGTGATGCAGACGCCCCGACGGTTCTCCGACGCGTTCCGGGCGGCGGTCGAGGCCGAGTTGCCCGCCTTCGCCCCTGCGATGCTGCGGGCGCGCTTCCACCTCTGGGAGTCGGGGTCGAGCGCGCAGATGGTGGACGCCCTCGGCCGGATCCGCGGCAGCCACGGCGTCGTACTGAAGGCGCAGGACGAGCCCGAGGTGGCCGAGGCGGTCGACCGGCTTGTCGGCGCCGGAGTGCCGGTGGTGACCTACACGACCGACGTGCCCACCAGCTCGCGATCCGCGTACGTCGGCATCGACAACCACGGCGCGGGTGTGACTGCGGCGTATCTGATGGACCAGTGGCTCGGCTCGGCACCATCGGACGTGCTGATCACGGTCAGCCGGACGGCCTTCCGCGGCGAGGGTGAGCGCGAGGTCGGTTTTCGGTCGGCGTTGCGTGGGTCGGGGCGGGGCATCGTCGAGGTGAGCGACAGCGACGGCATCGACGCGACCAACGAACGCCTCGTGCTCGACGCCCTCGATCGGAACCCGAAGATAGAGGCGGTCTACTCGGTCGGCGGCGGCAACACCGCCACCGTCGCGGCGTTCGACAAGATCGGAAGGGCGTGCAGGGTCTTCATTGCGCACGACCTCGACGCCGACAACCGGCGGTTGCTGCGCGACGGTCGGATCTCGGTGGTGCTGCACAACGACCTGCGCGCCGACGCGCGACTCGCGTTGCGGCTGCTCTTGCAGGAGCGCGGGGCGCTGCCCGCCGAGCCGGCGCGGCCCGTACCGATCCAGGTCATCACCCCGTACAACCTGCCAAGTTAGCCAGCCGGTGGCTAAGGTCGGCCTTGCGTCCGGGAGATCCAAGATTCAGGGGAAACCATGCACGTCATAGCGTTCGCGCCATCGCTGAAGGCAGTCCTGGAAGACGCCGGCGGAGTCACGACGGATGGCTTCCCGATAACCAGTGCCCACGTGACGAGCTTCCCCGCACAAATCGCCGTCCCACTGGTGCTCGCCGTGTACACCCAGGGGGGCACCGACTACGACCCGCGCCTCTACGTCGTCGCCAAATCACCACGTGGTGAGTGACTCGCCGCCTTCGAATGCGCCTGGCACTGGCCGGACAACCCGGGCTCGCCCGTCAAGGTCCGCGTCTTCGTCCACCACCTGGCGATGGTGGTGCCGTCCGCGCGGGCGTCTACACCGTCGGCCTCTACGACAGCCCCGATGCGACGGAGACCGACCGTAGTTTCCCTCTGCCGGTGATCCAAGGCCAGCCCGTTCGCGCCGCCTCCGAAACAACCCTCGGCACGCATGTGATCGAGCGATTCATCGGCGGGTGCGCGGCTGAATCGTCGAATCTCGGTCATCGCGACTAACATTTCGCCCCATTGGCGACGACGGAAGCGCCGATGTAGAGGAGATCGATCGGTGCGGCGACAGCGCGGCAAGCTCGTGCAGGGCGTCACCGTGCTCGGCAATTTGGCGATCGACGTCATCAACGGCGCGCCGAAGAGTCCCGGCGGCTGCGCCTCGTTCTCCGGAGTCGCCTTACAAGCCGCAGGTGGAACCGGTCGCATCGTGGCGCTAGCCGCCGAGAAGGACCATGCGCTGTTCGAGTCGCTGCTCGATCGCTTCGGCTCGATCGTCCAGATCCTGCCTGCAGACCGGACCAGCGCGTTTCGCCTGGACTACGACGACGTCGATCACCGCCGGATGTCGGTCGACGCGATCGGTCCCGTATGGGGCAGGTCGGAAATCGAATCCGCCGACCCCGACACGACGTGGGTGCACCTCGCACCGCTGCTTCGCACGGACTTCCCCCCAAGTACCTTGGCCCTGCTCGCCGAACGAGGGCATCGCGTCGCCTACGACGGTCAAGGCCTCGTCCGCGCCGATCGGCTTGGGCCGCTCGTCGTGGACCGCCACTATCCGCCCGAGCTGCTGCGCCACCTCAGTGTTCTCAAGCTCGCCGAGGACGAGGCGGTCATCGTCGCCGACGGTGCGTTCGACGAGTCGACGGCCAAGCAGCTCGGCGTCCCCGAGATCCTCGTCACCTACGGATCCGAGGGATGTGACATCTACACCGACGACACCGTCGTCCGCGTTCCGGCCGCATGGCGCGTCGAGGGCGTGCAGACCACCGGCGCCGGCGACATGTTCACGTCGTGCTACGTGGCGAATCGCGCCGCGGGCGCCGATCCGCGCAGGGCCGTGGAATTGGCGAGCGAACTCGTCGCCCGCGAACTCGATCGGCGGCTGAAGGTCGATTCCCCCGAACTGGTGTAGCCGCAGGTTGGGGCCGTGCGAGTCGACACGTGTCAAGTTCTGGCCCGGGCGGCGCTAGCCCGGGCCTACTCGCCGGTAACCGAATCCTTAGAAATGACATTCTCGAAAAGTGACGAAAACCACAATTACGTCGCCCCTGCGTCGGAGTTCATATCGTTGACCTGCGGGCTTCACCTGGATTTACCGCTCGGTAACCGGCGGGTCGAGTCGGGGTCTGCCTAAGAGAAGTGCAATAATCGGTACTGCCAGTGACATACAAACTTTGGTGGACGTCATGCCGACGGCGCATCGGTCGATTGCGACGCGGAGTGACGTGACCCGACAAGAGCGTGAAAGGCAGGGGGTCGTGGGTCAAGACGCCGATGTCGCCCAGAACGGCGCAACCCCGCGGCAGCAACTCGAGAAGGTCGTCATCCGTTTCGCGGGTGACTCCGGGGATGGCATGCAGCTGACCGGTGACCGGTTCACAACCGAGGCCGCGCTGTTCGGCAATGACCTTGCGACGCAACCGAATTACCCCGCCGAGATCCGCGCACCGCAGGGCACGCTGCCGGGTGTGTCGTCGTTCCAGATCCAGATCGCCGACTTCGACATCCTCACCGCGGGCGACCGGCCCGACGTCCTCGTCGCGATGAACCCCGCCGCGCTGAAGGCCAACGTCGACGACCTGCCCCGCGGCGGCCTGATCATCGTGAACTCCGACGAGTTCACCAAGCGCAACCTGGCCAAGGTCGGCTACGAGGCGAACCCGCTCGAGACGGACGAGCTGTCCGACTACGTCGTGCAGGCCGTCGCCATGACCACCCTGACGCTGGGTGCCGTCGAGCCGATCGGCGCGACGAAGAAGGACGGCCAACGAGCGAAGAACATGTTCGCCCTCGGCCTGCTGTCCTGGATGTACAGCCGCGAGCTCGAGCACAGCGAGGTGTTCATCCGGGAGAAGTTCGCCCGCAAGCCCGAGGTCGCCGAAGCCAACGTGCTGGCGCTGCGCGCCGGCTGGAACTACGGCGAGACCACCGAGGCGTTCGGCACTACCTACCAGGTGGCGCCCGCCAAGCTGAAGTCCGGCGAGTACCGGCAGATCTCCGGCAACGCCGCCCTGGCCTACGGCATCGTCACCGCCGGTCAGCTGGCCAACACCCAGGTGATGCTCGGCAGCTACCCGATCACACCGGCGTCGGACATCTTGCACGAGCTGTCCAAGCACAAGAACTTCAACGTCCTGACCTTCCAGGCCGAGGACGAGATCGCAGGCATCGGTGCGGCGCTGGGCGCCTCATACGGTGGCGCACTGGGTGTGACCAGCACGTCGGGACCGGGTATCTCGCTGAAGTCCGAGGCCATCGGCCTCGGTGTGATGGCCGAACTCCCGCTGCTCATCATCGACGTGCAGCGTGGCGGACCCTCGACCGGCCTGCCGACCAAGACCGAGCAGGCCGACCTGTTGCAGGCGCTCTACGGCCGCAACGGTGAGTCACCGGTCGTGGTGCTGGCTCCCAAGTCGCCATCCGATTGCTTCGAGATCGCCGTCGAGGCCGTCCGGATCGCGCTGACTTACCGCACCCCGGTGATCGTCCTGTCGGACGGGGCGATCGCCAACGGCTCCGAGCCGTGGCGCATCCCCGACGTCACCACGTTCGAGCCGATCGAACACACCTTCGCGAAGCCGGACGAGCCCTTCCAGCCCTACGCCCGCGACCCGGAGACCCTCGCGCGCCAGTTCGCGATCCCCGGCACGCCCGGTCTGGAACATCGAATCGGCGGGCTGGAGTCGGCCAACGGCTCGGGAAACATCTCCTACGAACCGAAGAATCACGATCTGATGGTGCGCCTGCGCCAGGCGAAGATCGACGGCGTCACCGTTCCCGACCTCGAGGTCGACGATCCGACCGGCGATGCCGAGCTGCTGCTCGTCGGCTGGGGCAGTTCGTATGGACCGATCGGTGAGGCGTGCCGGCGTGCACGCCGCCAGGGCATCAAGGTCGCGCACGCACATCTGCGCCACCTCAACCCGTTCCCGGCGAACCTTGGTGACGTCCTGCGTCGCTACCCGACCGTGGTGGCCCCGGAGATGAACCTGGGTCAACTCGCCCTGCTGCTGCGGGGCCGCTTCCTGGTCGACGTTCAATCGGTGACCAAGGTCGAAGGCATGGCGTTCCTGGCCGACGAGGTCGAGGGCATCATCGATGCCGCGCTGGACGGAACGCTCGCCGAAAAGGAAACCGACAAGGCCAAGTTCGCGCGTTTGGCGGCAGCCATCGTGGACACTGGTGTGGGAGCTGATGCATGACACTCAAGCGAGAAGCGAAGCGGGATCGCGCATGACTGACGTGATCGGGGCCGACCTCGGGTTGACCCCTGCCGGTTTGACGAAGACCAGCCTGGTGCCGACGACCGACGAGCCGCAGAAGGCCAAGGACTTCGCCACCGACCAAGAGGTCCGCTGGTGCCCGGGTTGTGGCGACTACGTCATCCTCAACACCATCCGCAACTTCTTGCCCGAGCTCGGCCTGCGGCGCGAGAACATGGTGTTCGTCAGCGGAATCGGTTGCTCGAGTCGCTTCCCGTACTACCTCGAGACCTACGGCTTCCACTCGATTCACGGGCGCGCGCCGACGTTCGCGACGGGGCTGGCGCTGGCCCGCGAGGACCTGTCGGTGTGGGTGGTGACGGGTGACGGCGACGCGCTGTCGATCGGTGGCAATCACCTGATCCATGCCCTGCGCCGCAACGTCAACCTGACGATCCTGCTGTTCAACAACCGGATCTACGGTCTGACCAAGGGCCAGTACTCGCCCACCTCCGAGGTCGGCAAGGTCACCAAGTCGACCCCGATGGGCTCGCTGGACTACCCGTTCAACCCGGTGTCGCTGGCGCTGGGCGCCGAGGCGACCTTCGTCGGGCGTGCACTCGACTCGGATCGCAAGGGGCTCACCGAGGTTTTGCGGGCCGCTGCCGAGCACCGTGGTGCGGCGCTGGTCGAGATCCTGCAGGACTGCCCGATCTTCAACGACGGGTCATTCGACGCGCTCCGCAAGGAGGGTGCCGAGGAACGACTGATCAACGTCAGCCACGGCCAGCCGATCACCTTCGGCGCCAACGGCGAGTACTGCGTGGTCAAGTCCGGCTACGGCCTCGAGGTGGCCAAGACCGCCGACGTGCCGCCAGGGGAGATCGTGGTGCACAACTCCCAGGTCGACGATCCGGCCTACGCATTTGCGCTGTCACGGCTGTCGGAGCAGAACCTCGAGCACACCGTGATGGGCATCTTCCGCCGGGTGAGCCGCCCCACCTACGACGAGGCCGCGCGCGAGCAGGTCACTTCGGCCATGAATTCCAAGCCCCACGACACCGCGGCTCTGCAATCCTTGCTCCGTGGTAAAGACACCTGGACCGTCGACTGACGTGACGACCCCGTTGGCCGCGGTCATCTTGGCCGGCGGGGCATCGCGGCGCATGGGCCGCGACAAGGCAACCCTGAGCTTTTCCGGCCCCGCGGGTGAGACGACGTTCGTCGAGCACGCCGTGGCGGTTCTCGGCGAGCGCTGTTCCCCGGTCTTCGTGGTGGCTGCACCGGGCCAACCGCTGCCGCCGGCCCTGAACGCCGAGGTGCTGCGCGACGAGATCCGCGGTGTCGGCCCGTTGTTGGCGACCGCCAGCGGTCTTCGTGCGGCCGCTGACGCCGGTCTCGACCTGGCCTTCGTGTGTGCCGTCGACATGCCCTACCTGACCGTCGAGCTGATCGATGAACTCGTCGGTCCCGCGGTACGACTCGGCGCGGACGTCGTGCTGCCGTGGGATGGCCGTGACCACTACCTTGCCGGGGTGTACCGCACGGCGCTGGCCGCCCGCGCCGACGCATTGGTGGCAGCGGGGGAGCGCAGCATGCGTGCCCTGGTGAACGTCGTGGACACCCAGCGGGTCGTGATGTCCGAACAGCGGGCGCTGACCAACGTCAACTCCGCCGCAGATCTCGCCTGAATTCAATCAGCAAATTCTGAATTCGCACACCAACCCGGCCAATTAGGTCATGTGATCATCTAACTAAGATTGATTGTGACCAGTGTGATCTGTTATTGATGAAGTAATTGGTCGTTATGTGATGGGGACCTGCCGCGGGCCAGGGTGGCGCCGGGTCTCAAATCTGCTACGACATAACGGATCTCGGCGCCGTCGGGAACGGACGTCAATTCGGGAGTTTCTGCGGGTGAAGTGATTCCGGGCCTGTCGATCGAGGTCATTGGGTGCGCCGTCGACCCGGCGGTGCGCTCGGGCGCATCGGCACATCCGGCGCCGTGGCGTGGCAACGGGTGGGGCCATGCCCGTTCGGCGGCTGACTCATGAAAGGCGATGTAAGACAGCGGACTTGGGTCGGAAGTCACTCGTCTCGTCGAACGCCGGCCACTGTGCCGGACCGCGGTACTCAATGAGGTGTATCCGGCCAAATATTGTGCAGCACAAGGCCATTTAACTCGTAGCCCGGCTTGGCGTGGGCGGAGTCGGGCAGCGAACCAAAACCCGCATCTTGGCGGGTTGATGCCGGGCGCAACGGCTTTCCGCAGTCCCTCGCGGTGACCATCGTTGCTGTGGGGACTGCGCCGGTTGTGTGCCAGCTCACAAATTCCTAGTGATCTGCCTCACCGCGACACGCCCAACGCGCGATTTCCGCGAATGGTAAAACGGGCGTCTTACCTGCACAGACGATTGTTTGGTCGTGTCGTGATCTGTCCGTGATGTACCCGCGACACGCACTCAGCCAAACATGACTTTGCGCCAAAAGATTTGTACGGTCCCTAAGTCTCCAAATGGAGCAAATAATTTCAAAACCAAGAACCTGCGTGTGAGTGGGCTGCGGCGGACCTGTGGGTCCCCGCGGCGGCTGGGCGGAATGCCCGGCGAGGCGGATCTGGCCTCCCGCTGTCGTACCCGACCGAGACGGTGCGACCCATCCCTGCCGCCTGGAAGCCAGGCATTTCGTCCGCGTGATCGCGGGCGTCCTTTGGCGCGCGCTTGGCGAGAGGATCGAAGTTGAAGAACATCCGCAAGACGTTTGGGCTGGCCACCATCGCCGGGGCGCTCGTCGTGGCTCCGATGGCGCTTGGCGCCGGTACCGCGAATGCGGACGGGGTGAACTGGGACGCCGTCGCAGCCTGCGAGTCCGGCGGCAACTGGCATACCGCCACTGGTAACGGCTACTACGGCGGCCTGCAGTTCACCATGGGTACCTGGCGCGCCAACGGTGGCTCGGGTTCGCCCCACCAGGCCAGCAAGGAAGAGCAGATCCGGGTCGCCAACAACGTGCTGAAGACCCAGGGCATTCGCGCCTGGCCGGTCTGCGGCCGGCGGGGCTAAAACCCTCGTCGACCGACGCGACGCGACTGAAGAACGGTGCCGGGCGATATGTCCGGCACCGTTCTCATTTACCCCAACTCCCTCTTCAGCACATCACGCCCCGGTAAAGAACTTCAGTCTCTTCTGTAACGCGTGAAATCCCTCACACGAATAACCGGATGACCGCGTTGTGAGAACGCACAAACCTTGCAGGCGGTCCTCGTGTCACCGGTCGGGGAAGGACCGCACAGATGAGCATCCGTTACGCAGTTCGCAAGACAGTCACCAACAGCCTGAAGCTGGTGCTGCTCTCCGGCGCCTTCGCCGTCGCCGCACTGACCATGTCCACCGCGCTGTCCTCGGGCACCGCCCACGCGGACAGCATGAACTGGGACGCCGTCGCCCAGTGCGAATCGGGCGGCAACTGGGCCGCCAACACGGGAAACGGCGCCTATGGCGGACTGCAGTTCAAGCAGGCCACCTGGTCCTCCAACGGCGGCTTCGGCTCGCCCGTGAGCGCATCGCGTGAGGAACAGATCCGCGTCGCCGAGAACGTCCTGGCCAGCCAGGGCCCCAAGGCATGGCCCAAGTGCAGCGCGGTCGGCGGTACGCCCGCGCTGTGGACCACGTCGACGGCTCCTGCCCAGGCCCCGGCGGCCACCGGCTGCGCAGCCATGCCGACCTCGGGACTGCTCGGCTTCATCAATCCGCGGCAGATGTGCTCCGCGCTGCTCAGCCCGTTGACGTCGCTCGGCCAGGTGCGCTGACGTCGTTGCTGCCGGGATCGACGAGCAGTCCGTCGGCCGATGCCGTGGCACCGGCTCTGACCAGTTCGTCTCGCCCGGCCTCGACGCTCCACTGCCCACCTGGCCGCGAGGGTCTCTGGTCGGTCGCTGTCGGTGCAGATCGCAAACACGCGGGCCGGCGGGTTGCTGACTGTTGGTCGTGGGGTTCTGTCGGTGGTGTCTGGGATGGTCGAATTGTGAGAATCGTGAGAGTTGAATGCGCAGCGCGGTCGGCCAAGGCGGCCTACTACGCTCGCAACCAGAGACCAGCCGCCGGCTGAGTTCTCACACCAGAAAGTCTCCGGACTGACCGGGGCGGTTCACATCGCGATATGACACGGGTTTTGAGAACCTGATATGGAGGCGGTTTTGTCATCAAGAGGACAGGTGAAAGCCGCCCCGACCAATAGTCGGGGCGGCTTTCGTTTTAGCTGGTCTGGTGATGGCGCCGA
>NZ_JAVRPS010000572.1:0-4402 GCF_032162105.1 Mycobacterium sp. | reverse complement strand
GTCGTCAGACGGTCAGTTCTGGTGCGCCTCCTGACGCTTCTCGGCCGCGTCCGCACCGCCGCGGGCCGCGTCGGCTTCGGCTTCCTTCTTGGCGGCATCGCGCTGGGCCTGCGCCTTGTCCTGTTGGGCCTTGCCCTCTTCGGTGAGATCGTCGCGGCCGGCGACGGTGCCGACGGCTTCCTTGGCCTTGCCCTTGACGTCTTCGACCACGCCCTTGATGCCCTCTTCGGGGCCGCTGTTCTTATCGGTCACGATAATCCCTCTCGTCGTAGTGATTCCGGAACCGGCTCCTGGGCGACAAGTCGCTCCAAGCAGTCGATTCGCGGTGTGCTCCGCGGCACGTCACCGATGACGCGCCCCGACGGGTGTTCTCCCGTGACCCACGCATGCCCGCCGGGGCGGCGCTTCTAACCCCCATATCCGAAGATCTCGGAGGGCCTGGCGTGCCATTCGTCACGAGCCGCGGGTCTCAATTGAGTCCCCTGCGGGACATCGGTCCCGGTATGGGGTAGCGGCGGCACACGAGATGGTCGAGGTGTTCGCACGCCGAGTCGAAGTCGGCGGCCAGGGGCAGGACGTGGTCGGGATCGACGATGTCCAGGAGGCGTGCGACAGCACGGTCACCGACGAACACCCAGTCGATGTCGGATCGGCTGCAGCACACGCTGATGTAGTGCAGCGCTGAAAACGCCTGCGCGCCGAAGAAGTCCACGGCACGCAGATCCAGCAGCAATTGCGTGGTCGGGCGCAGGTGACGTTCGACGTAACGGCCCAGATCGCGTTGGTTGCTTGCATCGACCTCACCTTCGACGGTGACGATCAGCCGCGCCGGGAGGTAGAGGCGAGTGGAATAACGCGCCCTTCCGGACGCCTCCACCCCGTCATCCAGGCTTCCGAGCGAGGTCCTGGTACGGATTTCGACAGTGGTCATGGCCGACCTCCAGACACAAACGGGCACTGGGTCTGGTCACGCCGACGGCGGCACCATGTGAGAGGGTCTTCGCCTCATGAGCGGACTGGCGACGTCACCAAGGGCTGTGCGCTCAACCTGAATGCAGAATACGACGGATGATGCTGGTTGTCGACGAATTGTGCACTGCACGGCGACTTCGCGGCGTGCGCCGCGGCTGTCGGGTGGTCAACGAGGCACACCGAATCCGCACGACACGGACGTGTTTGGGGCGGGTATCGCGGGTACATCTGTGCGGCGCACAGCCCGTACGCGCACCGACCAAGAAGGGACCACCGCGATGACGACACAGACCGCGAGTAAGAGCGCGAACAAGAATCGGTTCGAGATCGACATCACCAAGATCCGCGACGATGCGCGCAAGCACATGGCGGAGATCATCCGATGGATCGGCGATGCCGATCCGACCACGCGGCGGCTGATGGAGAAGATCCTCGAGCAGGAAGAGGAGCACGCCGACGATCTCAACGACCTGCTCGGCAACTGAGGGTCGCAGGGCCGGTGGCGGATCCGGTACGGACATGGTTGGCGCGCAACGGGTATCGCCGTGCGGTGTCCGCGCCGCGCAACGGTTGTGTCGGTCAGTCGGCGTCGCCGTCTTGATCGTGCTCGCCCGTATCGCCATCGCCTTCGTCGCTGTCATCGACCTCCGCAGATGCGGGCCGCTGGCCGGAGTCTTCGAACAGCTGCAAGGCAACGAGGTTGGCCTGTGCGCGGCGGAATAGGGCTTCATCCTGGCGGTCATCGTCGAGGTACTTGTCGGCTTGATCAGCCAGTTCGCGTACCTGGGCCCACTCTTTCGGGGCATCGTCGGGGGCGTCGTCCAAGCGGTGCAGCGCCCACAGCCGCGCGGCCGCGGCAGCGGTGTAACGGGCGGCCAACTCCTTCTCGGGTGTGTCCTGATCATCGGCTACCGACAGCCAATGGCTGATCCGATCGGCTCGCTCGTCACTCATCGTGGTCACCCTCCATTGGGTTGGGTTGGGTCGACGTCCGAAGACCGGCGATGCGGCCCACGGCGGCGACCAGGTTGCGTGATCTGGGTACCCGTTTTCCTCGACCGCACCGGTGTTGGAAGGCAATTCCGCGAACCCAGCGACGATTCCCGACGTCCGGCCGCGGGTACAAGGTCAAGGTCACTGCAGGATTGTCGTGCCGTACTCGTCGGCACCGCTGAGGCGAACGGGGGTCGGTACCAGGATGAGGGGTGAAAACGGAACCGGCGCATTCGAACGGCTGGTGGCCACGCTGGACTATCCGATGTTCGTGGTGTGCACCCGCGCGCACGGCACAGATGACCCACCGGCAGGGTGCCTGGTCGGTTTCGCCAGCCAGACCAGTATCGATCCGCCACGGTTCCTCGTCGGACTATCCCGGCTGAACCACACGTATCGAATCGCCGAGAACGCAAAGCATCTGGCCGTCCACGTCGTATCCCGGCGGGATCGCCGCCTGGCCGAACTGTTCGGCGAACAGACCGGTGACCGGATCGACAAGTTCGACCATTGCGACTGGAGCCCCGGCCCGGCCGGCATGCCCATTCTCACCGCCGCGGCGGCCTGGTTCGTGGGGCGCATCGTCGACCGTTTCGACCTCGGAGATCACGTCGGACATCTGCTGGAGCCAGTGAGTGGAATGTCCCCCGACGGTATCGAAGACTGGTTGTCGTTCTCCGACCTGCGCGATCTCACACCCGGACACCCGGCGAAGACCTGAGAGCCCCGGCACCGAATGGCGGGAGTGCAAGGCGAAATCAGCCGGGCATGTTTCGCCGCACCGGTTGCGGATATACCGCCTGCAGATCGTTCCAGCCTCGGGCGTCTAACACCGTCATCTCGGCGAGGAGACATGGTCAACAATCAACCCTTTCGCGGTCGTCACACGCCCATCGTTGCCGCCTTGCGGGAGATCGTGGTCGTAGTCCCGGCGCACAACGAGCGTGACCGTCTGCCTGGATGCCTGGCCAGTGTCGCCGCCGCCGCCGACCAGGTGGACGTCCCGGTGACCGTGGTCGTGGTACTGGACACGTGCACTGATCGCTCCGAGGACGTCCTCACCGCGTCGGTGCGCGCGCTGAGGGTGTCGGTGAGAAACGTGGGCGCCGCACGCGCGGCGGGATTCATCGCCGTCGCACCCGACCCGGACGCTCAGATCTGGCTGGCGACAACGGATGCGGACTGCGTGGTGCCGCCGAGGTGGCTGGCCGACCAGGTCGCGCACCACAGTGATGCGTGGCAGGGCGCCGTCGGAACGGTGGCGGTGCAGTGGCAGGAACATTCGGCGGCGACCCGGCGCCGTTACGACCGGCTCTACCGGCTCGGTGGGCACCAGCGCGGTGAGGCGACCCACGGACACGTGCACGGCGCGAACCTCGGGGTCCGCGCCGACGCCTATTGGCGAGTGGGCGGATTTCGACCGCTACACCTTGGTGAGGACGTCGACATGGTGGATCGGCTCGTCGCGGCGGGGACCCCCCTGATCTGGGACAGCGATAACCCCGTCTTGACCTCCGATCGGCGGGATTACCGCGCACCCGGCGGATTCGGCGACCACCTGCGCTCGCTTGCCAGTCATTCTGAGGATGCCGTCACCCCGACGGGCACCGCATGATCCACCCACACCAAGTTGGGACTTCACCACTGGCCCGCATCGCCTGTCCCCCAAGCGATGCGGCGATCTCGGCTGCCGACGTTTGGTACGCGCAGCCGTTGGGCATTCGAGACCCAAACGAGGAATAACGATGTCGGTGACTGCTTTCCAGGACTTGCCACTGGCCGATCGTGATCGGGAGGGGGTGGTGCTGCTGCCGAGCAGCGGGTGCGTCGGTGGGCCGATGCACAGGACGAGCCGAATGAGAAGTACCGGGACGCCCACGTCTGGTACGACAAAGAAGGCAAAGACAAATTCGGCGGCTACAAGCTGCTGATCGCCGACGTGGTGAACGACAAGCTGACCGCGGTGCCCCGCGGCGTGATGGCCGCAAGCGCGGTCATGCAGGGCTCACGCGGTGGCGCCGATCTGCCCGAGACCGACATCGACAGAGTCAAGAGCCATCTGGCGAAGTACTACGCGAAGATGGACGACACTGCCCCGTGGCAGCGGGACTAGTCGATCGCCCACGATTCACGGGACGGCAGCAGCGGGGCCGCCGACCCGGACGACCGAGAACGTGAAACATGCAGGACGTGAAGGAAACCCGTGATGACAGACGTTGACGCAGCGGCACCCGAACCCGGTCAGGACGCAGGTGTCGAGAATCCGCAGACCCCGTCCGACTCCGCTCATCGTCCGCCCGGCGAAGCCGCTGTGGCCGCGCTGGACGAGGTCCCGAGCAGCGTTCAACAGAAGGCCGCCGACGCGAAAGACCTTGCCGTGCAAGGAGCGCAGATACTCACCTCCCAGGCCAGGGCCCGCCCGGTACTGCCGGTGGCA
>NZ_JAVRPS010000571.1:0-4050 GCF_032162105.1 Mycobacterium sp. | reverse complement strand
CGTCGTTCGCGGGGGCGTCCGCCGACGCGACGTTCACCCTCGGCCGAGACCACCACGACGCCGAACAGGCGATCCGCGAGAGCGGCATGGCGTTCACCATCCTGCGCGACAATTTCTACGCCGACGTTCTGCCCGCCTTCGCCGACGAGTCGGGCGTGATCCGCGGCCCGGCAGGAGACGGCCGGGTCGCAGCGGTGGCCCGCGCCGAGGTCACCGACATCGCCACCCTACGGTTCCATCGGGCACGGACGCTCGAGGAGGCGCTGAAGCCGTGACGAGGCGTACGTGGACTGGCTAGACGTCCTCGCCATGGCGCTCGGCGTCGTAATCGCCGGAGGGCTGGCCGTCCTGGTGAGTCCCCTTGCAGCGCAGAATGATCCGGACATGGTCTGGGAGGGGCGTGTCGCCGTGGGCTTCGCGGCGCTGCTCTACGTCGGTCCGTTGTGGCTGGGTCAGGCGGCGACGACCCTTGGCGCCGCAGTTACAGCAGGCGGTATCTGGCCAGGTTGGCTCTGGGGGTGGCTGGTGGTGGCCCCGCTCCTGGGTGCTACACCCCCTGCCGCCGCGCTGGCCCGACGAGTGACGCATGGCGTTGCCGGCGGCTCGTCCCGTACAGACGTGAATCGGAGCGGCGCCGCGGTCCAACAGGCCTCGAACTTCGCCTGGGCCGACACCGCCGCCGAGCCGGGCTGGGAGCTTCGACGCACGCCTCCGTTGCCGGTCACGTGGCCACCCACGCCGGACGGGTCCGCGGTGTGGTTCTGCTACGCCGAACGATCGGTCACGCCAGAGACGATCGAGGTGGCAGGCCCGTGGGCGCGGATCACACTCCCCGATCCGGACGAGGCGCCGGTGGTCGAACGGTTGTCCGATGCCGTCGAATCGCTGGGGTCGCAGGGCATTCAGCCAACTACCCGTTTCCGGTCGCTAGACGAGTGGCGGGCGCGCAACGTGCTGATCGCGGCCCATCCACACGTGACGCCGCATCTTCCTCCGGCAGCGCAGCCCTAGGCCGACGCCGCGTCCCGCAGGATCTGCTGCAGCCGTTCCAGCGGATCCCCCGCGCCCGGGTTCAGTCGCAATTGCGTATCCGGTTCTCCTGGTTCGGATCCCACTGACGGCGGCGGGGGTGGCGGCGGTGGCGGTTCGGCCACGGGTGGCGGTGGTGGTGGCGGGGCCACCCGCGCGGCGTCGATCTTGTCGTTGAGCCGGGCGGCCGCCTCGTCGCGGACAACGCGCCGCTCCGGATCGGGATCGGCGTTGCCCTCGAAGCAACCGTTGGGGGCGCCGGTGACGACGGAGAGTGCGCTCTGATACCGCGCGACCGCCGCCTCGACGTCCAGGACCCCGGCTGCCTTGTCGCCGAGCGTTTCTCGGACGAGTTCGAGGTTGACCCGGACGGCGCAGGACTCTGCGGGCCCGCTGCGCGCCAGCGCCTCGGAGAACTGCGTGTCGGCATCCTCGAGCCGGCCGTCGAGTACCGCGAGGTCGCCCGCGGCGAAGAACGCCTTCGCCGGCTCGACGACGTTGAGCACGTTCAACGTCGCGACCTCGGTCCGAAGCGCACCGGCGTCGCGGCGCGCGAAGTCGGATGCGGCCGAACCACCGGCGATCACGACCGAGCACAGCTTCAGCAGCGCGACGACGAGAAGCACCGCGACGGGCGCGGAGAACACCAGCAGCCGTCGCCGCAGACGCAGCCGCGGCGGTCCGCTGCGCCACCAGTGGACCGGGTTCACACGACCACGTCCACATTGGCCAGCCGGGTGCGCCGGAACTCGCGCAGCACCAGGTAGAGCTCGATCAGGACCAGGATTGCGGCGCCGACCGCAGGTGCCCAGTACAGCTCGGTCCGGCGGGCGGGCGCCGCGACGGGCGGGGGCGGGCCGACTTCAGTGCCCTGGTCGGCGAGGAGGCCGGTGAGCGGTGTGGCGCCGTCACGGGGGACGTAGGGAACGCCGATCTGATCGGCGACGCCGCGCAGCGCCGGTTCGTCGACGACCGACCGGGCCACGTCCGTCCCTGGAATCGGACCGCCGTCGGCGCTGCCGTAGCCGAGCACCGCTCCGCCGTCCACCGCCGCCTCGGGCAGCTCGAATTGCCGCTGTGGCGCCTGGGTTTCGCCTGCGCCCGCGCCGAGGTAGAAGACCAGGTTCTGCGCGCGCGGGTACTGCTGCCGTGCCCCGATGAGCTGGTAGCGCAGCACGTTGCCCGCCGCGCCGACGTTGGTCTGATACACCGCGTCGGGCGCCGAGGCGTACGGCCTCAGGGCCGACATCACCGGCCGCAGACTCCAGGTGTCCTGGGACAACGGCCAATCCAGCGACGGACGCGACGCGAAGGCGATCACGGCGAAGCGGGCGTCGGGATACCGGTCGATCAGCGCGGTGATGTCGTCGCGCGCACCGGCCATCCGTTCCCGGCCACCGGCCAGGTCTTCGACGCGCATGTCGGCCGAGCGGTCGACGACGAGGAACACGTTCGGATCGGCGTCCCCGGCGACGCGGACGGTGCCCTGATCGCCGCCGATGACCGGTCGCGCGGCCGCCACTAGCAGGAGTAGCGCGGCCGCCGTCAGCCCGCACCATCGCCAGAGCACGGGACGCGTCCGACCGGCGGCGGTCAATCGGCGCAGCGCCACGACGCGGGCCACGGCGATCGCGGCCGCGACGGCGGCGAGCAGCAGCGGCGGCAACACGGGCTGAAATGTCATCGCCGCACCACCGGCCAGGCGGCCAGCAGCAGGGCGGCCAGGAGCGCTACCGCCAGTGGAACGTCGGGCGATTCGGCCGGCTTGACCGGGGCGGTGTCGTCGGTGGCCGCAGCCGCGGGTGGGTTGCCACTGATGTCCGCGAGATGTGCGGTCACGTCGGAATCTGCCGAGAACGAGCGTCCGCCGGTGTCGCGGGCCAGCGATGCCAGCGCGTCGGTGTCCGCGCCCGTGACGATGACGTTGACCTGCACGCCCGCCGTGCGTGCCATCTCCTTCACCCGGTCGGCGGTGAATAGCGCGGGCCGACGCTCATCGGGCGCACCGCCTGCATCCGGTCCGACGTAGATCACCGAACGCCGTTGTGCGGGTGGTTGATCGAAGGACGGGAACCCGGTCAGGCACAGTGCCAGCAGATCCTCGGCACCCTCGGCGTAATCCACGTAGGACACCGGCGCCACGAAGCCGTCCCGTTCGGGTTGGGCGTAGGTGGACAACTGCGCCGCGGCGTACTGGTAGTCGCGGGTCAGCGGCACCACCCGCCGGTTCGGCGAGGTCAGCCCGATGCGCTGGGTGTCGAACGTCTTCACCTGCTCGGCGAAGTAGCGCAGCGTCGCACTCGCGGCGGGATCGGTTACCGGCCCGTCGACGCAGAGCATGATGTCCTCCGGCTCGCCTGAGCCCGACTCGCCTGCCGCCGAGGGCAACCCGGTCGGACGGGAAGCGGCGATGACCGCACCGGCGAAGACGATGACGAGCAACACCATCGCGATGATCATCGACGACGACCGGATGCGTGCCGCGCGAACGTATTCGGGCAGCGTGGTCAGGCGGCTGACGTTGGCCAGCGGACGCAACTGCCGACGCTCGGCGTCCATCGGTCGAAACACCACGGCCGCGATGCAGATCGCCAAGGCCACGCAGCCGACGATCGCCACGACCCACCAGGTCAGGTCCACGATCGGATCAGCTCCTCGGCGGATTCGCTCACCGCTGAGATGTCCACCCGAGACGCGGCATTGAACTGGGCGTCGTCGAGCTGCTCCAAAAGCGGTGCGGCCGGCGCGAGTTCACCCGCGGCGATCTGCTCCACCTGCATGTACTGGGCGCGGACGCCGGTGGCCTGTTGCAGGAAGCCACGAAGTGCGGCGCTGACCGCGGCGCCGGCGGGAGCGGTGGCGAGATCACCGGCGCGGTACCTCTCGCCGATCTGATGAACCGCCCTAGCGAAGCGGCGCCGCACCATGTCACCGTGCACGGCTCCCACGACGGGCAGATCGCGCAGCCGTCGGTTGGGCATGGTCAGTGCGAATACGCCCGCGTACCAGATGATGAGGACG
>NZ_JAVRPS010000570.1:0-16753 GCF_032162105.1 Mycobacterium sp. | reverse complement strand
CGCTGGACACCACCGTCCAGCGGGTAGTGCGATCTTCGAGGGGATCTTTCGCATTGTTCTGCGGCAACTGATGAGCGAAAGAGTGCCGCGGCTCAGTGAGTTTGGACGCAAGCTTCGTTATCGAAGCGCCAATTTCGGGCACCTCACCGCATACCGTATCGATGACCTCTTGGGCACGCTCCAGGAAGCTCTTGTCGCCAACATGCCCCAGAGCGTTCCAAACGCGGGTGCCCACGAGATTGGGGTCCAGGCCCTCCCTGTGCGCTTGGTCTGCGGCGGCCTGGGCGGCGGCTTCGCGGACGCGCAGGAGCGCGCGCTTCGAGCCGTCGGGGAACCACGTTTGTTCGTCAGGTGGAGTCAGTCGACGGTGGAATCCCTCAACCAGCGACGTGAGTAGCTGTACCTGTAGCTGCACAGGAACGTTCATGCGGCGCGCTACCGCCCATGCCAACCCATCGAAAGTGTCGTTGATCTTGATCCACTTCGCGAACCGCTCGACGGTGAGCTCTTTGTGCGGCAACAAGGTATCCAGACGAGGGTTGTCGGGTTCGGCGCAGAACCCGGGCCCGAGCACGGTCAGCCAAGGGCCGTTGGAGTCAATGCGCACCTGCGTCTCGCGGCTTGAGTTCGTGCGCGCCGCGGTCGTCGAACTCGAGTCCGGATCCGATTACGAGGTCGCGCAGCGTGCTGGACGCGAGCACATCGTTCGGCGCGGCCAGGGCGCTCACGCGTGCGCCGATGTGCACGGCGATTCCGCCGATTTCGTCGCCGCTGCCAACTTCATCTGCGGCGACCAGACCATCGCCCGCGACGGAGTGGCGGCAGTGGTTTGTCTGGTTCGTCGCGGTGCTGCAGCAGCTGGACCAGGTGAGGGCCGTCGCCGAGGTCGCTGCGGCCGATACCGTCGCCGACGTCGTGGCGGTGTCCGATGTCGAACCGGAAAAAAATCGCCCTGCTGGTTGACAGCCGGGGTGATGGTGCAGCCAGACACTGTGTGGAGGATGCCTCGCGGCCCGTGTCGACGATGATTTGGTGATTGCCGTCCTGTTGGGCGTCGACCAGCAGCGCCGAGCGCTGCAGCGGGTTGGGGGTGTGTATGGCTGCCTCGCCGTAGCCTTGGGCGGTGCTGATGCCGACGACGGTGTCGCTGATCCACAGTGTGGCGGGTTGTCCGTCGATGGCGCTGACGTCCTTGCTTGCTGCGTGCGGTGGTGGTCCACTGGGCCCGCACTCGCCGTCGGCGATCGCGCGTGGGGCGATGACCACGCCGAGCGCCGCCACTGCGATGGCCGAAAAACCCAAGCAGTGTCTGGCGAGTGGCAACGGTGAGACGATGTGGTGTCGTCATCGTTTTCGTTGTCATGGGTGTGAGAGTCTGTCGGGCTACGCGAGCAGTGATGCGATGTTGGTGCGGGGCACGTCGACGTGCAGTGGCCCGTCTTCGTGCGGTAGCAGCCCGTCCTGGTTGAAGAAGAACATCACTGCGTCGTCGGTGATCGCGAAGTTCTGGTACGCCTTGGTGCCGAGGTCGTCTAACGACAGCGCGCCCGTCGCGCCGTGTTTGTCCAACTGGCGCTGCACAATTGGGTTCAGCACGTCCAGCGGTTGAGTGCCGGGTTTGAACAGAGTGTCGAATGTGAGTGGGGCGTGCTTGCCCAGGTCGTAGTTGAGGGCCTTGTACGTCGCCAGTGGATGGGCGCCGGTGTCGCTGCCAATGTCGAGGACCAGGCTTTGCGTACCTGAGGCCGGCGTGCCCAAGTGATACGCCTTCCCGACGACGTCGAGCTCATAGGGATACGGCCGCGGGACAGCCTGGGCGACCCAGCCAACGAACTGGTCACGTTCCTGCGTGAGGGTGTCGGTCAGCGCCTGCTGGTCGGGATAATCGACGGGAAAGCGGAAATCGAGCGTGTAGCTCGAAAGTGGCGCTGCGCAAGTGGTAGCTCTGGTCGGGATCGACCGTTCCTCCGAGGGCGGCGCACGCCGATGGCACGCCTGCCGCGGGCGAGGGCTGACCCGACGACGCCACCGCAGAAGCCGATGTCGTCGGGCCTGGGGTGCTTGATGTGTGCGCATTTGAGGTGCTCGATGCGCGGCACCCCACTGCGAAGGCGATCACGGTCGCGCTCGTGAGCGCAATCAAGACGGTGCGAGTCACCATGGCGCGTCCCTTTCTCTGGCTACGGTTCGACGGTGATGGGAAGCGATGAGGTGGTGCCGAGGCGGGTTGGGGGATAGGTGGCGACGTTGGTCATCGTCACGCTGATGTCGGACTCGCCGTTGCCGACAGTGAAACCCTGGTCGGCGTGCAGCTGCATCTGGAGTTGATAGGTGATGGTCTGACCGTGAATGAGCACAAACGGCGGGACGAGGGTTTCGTTGATGTAATCCATGCCAGTGCCTTCGCTGTCGTAGGGCACCGTCACCCACGCCTGGGTGCTGGGGTCGAGCATGCGCATCGACCCGGCGGGCATCATCCGGGCGCCGGACGGGCTGCATGAACAGTGGCCCAGCGACACCACCATGCCCACCTGGTCGATGTCAGTGGTGGTGGTGTTGACCAGGGTGACGGTAAAGCGCATCGGCGGGCCGCCCGGCCGCACCGTGGTGCTTCCTTGCGCGGCGAGGGTGACGTCGATGCCCCCCGCCGACCCGTGGGGCTGGGCCTGGGTTAAGAGCACGTGCGGGGCGGCCGAGGTGACCGCCGGCTGACTCGATACTGCCCCAGATTGCCCGACCGTGGTGGTGCCGGAACTGGTTGGTGTACCCGAACTTGAGCAGCCGACAACGGCGGCAATCGTTGCGGCGCCGACCATCATGGCGACGACTGTCATCCGACCGTTCATGGCCATGTGTGTTCTTTCTTTCGCGGGAGGCGTTGTCTTGAAGGGAGTTAAGCGAACTGGGCCACGGCGTTGTCAGCCGCGCTGGTAGGAGTCTCGTGACACCCGGAAGAAGTGACCGGTGCTGGTATCGGTGCACGTCACGCCCGAGGGCTCGCTGTCGCAGGTGATCGTGCCAACCGAATGGGTCTGGCCATAGGCGAGCGTCGACAAAGCGGGGTATATCCAGATTTGATCCGCGTGGGAGCATACGGACGGCGCGTGCCCCGTGAAAAGCAACAGGTCGTCGCCCGCGCCGGCGCAGTAGTCCCCACCCGACTGCGGTGTCACCCAGGTGTGGTCATGGATCTTGCAAACAGCGTATGTGCTGTCACCTTGATCTACTATCGCGCAGCCAATGTTTGCCGGACGGTGATCTAAACAGATAACTGTCATCGGCGTGTGCGATCGGCGATAGCGCGATGGCGCCCCCGGCGGTCGCCGCAGCCATCAGCCCGAGCGTAGTGATCGTGGTCGTTTTCATCGTGTCGGTTTCCTGTCTAGTGAACATGTCCGCGTGGCGGGATGCGGCCCTGGCGTGGGTCGTTCGTTGGCGCCGGCTGTTGTCGCCGGTCCGGGAAAGGTTGTGGCCGACGCCTTGGAAGATTCTTGATGGGCTGGTGCGACGCGTGAATGAACGCTCGTCCGGCAACCGAATCGGGGTCGTTGTCCCCACGTCCACGCCGGCCCTCCTTTAGGTGCGAGACCTCAGCGCTCTTCCCAAGACGCGTCCGACCGTGCCCATCACCGCTGATTGGACCACATGTTTGCTGGCCAGTATTGGTAGTTGGGTTAACAAGGGCCGACTACACGGCATAATCGACCTGGTCGCAGCGACGAAAAACCTTATGGCCGCGCGACACAAACACCGCCTCACGGACCACACCTACCCATACGCAACAATGGGGAACACGTGTTCGACATGGGTTATGCGACTTGCCGACGGCGCCGGCCCCGACGATCGCGCCCACAGGCAGCGCGCGCATCAGGATCTGCTCGACCCCGTTCGAGCTGGCGACCCGGATGCCGCCACGGCATCCCTGCACAACAACCTCACGAACAACCTGACCGTCATCCGCACACTTGTCGATAAGGCCCTTAACGGTACGGGGTAACTCGCACCTGCCGAGCACGCACCGTTACCAGCTAACGGTAGCGAGTTACACCGCGCCACAGGGCATTTCGCCAATATCGTCTCCGTGGCGGCCGAGCCGCCGACTGGCCCTGCTTAGCATTCTGCCGCGCGGTTCCCTGATTCTGTTCCAGCTGTGCGCGAAGTTGGTCTAACCGATGCGTGGGCGCACTGTTTGTGTTCCCGCCCAGGTCCGCGGGCTCGCTTTGGACCCGTGTCCGCGGCGATCGGCGGAGAGCTGAGCCGGGGCGTGTTGTGGGCGATAGCTCCCGTCGCCCAGGTCCCCGCAGGTGAGGCACCGTCGTCTCATCGGCGCAGAATGTCGATATGACGGCACCGGCGATCCTCGGGCTTGGGCATCTGGACTTCACCGTGACAGACGGTGACCGAGCCGTGCGGTGGTGCGCACCATCGGAATGCCTTCAGGAGTAGCGGCAAATGCCTCTTGACTAATAGAGAGGCACCCCAAAGTCTCGCGCTGGACGCCGCCTGCGACGTGTACGTCGTCGACTTTGCCGGCGGTTCACATACTGTGCCCGGTCGCGTGGTGAAGTTGGCGGCCGGGTCGAACACTCAAACCGTGCTGCCGTTCACCGACCCCGACCACCCCACCCAGGTGGCGGTGGACACCGTCGGCAACGTCTACGGTACCGACTACCCCAACCACCGCGTGGTGAAGTTGGCGGCCGGGTCGAGCACCCAGACGGTGCTGCCGTTCACCGGCCTCAGACTCCCCGCCGGGTGTGGCGGTGGACACCGCCGGGAACGTCTACGTCACCGACCAGGTCACCCAACGCGTGGTGGAGTTGCCGGCGGGATGATGTCCCTACCGACCATGGGTGCGTGACAACAAACGACGATCACAACGGGCCCGACATCACGATCGAATGCGCCAACCACGGCTAACGGCCTCTACGGTTGCTGCTGCTCTCGTCGATCGGGACCTGCACGAACGTGTTCCCATCGCCGGTCTTCAGCAGTCCTCACCCGACCGGAAGCGGGCCCCCCGTGATCGTGTCACGCACAGTACCTCGGCCGGGTCGGCGTTCATCAACAACGGCGGCGTGTTGGCCTGAACCAGGGCACGCGTGGTCGCAGCCCCTCTCGCGCCGGGATCCGCATTGCCGCAAGAATCCGCCAAGAATCCTCCAAGGCGTCGGCCACAGACTTTGCGTGACCGGCCACAACAGCCCGGCACCAGCGACCAACCCACGCCATCACGGCATCCCCAGGCCCCAGACATGTTCGCCCCGAAAGGAAACCGACATGACCAACATTTCACGCCACCATCAGTCCATCAAGCGCCGTGACGATACTCGGATCGGTCGTCAGCACGCCGGGCTGGGGCAACAGATGAAGATCACGACGCTCGCGCTGATCGCAACGGCGACGGCCGCGGCAACCATCGGCTTGGCGGCAACCGCACACGCAGATGAGAGCTACGATTTTTTGTCTCCATCGGGGAACATAGTGTGCTTCGTTTCGACGAGCTTCGACGGCACAAACGGTGCCGAATGTGAAATCCGCGACTACACCTACGTGGCGCCGCCGAAACCGCCGGGCTGCCAGCTAGGCGGTTGGGGCGACCGATTCAGCTTGAAGCAGGGCAGCGCACCTGTCGTGCACTGCCACGGGGACACCAATTTTGTCCCCGGGCTGCCCATTCTGCCGTACGGCCAAATGCGCTCAGCCGGACCGATCACCTGCAACAGTGAGGCTTCGGGTGTGACGTGCACCGATCGCAGCACCGGTCATTTCTTCCGTCTGTCGCGCGAGTCGTACCAGCTCGGCTGACAACCCCGTGAGCCGATTCGCACGCCTCCGAAAGGGCAATACCACCATGTTTGGAAACCTGCGCATGCTGGGGTACGCGGCCGTTGCCGCCTGCGTCCTGGTCGGCTGGTCGGGCACCGGGACGGCCGGCGCGCAATCGGCGTGCGCCGACCTCGGCGGAACAGTCGACCCCGACCAGATCTGCCACGTTCAGAGCGCCACCTCCAGCTACACCCTCGACTTCAGCTTTCCGGTCAGCTACCCCGACCAGCAGCCGCTGACCGACTTCCTGACCCATGAGCGTGACCAAGAGGTCGAATACGCCCAGATGTACCCGCCGAGCAATCGGCCGTCGCAGTATGAGTTCAAAGCCACGGGCACGGCGTACCGATCGGGCACGCCCTCTTCCGGCACTCAAAGCCTGGTGTTCCGTATTGCCAACGACACCGGCGCTGCGAACGAAGGCCGCCCGGCGACCTCGTACACGGCGTTCGACTACGACCTTGGCAAGGGCGCCCCGATCACGTTCGACACGTTGTTCAAACCGGGCACCAAACCGGTGGACGTCCAGCACGAGTTGGAGAAGCGTGGGGTTGCGGTCCTGCCGTCGTTTAACGACTTCGGCGTGCACGGATACCAGAATTTCGCGATCACCGACGACGCGGTGATCTTCTTCTTCGATCACGATTTTCTGCACGAGGGGCCAGGGAAAGTCTCAGTGCCCCGCACCGAAATCGCGGCACTGCTCGCATAACCGCGGCCAGACCTCACCAGAAAGAGAAACAGACATGACCAAAACTCCACGCCACCAACAACTTATGAAACGAGCGTTGATCGCAACGGCGACCATCGCGGCAACGATCTCCATCGCCGCATGCTCGTCGAGTACGCCGCCCGCCGGACCAACCACGACCGCCGTCAGCAAGCCGGCGGCGACCACGAGCACCCCAGCGGCCGGCCAGGCCACCAGTTGCGCGGTCAACCCGTCGTCCGCGCCGGTGCCGACCGCCGAAAAGTTCGACGCGGTGTCGCCGGACGCCAGGATCTCCGTATCGCTAAGCGGCATCCCGTCGGGCACCATCAAGCCCGGCGACCAGCCGACCGATGTCGAGGTGACCCTGTGCAACAACTCGCCGGTCGACTACCCGAAGGTCGGCGTCGTTTTCGTGCTGACGCAGTGCAGCTGCGCGATCTACCCAAGCGGGCTCCCCCAAGGCACGGCCGACCGCTTCGACCCGGCCACCGGACGCTGGATCCCGTTGGGGCATCCGGTCATAACCACGGGCGCGGACTACCTCGGCGGATTCTCTGACGTGCAGGAACTGCCCAAGGGCAAGCAAGTGACGCTGAAATACCGCGTTGCGCTCGACGCTTCCATGACCGACGGCAAGGGCGCTGTGCAGGCGACCGTCGTCGTGCCCGATGACCTTGTTCAGATCGGCAAGGCGGACCTGCCCTTCACCGTATCGAAGCAGTCGACGACTCCTTCGAATGCGCCGGCGGCCCGACAAACTGTGTTGCCGTTCACCGGCCTCACCTACCCGATCAGCGTGGCAGTGGACGCGGCCGGCAACGTGTATCTCACCGACACCGGGAATGACCGGGTGCTGAAGTTGGCGGCCGGGTCCAACGAACAGACGGTGCTGCCGTTCATCGGCCTGCACAGCCCCGGTGCTGTTGCGGTGGACTCCGATGGGAACGTCTACATCACCGACTATGTCACCGCCACCACCGACTTCAACGTCCCCAACAGCCGTGTGGTGAAGTTGGCGGTCGGATCGAACGACCAGTCGGTGCTGCCGTTCACCGGCCTCAGCCACGTTCACGATGTGGCGGTCGACACCGCCGGCAACGTGTACGTCGCCGACAACACGAGGGGCGCCGACACCAAGGTGGTGAAGTTGGCGGCCGGGTCGAACGACCAGACTGTGCTGCCGTTCACCGGCATCACGTCGGCCAACGCTGTGGCAGTGGACGGCGCAGGCAGCGTTTATGTCAACGACGGCCCGAACAATCGGGTGCTGAAGTTGGCGGCTGGATCGACCGATCAGACTGTCCTGCCGTTGACCGGCCTCGAACACCCCGACGGTATGGCGGTGGACACCGCAGGCGACGTGTACGTCATCGACGGCAAGAACAGTCAGGTGGTGAAGTTCGCGGCCGGGTCGAACGACCAGACCGCGGTGCCGTCTACCGTCCTCTACGGACCCGAAGATGTGGCAGTTGATGGCGCCGGCAACGTGTACGTCGTCGACAACAGCGGCTTCGGCCAGGTCGTGAAGTTGGAGGCGGGCTGATGCGCCACCTCATCGCCGCGGTGGCCCTGCTCGGTGTTCTAGGTTCCAAGCCTCCGTGGCGGACGCCGACTCCCCCAGCAGGAGGCTTGCAGAATTCCCGTCGAAATGGCGGAAGCGATGTTCCGGTTTTCATGGCGGATCCTATGACCACACGGTTCTGCAAGATCTAGGCCGGCGGCACCGGCCGGTCGTGACGTGCCGGGAGCCAAGACGGATTTCCGAGACCGACTTTTGAAACACGATGACCTGGCGAAACCTCAGCCGAGCCGACTATGAGCCCGTTGTCTCAAACGTGGTTGCGAGACGTCGGGCTTCTGAACGCCGGACGACCGTGCCTTATCGCTAGCGACTGCTTGGCGATTGGTGGTCAGGGCTGCGAAGAATCCGCCAAGAATCCGCCAAGCCGTCCACGGCAGCCTCTACATGAGACGGGCCACCACAGCCGGGCCCGACAGACCAAGAAGGAACACAAGCCAATGAAAACGACCAAGATTAGGAAGCTCGCGCTGATCGGCACGGCGACGGCCCCGGTTTCGCACCGGCGGGTGCTGCTTCAGTCCCGGGCCGTCAAGCTGATTGGCCTTCTGTCGGCCGTCGCAGTGGCCGCCTGTGCCCACACAACCGCGCACACAACAGAGATGTCCAAAACCGGTCCGGCGACCACGGTGCCCACGCCCGGCAGGGGCGCGGTCACGTTCGAGTACTTGCAGCGCGCGCCCGTGCCGGCGCTGTGCGAGCACGATCCAGGCGAACTGCGAAACGGGCAATTGCCGCCACAAGAGGGGCATCGCGGAAACGTCGGGATCGCGTTGAACCACAACACCGCCGCCTACAAGGTGGCGTTTGGCGACCTGACGGGGGGCGCAGGCGACGCCGCGATGGTCATCCACTGCAATGCCGGTGGGGTTGGGTGGCCGGAGAGTGTGCAGCTCTATACGGCGGGCCCGCAGCTCTCAACCGCCGGGCCCACGCGGCTGGGTGGAATCGACCTCGGCGACCTTACCCACGGCGGCTCGGAAATCGTGACCGCTCTGTCCATCTCGGACGGTGTCGCACATGTGACGTGGATGGCCAACGGTCCGAATGATGGAGCATGTTGTCCGACCGTGAAGATGATGGCCGACCTGCGTTGGGACGGTTCCACAGTAGTTGCCCAGAACGTGCGCCGAGCCAACTAACCGACGGCGAGATCTCGCCGACGGGCACGGCCCAGGCGCTCCCGCCGACGGGTCGAACCCTCAATATCGGTGAACAGGAATGTCACGACCCCCGAAGGCCGGGCCCCCCGCGGACACTCGCACAGGATGTCACACAACGCCCACGTCAACCGACCAATCGCGACTGACTTTCGAGACTCTCGGAAGTCGTCTATTTAGTCTCCGGACTCACCGGGGCGGTTCAGACCGTGTTGACGGAACCCACGCCGAGGCTCCGGCGCCCCGCCGCCAGGCCGTCCGCGAGGTACCAGCCCCGATTCTCACTTTCGTGTCATTTATGACATCGCGATGACATTGAAATTGAGACGATGACATCCAGTTTGAGAACTGACACGACAATCAGATTCCGGGCGGATCGGGAACAAATCGCGGCCCCGTCCCGTTGACCCGTTCGACAACTTGAGTGGATTAGGCTCAACTCTGGTTGACACGCTAGTGTCGGCGGGAGCAAGCTTGAGCGCGGTCCACTCAGACCCGCAAATTCTTCTAAACAGGAGGCAGTAACTATGGCTCGTGCGGTCGGAATCGACCTCGGGACCACCAACTCGGTCGTCGCAGTACTCGAGGGCGGCGACCCCGTCGTCGTTGCGAACTCGGAGGGCTCACGCACCACCCCGTCGGTCGTCGCGTTCGCGCGCAACGGCGAGGTGCTCGTCGGTCAGCCCGCGAAGAACCAGGCCGTCACCAACGTCGACCGGACCATCCGTTCGGTCAAGCGTGAAATCGGCACCGACTGGCACGTCGAGATCGACGGCAAGAACTACACCGCGCAGGAGATCAGCGCGCGCGTCTTGATGAAACTCAAGAGAGACGCCGAGGCCTACCTCGGTGAGGACATCGCCGACGCGGTGATCACCGTGCCCGCGTACTTCAACGACGCCCAGCGTCAGTCCACCAAGGAAGCCGGCCAGATCGCCGGCCTCAACGTGCTGCGCATCGTCAACGAGCCCACCGCGGCGGCCCTGGCCTACGGCCTGGACAAGGGCGAGAAGGAACAGACCATCCTGGTGTTCGTCCTGGGCGGCGGCACGTTCGACGTCTCGCTGCTGGAGATCGGCGAGGGCGTCGTCGAGGTGAAGGCCACCTCGGGTGACAACCACCTCGGTGGCGACGACTGGGATGACCGGATCGTCACCTGGCTCGTCGACAAGTTCAAGGCCACGGCAGGCATCGACCTGACCAAGGACAAGATGGCCATGCAGCGGCTGCGTGAGGCGGCCGAGAAGGCGAAGATCGAGCTCAGCTCGAGTCAATCCACCTCGATCAACCTGCCCTACATCACCGTCGACGCCGACAAGAACCCGCTGTTCCTCGACGAGCAGCTGACCAGGGCCGAGTTCCAGAAGATCACTCAGGATCTGCTGGACCGCACCCGCAAGCCGTTCCAGTCGGTGATCAAGGACGCGGGCATCTCGGTGGGCGAGATCGACCACGTGGTGCTGGTGGGTGGTTCCACCCGCATGCCCGCGGTGTCCGAACTGGTCAAGGAGATGACCGGCGGACAGGAGCCCAACAAGGGCGTCAACCCCGACGAGGTCGTCGCCGTCGGCGCAGCATTGCAGGCCGGCGTCCTCAAGGGCGAGGTCAAGGATGTGCTGCTGCTCGACGTCACGCCGCTGTCGCTTGGCATCGAGACCAAGGGAGGCGTGATGACCAAGCTCATCGAGCGCAACACCACGATCCCGACGAACCGGTCGGAGACCTTCACCACGGCGGACGACAACCAGCCGTCGGTGCAGATCCAGGTCTATCAGGGTGAGCGCGAGATCGCCGCGCACAACAAGCTGCTCGGCTCCTTCGAGCTGACCGGTCTTCCGCCGGCCCCGCGCGGCGTGCCGCAGGTCGAGGTCACCTTCGACATCGACGTCAACGGCATCGTGCACGTCACCGCCAAGGACAAGGGCACCGGCAAGGAGAACACGATCAAGATCCAGGAGGGCTCCGGCCTGTCCCAGGAGGAGATCGACCGGATGATCAAGGACGCCGAGGCGCACGCCGACGAGGACCGCAAGCGTCGCGAGGAGGCCGACGTCCGCAACCAGGCGGAGTCGCTGGTCTACCAGACGGAGAAGTTTGTCAAGGAGCAGCGCGAAGCCGAAGGCGGTTCGAAGGTCCCCGAGGACACGCTGACCAAGGTCGACGCCGCCGTCGCCGAGGCCAAGCAGGCGCTCGAGGGCAACGACATCAGCGCGATCAAGTCCGCGATGGAGAAGCTGGGCGTCGAGTCCCAGGCTCTCGGCCAGGCCATCTATGAGGCCACCCAGGCCGAGCAGTCCTCGGGTGCTGGCCCCGACTCCGGGCCGGTCGACGACAACGTGGTGGACGCCGAGGTCGTCGACGACGAGCAGGAGAACAAGTGACACAGGAGGATTCGCACGAGCCGGTGACCTTCACCGACAAACGGCGCATCGATCCGGTCACCGGTGAGGTACGTGAGACAGCCGGGCCGGCCCCCAGTGGGCCGGCGCCGGAGGTCCCCGATCCGGCCGTGGAATCCGATGAAGCCGTCGAGCTGAAGGCCACACTGCAACGCGTCAAGGCCGAGTACGACAACTACCGCAAGCGGTCCGTCCGCCAAGAGCAGGCCGCGGCCGAACGGGCCAAGGCCGGCGTCGCCGCCCAACTGGTGCCGGTGCTCGACGATCTCGACAGGGCGCGCAACCACGGCGACCTCGAGTCGGGGCCGTTGAAGTCGGTGGCCGACAAGCTGACCGCCGCGCTCGAGAGCGTCGGGTTGGTGGCGTTTGGCGCCGAGGGCGACGAGTTCGACCCCTCCCTGCACGAGGCCGTGCAGCACGAGGGTGACGGCTCCAATCCGGTGATCGGCACGGTCATGCGCCAGGGCTACAAGTTCGGCGACCACATCCTGCGGCACGCCTTGGTCGGCGTGATCGACACCGTGCCGGATTCCGACACGGTCGACGAAACCGGCGGTAGTGGCGGCGAGAACGCATCAGCGAACGCAGAATCAAACGAATAGACCATCGATGAACACAGGTGAGGAGGTGACGCGACATGGCCCAACGCGAATGGGTCGAGAAGGACTTCTACAAGGAGCTCGGCGTCTCCTCTGACGCCACCGAAGCGGAGATCAAGAAGGCCTACCGCAAGTTGGCCTCGCAGCTGCACCCCGACCGGAATCCTGGAGACGCCGCATCGGAGAAGCGGTTCAAGGCCGTGTCCGAGGCCAACAGCGTGCTGTCGGACCCGGCCAAGAAGAAGGAGTACGACGAAACCCGAAGGCTGTTCGCCAACGGTGGATTCGGGCGTCGCTTCAACTCGGGTGACGCAAACTTCGGCGGCTTCGGTGGCGATGGCAGCGAGGTCAACCTCGGTGACCTGTTCGGTGCGGCCGGCCAGACCGGTGGCGCCAACATCGGTGACCTGTTCGGCGGATTGTTCGGACGCGGTGCTCAGCAGCCGCGGCCCAGTCGTCCGCGTCGCGGCAACGATCTCGAGACCGAGACCGCGCTGTCCTTCCTCGAGGCCACCAAGGGCGTGGCGATGCCGTTGCGGCTGACCAGCCCGGCGCCGTGTACCAACTGCCATGGCAGCGGTGCGCGCCCGGGTACCAGCCCGAAGGTGTGTCCGAACTGCAACGGCTCGGGCGTGATCAGTCGCAACCAGGGCGCGTTCGGCTTCTCCGAGCCGTGCACCGAGTGCCGGGGCACGGGCTCGATCATCGAGGAGCCGTGCGAGGAGTGCGGCGGCAAGGGCGCGACGACAAGGACTCGCACCATCAACGTGCGGATCCCACCGGGTGTCGAGGACGGTCAGCGGATCAGGCTGGCCGGCCAGGGTGAGGCCGGTCTTCGGGGTGCCCCTTCGGGTGACCTGTACGTCACCGTGCACGTGCGACCGGACAAGGTGTTCGGCCGTGACGGCGATGACCTTACCGTCACCGTTCCGGTGAGCTTCCACGAACTTGCTTTGGGCACAACGCTTTCGGTTCCTACCCTGGAGGGCAAGGTCGGGGTGCGGGTGCCCAAGGGCACGTCGGACGGGCGCATCCTGCGGGTGCGTGGCCGCGGTGTGCCGAAGCGCGCGGGCGGGCACGGCGATCTGTTGGTCACCGTCAAGGTCGCGGTCCCGCCGAACCTCGAAGGCGAAGCGGCGGAGGCGCTGGAGGCCTATGCCAAGGCCGAACGTGCCAGCGGGTTCGATCCGCGGGCGAACTGGGCGGGGGCGTGATCATGAATCGGAACGACCCCAACTCTTCGGCCCGGACGTTCCTGATCTCGGTGGCCGCCGAGCTGGCCGGCATGCATGCGCAGACGCTGCGCACCTACGACCGGCTCGGCCTGGTCAGCCCGGAGCGCAGCTCGGGCGGCGGGCGTCGCTACTCCCAGCACGACGTCGACCTGCTGCGCGAGGTGCAGCGGCTGTCCCAGGACGAGGGCGTGAATCTCGCAGGGATCAAGCGCATCATCGAGCTGACCAATCAGGTCGGCGCCCTGCAGTCGCGACTGGTCGAGATGGCCGCGGAGCTGGACCGGCTACGGGCCAACCAGCGCCGCGACGTGGCGGTGGTGCCGAAGAGCACAGCGCTGGTGGTGTGGCAGCCCGGCGCGGGTCGGCGCAGGCGTACCGGCGAATAGCCGCTACGTCACCTTGATCGAGAAGCGCAACGTCTCTGGCTTGCCCGCGACCGCGAACCGGTAGCTGCCGCGGCGCAGCGAAAGCCCTAAACCTCACCGAATGCTGACCGGATGGCTGGCGAGCAGGGTCCCGGCGGCTGTAGTCCCGGGGGGCGGGCGATGCTCCAGCGGCAGTCGCTATGGGTGGCGTTCCTGGCCGGCCTCTGGGCCGGGCTCGGTCCGCATGTCGAGTTGGTCGGAGCGCTCGGCGTCATCCTGGCGTCGGGGGGTGCCGCGAGAACGCAGGTGGCCACAATGGCAGCGTATGCGCTAGTCTCGTTCGCTTTTGCCGAGATCCCGCTCATCAATTACCTGCTGACGCCGGCCAAGACGTCGGCTCTCCTGAACCGAGCGCCGGAGTGGTTGCGGGCCCACCGCGTCGGGGCCGTAGCCGTCGCACTCGCCGTGCTGGGGTGTATCTGGTGGCGACCAGCTTGTGCGGCTAGGTGATTGGCCTCGGGCTCAGCGGTCGGTGATCGTTTGATGGCGGCGTCGAGGTGGTTGTTATGCCTGGAGGCGGTGGTCAGCGTGAGGGTGCGATGCGCGCGCTCGGCTGTCAGTACACCTCCGCACCTCGCGCAGTTGGCCCGGTTCTCGCTACCAAACACGAGCCCGCTCGGCCCGTGCCAGGGTTTTGCTGAAATCGCGCATGCTGAATCATTTTGCACCACACTGAAAGTCGAGTCCACGACCGGTGGTCGTGGTCAGCGTGCCCGGCCGGTCTGCGCCAGGGTTTTGCTGAAATCGCGCATGCTGAATCATTTTGGGCCACAGTGAAAGTCGAGTTCCACTCCTGGGTTGTGGCCCACCGTGCACGCCGCTAAACTTGCCGTCGCCGACTGGATCGAACGGGTCTAGGACCGGCGCCGACGGCACTCGGCGATCGGCACTCGGCGATCGGCGATCGGAATGGTCTCTCTGGTGACTACGAGAACGGACCGCTATTACTTCACCGAGTGGATACGCCGGGACACGGTGTTCCCGATCGGGTCGGTCGACAACCAATCCTGGCGCGGTGGGTTTGCGCGTGTGCTGGGTTACGACGCCGGGACGGGTCCGCAATTGGTCGCGGCGATTGCCGTGACCGGTGCGCTGGCCGTATTGGCATGGTGGGTGTTGGGTCCTGTTCCCCCCAACGCCGCGACCGGCTGGGCTCGCTCCTGGTGGTCATGCTCTTTGGTCTGCTCGCCTCGCCGGTCTCTTGGACCAATCACTGGGTGTGGAACGTGCCATTGCTGATCTGGCTTCTTCACGGACCGTGGTGGGACAATCCGGGCGCCCGAGTTCTGTGGTGGACATGGCTGGTCGTGGCCGTCACAGCGGTACCCAATGCGCTCGCGCAGCTTCAGTCGAGTCGGTGGCAGATCAGCCGCCCGTGGTATCAGGCGTGGGCCGGGCTCATCTATCCGATATCGGCCCTGGCAACACGCGGATGGGTCATCGCCACCGGTATCCTGGCCCGCCGCGGCGCCCTTTCGTCCCAGTCACCAATTTTGGTTCGCCCGGCGGACTAGCCCGGATGTGGCAAATGCCAGGCCGACCTCATGCCGTTATAGTCACCTCGGTGAACGCGGAGTCGGTCTCGGTGGTGCGTCCCCGCATCTCCGACTTGGAGGCCTTGGCGCCGATTTTGCTTGGTATCAGCGTCATCGCGCGACTCGCCTCGACGATGGGCTATTACCTGGTCGAAGGCGACGCGTTCTTCGACCTCCATGTGTACGTGCTCGGCGGCGCGGCGGTGGATCATCCAGGCACCTTGTACGACTTTTCCTACATCGACCCGACCAAGGGCGAGCATTTGCCGTTCACCTATCCGCCGTTTGCGGCAATGGTGTTCTATCCACTGCATTTTCTGCCGTTCGGTGTGGTCGCATTCATCTGGCAGGTGGGCCTGATAGCCGCGCTGTACGGCTCGGTGCGGATCAGTCAGCGATTGATGGGCGGCGGTAGCCACCGGACCGCCATGCTGTGGACGGCAGTCGCCATCTGGCTGGAGGCGCCGGGCGGCAACATCCAGGTCGGGCAGATTGGCATCTTTCTGATGCTTGCCACGCTGTATGCGGCATACAGCACGCGTTGGTGGCTTTCCGGCCTGTTGATCGGGCTGGGCGCGGGAGTGAAGCTGACGCCTGCGATCACCGGGCTGTACTTCGTCGGGATGCGGCGCTGGGCCGCTGCGGTGTTCTCGGCGGTGGTCTTCTTCGCCGCCGTGGGGTTGTCGTTCCTCGTTCTCCCCGATGACACGCGTCGCTACTTTCCCCACCAGTTGATCGACGCCGCCGGGGAGCTGCCGGTCGGCTCGTCGTGGAATCAGTCCTGGCGGGGCGGGATTTCCAGGATCATGGGTTACGACGTGGGCACCGGCCCCGTCGTCATCGGGGCGATTGCGGCGACCGCGGTACTGTCGCTGCTTGCGTGGCGGGCGCTGGGGTCCGTTGCAGGCGAACGCGACCGGCTGGCCTCGCTGCTGGTGGTCCAGGTGTTCGGGCTGTTGGCAGCGCCGGTGTCATGGACGCACCACTGGGTGTGGGTGGTGCCGCTGATGATCTGGCTGATCCACGGGCCGTGGCGCGACATGCCCGGCGCCCGTGTTCTGGGCTGGGGCTGGTTGGTGCTGATGGTGATCAGCGTTCCCAGCCTGTTGTCCCTCGCCCAACCGAACATCTTGGAGATCAGCCGTCCCTGGTATCTGGCGTGGGGCGAGACGGTCTACATCGTTGCGGCCCTGGCGACCCTGGTCTGGATCATCGCAACCGGGCGCCGTGCCTGAGGCGGGCGTGCGGACCGACCGCCGTCGGCTGCTGGCCCCCCCGCT
>NZ_JAVRPS010000569.1:0-3396 GCF_032162105.1 Mycobacterium sp. | reverse complement strand
CTGGAGTTCGAGAAGGGACTGCCCGTCGAGACCACGATTGTGTGGGATTGCGCCACCATTGATGCCATCGCGGTGCACCTGGTCACCGAGCGGGTGCTGCCGTGATACCGATCGCCGTGGTAGGTGTCGATTGCCGCTTCCCTGGCGCTCCCGACAAGGACGCGTTCTGGCGGCTACTGATGGATGGCGTAATCGCCGACAGCGAAGTGCCTTCGCAGCGTTGGAATGTCGACGCCTACTATCGCACCGACGGTGCTTTCGGCTCGATGAACACCCGACGTGGCCATTTCATCGACAATGTCGAGACATTCGACAACGACTTCTTCGGAATAGCGCCGATCGAGGCGGGGGCGCTTGACCCGCAGCAACGCCTGCTCCTGGAGTCATCCTGGCGCGCGATCGAAGATGCCGGAATCGATCCGCGGTCGCTGACCGGCACCCCGACCGGGGTCTTCGTCGGCATCATGTCCAGCGAGTGGAGCAACCTGCAGATTCTCGACTTCGCCGGGCTCAGCGCGTTCCGCGGCACGGGCAGTGGTTATTTCATGACTGCTAACCGCATCTCCTACCACCTGGGCCTCATCGGACCAAGCGTGGCCATCGACTCAGCCTGCTCGTCATCACTGACTGCCGTACACCAGGGCTGCGCGGCGCTTCGCTCTGGGGAGGCCGATACCGTTATCGCGGCTGGTGCCAATCTCATTCTGACGCCGGCGCTTTCGATCTTCTACACTCAGGCCGGGCTGTCCGCTCCCGACGGTCGATGCAAGCCGTTCGGACTGGGCGCCAACGGCATCGGCCGGGGCGAGGGCGTGGCCGCGGTAGTGCTGCGCCGACTCGACGACGCCCTTGCCGACGGGCAGCCGATCTATGCCGTCGTGAAGAGTTCGGTCACCAACCACGACGGCCGCAGCAACGGCATCACCGCCCCGAACCGCCGGTCGCAGGTGGAGTTGATGCGGCGGGCGCTGAGCCTGGCAGAGGTTGATGCCGGACAGATCGACTTCGTCGAAGCGCACGGCACCGGCACGGTGCTGGGCGACATGATCGAAGCCAACGCCCTTGGCGACGTGCACAAGAACCGACGCGGCGAGCCATGTCTGCTCGGTTCGGTGAAGGGAAACATCGGACACACCGAAGGCAGCGCGGGGATCGCGGCGTTCATCAAGGCGTGCCTGGCGCTACATCATGGCGTGCTGCCGCCGACGGTGTTCGGCGACAGCGCCAATCCCGCCTTGCGGCTGCACGAGCACGGGCTGCAGCTGGTCGACGATCCCCGAAAGTTGCCGGTGAACGGTGCGCTGGGTGGGGTGAGCTCGTTCGGCCTCGGCGGCAGTAACGCGCACGCAGTTGTGGAGTCGGCGCCGGCCACGGCGCTGCCCGACCCGGGTGCGAACGGGGTCCTGACGATTTCGGCGCCGTCGGCGCAGGCGCTGCGGCGCAACGCCGAGTCGATGACCACCGCGCTGGAGACCCTCGACACTTCGCAAGTGGCCTCCTGGTGCCGCTCGACGAACGTCGTAAAGCGATCACATCGGCATCGCCTTGTCGCGGAAGGCAACCGCGACACCCTGGTTGATGGGCTGCGCCAATTTGCGGCCGGCGACGGCGCCGACCTCGTGTCGTCCGCCCCGCCCCACAAGGCCCCGGCCAGCGTCGGGCTCCTGTTCTCAGGTCAGGGCACCCAGTACCCGGGCATGACACGGCCGCTCTACGACGCTCATCCGATGTACCGGGAGAACCTCGACGCCGCGGCGGCCGCCCTGGATCCCCACCTTGGATCGGATCTGCTCGCAACGATCTTCGGCGGCGCACCCGGCCTCGATCACACGAGCCTCGCGCAGCCGGCGTTGTTCGCCGTGTCCTACGCGCTGGGAAAGACTCTGCTACAGAGCGGCATCCGCGTGCCATTCGGGATCGGGCACAGCGTCGGGGAGGTCACCGCCGCCTGCCTGGCCGGTGTGCTTACGGTCGACACCGCCGCCAAGCTCATCGTGGCCAGAGGGCGGCTGATGGGCGCGTTGCCTCCCGGTGGGGCAATGATCGCGGTCGACCTCAGCGTTGAGCAGGCCGAGGCACTCGTCGCCGACGAGCCCGGGTGCGCGATCGCAGCGGTCAACGGGCCGGACTCCCTGACCATCTCCGGAGCCACCGATGCCGTGGCACGAGCCCAAACGCTGATTCGGCAGCGGGGCGGTAAAGCGATGAATCTGGCGGTGTCACACGCCTTTCACTCGCCGCTCATGGAGCCGATGGTGGCTGACTTCCGGCACGAGATAGCCGGACTCGAGCCCGGACCCGCCGAGTTTCCGCTGTTCTCCACGGTGCTCGGTCGAGAAGTCGAGGGCCGAGAAATGACCGTCGACTACTGGGCGGGGCAGATCTGTTCGCCGGTGCGTTTCTTCGACGCGGTCCGGGCCGCCTTCAGCGCCGAACGTGCCGACTATCTCGCCGAGGCCGGCCCCAAATCTGGCCTGCTCACCCTCGCCAGGCGGGGCGGACTGCCGCCACAGACACGCTCGCTCACATTGTGCAGCGGCCCAGATTCCGACGGAACAGAAATGCTCGGTGTGGCCGCCACGATGATGCGCGACGGTTACTCACCCGATTTGGCGGCCCTGTACGGCGGACCGGCCGGCCCGCCGCAGCGGATCCCGCCGTACGCCTTCGATACCTCCAGCCGGTTCTGGTTCGACGGCCCGATCACTTACACCCGACAGCTGGCGCAGCCCGCCGAGGCTCCAGCCGGCGAGCCACTCGGCGAGGCGGAGAGCACCGAGCAGCCGCAGGCCGGTGCGGAGGGCGGGGTTCTCACGCTGATCGCCGATGTCGGCGGTTATTCGGTCACCACGCTCACCCGGTCCAAACGGCTCGCTGACGACTTGGGCTACGACTCGTTGCTGCAGCTTCGCCTCCTGGACCGGCTGCGGGCGGAATATCCACTTCTGCACGACGTCACCGTTGCCGAGGTGCTCTCGAAGATTCACAGCGTCGGCGATCTCGTCGACTTCGTGTTGCAGCGGCTCGACGAGGGCGGGATGACCGGATGACACCCGTTGAATTGGTGTGCTTTCACCACGCTGGTGGCGGGTCCGCGTCGTTTCACCCGCTGCGCCGAGCGCTGACGGACATGGGCGCCGAGGTGGCACTCACCGCAGTGACGCTGCCGGGGCGGGAGTCGCGCCGCGACGAGACCCGCCACGTCGACGCCGAGACCTGCGTTCGGGCACTGGCCGACGAGCTCGACGAGCTGTTGCGTCGGCCCCACGTCCTGCTGGGCCACAGCATGGGCGCAATCCTGGCGTATTTGGTTGCTCAACAACGTATCTCACGCGGACTGCGAGCGCCGGAGGCGGTGATCGTCGCGTCCTGCCGAGCCCCGCACCTACCCGCGCC
>NZ_JAVRPS010000568.1:0-11828 GCF_032162105.1 Mycobacterium sp. | reverse complement strand
CCATCAAGGTGGCGGCGAGGGCTGAACCCAATGGAAAATCGCCCACACCAAGGAATTTGTCGCGGATGACGTTGCCGACCATCAGCGTCTTCCCGCCACCCAGGATGGCGGGAATCGTGTACTCCCCTGTCGCCGGGACACCAACCAGGAGTATCCCTGCGATCAACCCGGGAGCCGACAGTGGCACGACTACCCGCCGGAAGGCGTGGACACCGTGCAGACCGAGGTCGGCAGCAGCGTCTATGACCGCCGGGTCAATGCGCTCCAGTGCCACGTAGATCGGCAAGATCATCAACGGCAGATAGCTTGAGACCATGCCGATCACAATGGCGGTGCTGGTGTAGCGCAAGTCTTTTCCGACATCGACGACATGCACCGCGGCCAAGCATCTGGTGACCACCCCGTCGGGACCCAACAACGTCAGCCAGGCATAGTTGCGCACGACGAAGCTGATCCAGTACGGCACGATCACGGCCAGCAGCAGGATGTTCTGCATGCGAGCGGGCATCCGGGTCATACCCAGAGCGGCGGGGAAGCCGATCAGAACGCACAATGCCGTGGAGACCACGGAAAGGACCACCGAACGCAGCAGTGCTGAAGCATAGATCCCGGTGAAGACTGTCCGCCAATTCTCGGTCGTCCAGCCGAAGCTGATCTGGAAGGTCAAGATGTCCATCTGGCCGAAGCTGTAGAGCACCAGCAGCGCGAGCGGCGCGATGAAGAAGATCAGCGTGAACAACATCGGAGGCGTCGCCATCGCCCATCCCCTGAACCATCGAGGAACCCGCGCCTGCGACGTTTTGGTCTGCAGACGTGAACGAGTGGTGCCCGATGCGGACATCTCAGGCGGCCTTGATTTGTTCCCAGATCTGTGAGCGGAGTTTGACCGCATCGGCGCCCTTGAACTCGTAGAACTTGAGGTTCAGCGACGGGTCGTACTTGAGCGCGGGGTCGTTCTTGATGGCAGCGTCGATGAAGGGCTCGGCATCGGGCAGCAGGTAGGAGGCGCGTGTGGCGTTGATGAAGCCGCCATACACCTTCGGTTGCAGATGGAACTCCATGAACTTCGCCAGTTGCGACATGTGTTGTGTTCCAACGAGTGGCGCCCAGCCGTCGACGTAGGCTGGCAGGCCCTCAGATGGCGCCGACCATTTGATGGCCGCGTTGTCCGGCGCAACCGAGGCATAGCTGTAGTCATAGAACACGGCCAGCGCGGAGGAGCTGTCGGACAGACTCGCACCTTGATCCGTGGACAGGAACGCCTTCAGGTGTGGTTTGACGCTGATGATCAGATCCTTGGCCGCGTTGAGTTCTGATTCGTTGTCCGAGTTCACGTCGTGCCCCAATGCGAGAAGCGCGACGCCGAGGACATCTACGTCGTAGTTGGGGAAGATGACCTGACCGGAGTACTGCGGGATCATCTCGAACAGTTGCTTCCACGTCGTCGGAGGACTTTTCACCAGATCGGCGCGGTAACCGATCCCGACCTTGCCGAGATCGGTGGGCAGGCCGTAGGGGAAGATGTCACGGAAGTTCTGCGGGATCTTGGTGAGGCCGGGAACCAGCCCAGGGTCGAACTCCGCCAACAGGCCGCCGGCCTTCAACTGAGCCGCGTTCAACTCACCGAGCAGCGCGAAATCGAAAGTGCCCTTGTTCTGGGCGATCTGGGCCGAGATCGCCGACACACCGCCTTCTGCCTCGGCGGTCTCGACAACCTTCACTCCCGGGGTGGCGGCCGCAAACGCCGAGTACTCGTCCTTGCCGATCCAGTCGGGGTAGTTCAGGAATCGCAGGGTGGCCGATCCGTTCTCCGCGCTGCCGGATTCGCCAGCCGGCGAACTGCCGGTGCTCGATCCGCAGGCCGCAAGGGCTGCCACGCCAGCGAGGCCCAACCCCAGGCCCAGCACCGAGCGGCGCGAAAGCCTGTCCGAAGCGGCCAGGTCGAAGGGCGAGCGAGATGCACTCATCTGGGTTGGTTCCCCTGTCGGTGGAGGTGACGTCATCGCCCGTTACTTGTTGTCATGTTTCCAACAATGATTGACGTATTCACATCATTACCACCGTGGCGGCGGCGCACAAGTGCACCGACCAAACAGAAACAAAGGCCTTACCCGCGCGTAACACCGTTCACCGGCTCAGGACAGGTAGAGCTCAGGACGGCGATCCCCCCACATGTGGTTGACCTCGCTGAGCTGCCGGTCTCGCGAAGCAGCGAGATCCACCCAGGCAAGGACCATGCCTTCTGAGTCGGGCGTGGACAACACCCAGCCCTCCGGATCTACGACTGCGCTCGCGCCGGTCCAACGCTGGTCCCGCTCGATGCCGCAGCGATCGCACACGGCCAAGAAGACGTGACTGGCGCGCGCGGCCATCCGCGCGTTGAGAAGCTGGGGGGCCGATTCTCCATCGGGACGTTGCAACAGACCCCAGTTGGTGGGGACGAGCAGCAGATCGGCACCGCGAAGCGCGAGCGAGCGTGGCATCTCGGGGAACTCCAGGTCGTAGCACACCAGAACGCCCACCATCCCGTGCGCGGTCCGGATCACCGGGGCGGCCTCACGACCCGGTGTGAAGAACCGCTTTTCACGGTTCCACAGATGAATCTTGCGATAGACGGTCACCACACCCGTGGCGTCAAACATCACCGCGCTGTTGTAGACGTTCCCGTCCTGCCCCCGTTCGGCGATGCCGGCCACGAGCAACGCCCCGGAACCGGCCAAGGCGCGGCGCCAGACGTCCAGCCTTGCGTCATCCACCCCGAGCGCCATGTCCTGTAGCTCGTCTGCGCTGGCGAACATGTATCCGCTGGTGACCAGCTCAGGCAGAACGACGAATGATGCCCCCGCTTCCACAGCCTGGCGCACTGCCGACGCACTGCGCACGAGATTGCCCTCCAGATCCAACATCTGGGGATCCATCTGGACACATGCGACTCCGACCAGTGCGCCCCGAGGGTTCCGTCTCACCGCGCGCCGACGTCGCGCAGGCCATGGGTCACCCCGGCCGCCGCGCTGCACGCGAGCGCGGCCGCCTCGTCCACCCGCGGCGCGAATCGGAAGGAAGGCCCGGAGACACCGACTGCGGCCAGCACCTGGCCATCGCTATCGGACACCGGGGCTCCCACCGCCGTAAGCCCGATCTCGAATTCGTCCACCACGATCGCGTAACCCTGCTCCCGCACAAGTGCCACACGCTCGAGGAGAAGCTCGGTGGCGGCCGAGCCCTTCTGGTCGAGGAAGCGAAAATCTCTGCCGGAGTATCGCCGTCGCAGATCGACCTCTGTGAAGGAGGTCAGCAGAACCTGCCCCACTGCAGTCGCGTGCAGCGGCCAGTCGCTGCTGCGTGCCTGCACTGCATGGGATGACTCGAAGCTGAGCACCGTCAAGGCATTCGGCCCGCCGACGACCGCCAGGTAAACCGACTCCTCGATCTTGGCGAGCAGGCCCTTGAGGATTGGTTCGGCGACTGAGAGCAGTCGCCGGTCGCCGCTCAGGCCGGCCATTTCATACAGCTGCCACCCGAGCCGAAAGGCGCGGGTCCGCGCGTCCCGCTCGATCATCCCGTACTCGGCCAACACCTTCAGGCTGCGCGAGATCTGACTCTTGTCCTGACCCAACAGCTCGGCGACGCGAGTGACACCGAGGCCACCGGATCGCTGGGCTTCCGCATCGGCCAGGCACGTGAGGATGTCCAGACCCCGGCGAAGGCCGGTATCGCGATCTGACGAGGTGCGTAGGTCATCGTCCATCGCCACAAAGCTCCTTGGGTTTCGTTGACTCATAGTCGCCTCGGGTTGCCACTATCGCAACTGCAGCAGAAGTTACGCCGGCGAAACCCAGCAGAACGCAACCGTGTCTACTATCACAATTCTAGATGTCACTATTGCAATTAATGCGTGGAGCCGACGTAAATACAGCGGAGGATCATGACCTTCTCGATCATCGGGCGATGCGGACGAACCGGCCAGCTCGGCATCGCGACCACAACCTCCGACATCGCAATCGGTTCCCGAGTGCCTTGGATCCGTGCGCGAGTCGGAGCTGTGGTCACCCAGCACCGCACCGACCCGCGACTCGGTCCACGCATGCTCGAACTGATGGCCCTTGGTGCGTCCGCTCAGGAATCCGTTGACGGGACAAGGTCTTCCACCGTCCACGCGCAATGGCGCCAGCTCGCCGCCATTGGCACGACCGGACCGGCCTACGTGTGGACCGGCGATCGAGCTGATCGGACCGGTCTCGCCGAGATCGCGGCTTGCGACCATGCGGTGGCCGGCAACGTCCTCGCTACACCCGCGGTCGGACCGGCAGTCAGCGAGGCATTCACGGCCTCGCCCGACAACGCCCTGTCCCGACGGCTGCTCGAAGCTCTGGAGGCAGGACTGAGCGCCGGCGGCGAGGGGAATCCGCTGCGCTCGGCTGCGCTGCTGGTCTACGCCGAGAATCCCTTCCCCTTCATCGATCTGCGGGTCGACGAGCACAACCGGCCGCTGACCGAACTTCGGCGGCTGCACGAGCTGTATGAACCCGCAGCGCACGAGTATCGAAGCCGCGCCCTGAACCCTGACGCGGCAAGCGGATCGATCTCCGCATGAGCAATGATCTACCGTCCACCATGGAGCAACTCTCCGGACTACTCGACACACGCCTCGAGGCGATCATCGAGCAAACCGGAGTACTGGTCGAAATCGACAGTGGCTCACATGATCCCGACGGCGTCAACGCTGTCACGTCGGTGATCGGTGAGGCGCTGAGTCCACTCGGCTTCATCAGTCGCCACCGCCACATCGGACCGGACCGGGGTCAGCTGTTCACCTCCTCCCTACGGCTCGGCAGTGGCCCGAAGGTGCTCGTGCTGGGACATGCCGACACCGTCTGGCCGCGGGGAACCGCCGCGCAGTGGCCCTTCGCCAACGACGGCACCCGGTTGAGCGGACCCGGCGTCGGGGACATGAAGTGCGCCTTGTCAATGGCGGTGGAAGCGATCGCCGCCGCCATTGCCGTCGCACCGCAACACATAGGCGAGATCACCTATGCGCTTGTCCCGGACGAAGAACTCGGCAGTGTGGGCAGCCGGGCCGTGATCGAGGAGCTCGGACGAGCCGCGGATTTGTGCCTGACATTGGAGGCCGGCGCCGAAGGCGGCGGAACGATCACTTCCCGGGGTGCGGTCGGCGCCATGGTTGTTCGGTTCATCGGCCGGACATCGCATTCGACCGACCCCAGCGGGATCAGTGCCCTGAGTGCCGCGGCCAGACTCGTCACCGCAGTCGAGGCGCTCACGGACCGGGATGCTGGCCGTATCTGCGCGGTCGGCATCCTGAATGCCGGGACCGCACGGCAAGTGGTACCCGATCACGCCGAACTCCACATCGATCTGCGGGCCCCCGACACACAAGCGGGATGGCAATTGGCGCAACAGATCCGAGAGCTCGCGTGCATGGTGTCGCGCGGGCGGCCCGAGGTCGAGGTGCTCGGCGGTATCACCCGGCCCGCCATGGCCGCCGAGCGCTCCGCGCCCGTCTTCGCCATGGCCGTCGAGCTGGCTCACACCGCCGGTTGGACACCCTTCGGCGTCGCCGAGACGGGCGGGTCCGACGGCAGCTTCGTTGCCGGCCAGGGCACTCTCACGCTCGATGGTCTTGGACCGGTCGCGTTCGACGAGTGCAGCAGGCGCGAAGCCGTCGAGATCGCCAGCATCGTCCCCCGCACCGCACTGCTGGCCGGTCTCATCACCCAGGCCGGTGTGATCACACAGATGGAGCAAACGAGAACTCCCTTTCGGAGTTAACGCAGTCTTCACACCCGAGACTGGCCCGGCGGCGGCAGTCATGTCAGTATTGTTGCAGTTATCCCCACTAGAGTTGTCATAATCGCAACCTCGATGTTCCCTCCTCACTTCGCAGCCGACTCGGGCGCCGCTCATTTCTCGAGGTCAAGTCCGCCCTGCGCCATCCACTGAGGCGCCAGATCCAAGGAGCACCATGACGACCGAAAGCAATGCCAAGCGCCTGGCCACCCTCGATGCGCTCGCTCCGGCCTTCCGGGAACGTGCAGCGCAGTACGACTCCGAAGCGATCTTTCCCGAGGAGAATTTCGTCGACCTTGCCAATGCGGGACTCCTCTCGTTGACCGTTCCGGAGAAGTGGGGCGGGGACGGACTCTGGGGCGACGCCGGATACGTCGAGTACTACGAGGTTCTCGAGCACCTCGCCAGCATCGATCCCCCCACTGGTCAGCTACTGCAAGTGCACTCGCACGCCACGGGCATGCTCGCCCATGTCGCCACCGAGGAACAGGCCCACGAGTACCTGATCCCAATCGCGAAGGCCGGGCAGCGAGTCGCGTCCATCGGCAGCGAATCGGTGCCTGGCAAGACCAACAAGGGCAATTCCACCTCCGAACTGGTCCGCGGCGACAACGGCCGGTGGCGTCTGACTTGCGAGAAACACTTCGCGTCGGTCGGGCCGGGCGCGGACTACCTGATCATCTGGACGTCCGTCCCCGGTAATGAGGTTTACGACGCCCGCAGCGTGGCGATCCTGGTGCCCCGCGATATCCCCGAGATCGATTGGATCAACAACTGGGACACCATGGGTATGCGCTCCACAGTCAGCTGGGGACTGCGCATCAATGACTGGGAAGTGCCCGACTCGGCGGTGTTCGGCCACAGCGGCTGGTTCGAGAACAGCGACCCGCGAACGTTCACACTCGGGTTCGCCGCGAACCACATCGGTTCCGCCCGAGGCGCATTGGAGTTCGCCATCCAATGGGTGCAGGAACGTCCGCACCTGAGTTCCGATCACCTGATCCAGCATCGGCTGGGCATGATGTCGGCCTATGTGCAGGCCGCTCGCACATCACTATTCGCAGCCGCATGGGCGTGGGAGGAACACCCCGGCGCATCCGCCGAGCTGGCGTCGGTGCAGGCACTCGCGGTAGCCAAGGAGATCTCTCTACAGGTGACGCAACAGGCCTTCGACGTATGCGGTGCCCGGTCGATCTTCAAGAGCTACCAGCTCGAGCAGATCTTCCGCGACACGCGCACCTTCACCCTGCACTACCGCGTCGACGGTTACGTCAGGGACCTCGGCGCGTCTCTGATCGCCGGCAACTACGACCTGCGGGGAAATGGCGGCGTGGCACCCGCGCCCGCCATCGAAGCATGAGATCCAACGATCCCTCGCGAGATCAATCACCAGAAAATACCGGAGCATCATGAATCGCGACTTCGACACCATAGTCGTGGGTGTGGGCGGCATCGGCTCGGCCGCATGCTACTGGGCTGCCCGAGCCGGCGAACGCGTTCTCGGCCTGGAGCAGTTCAACCTGAATCACTCCAACGGCGCCTCCCAGGACCACTCCCGCATCATCCGGCTGGCCCAGTTCGAGGAGCCCTACGCAAGCCTTGCGCCCGGCGCCTACCGCGCCTGGCACAACGTCGAGAATGAGTCGGGGGTCCAGCTCGTGCTGAAAACCGGCGGTCTGATCATCGAAGATGTCACTGCGCGTGCCGGACTCGACACCGGAGACAGGAATATCGAAGGCTACGTCCGCGCATTCCGGGATCATGGTGTGGACTTCGAGCTGCTCACTGCGGACGCGGTGATGGCGCGTTGGCCGCAGTACACCCTCCGGGGCGACGAGATGGCCATCTTTCAAAAGGAATCCGGTCTCGTCGACGCCGCCAAGGGCGTCTCAGTGCACGTCGCGCTGGCTCGCGCACGGGGCGCGGTGATCAAGGAAGACAACCCCGTCCTGGCGCTGCGGTCAACCGCCCTCGGCGTGGAGGTGGTGACCGACGACGAGACCTACCTGGCCCGCCATGTGATCACCGCCGCCGACGGCTGGACCAATGAGATTCTGCCGCCCGAAGCGACACCGCTGCCCTATGTCGTCACCCAGGAGCAGGTCACCTACTACGCGACCCAGAATCTTGCCGACTTCGCTCCCAACAGATTCCCGGTGTTCATGTGGCACGGCGAAGACAACTTCTACGGATTTCCCGTCTACGGCGAGGTCGCCACAAAGTTGGGCCAGCATCTGGGCGGTCACCACGTCACCGCACGGTCACGCACATTCGTCGTCGATCCCGTCCGGATCGAAAGGCAGCGAAACTTCCTGACCGAACGCATCCCGGGATTCCTCGGACCGGAGCTCTACACCAAGACATGCCTGTACACCATTCCCCCGGACAACAACTTCGTGCTCGGTCCGCTGAAGTCCGATCCCCGCGTCTGCGTCTTCATCGGCGCCGGGCACGCATACAAGTTCGCCAGCCTGGTGGGCCAGATCCTCACCGATCTCGCACTGAAAGGGACGACTGCACAAAACATCACGGGTCTGGAGCCCGACCGACCGGCATTGACCGACCTCGATTTCAGCGCCCACTATCACCGATGAGAGCTGACGCCACCATGATGACCTCTCACCAGCCCGCTCCGGTGCCGGGCGTTCGTCCTGGGTGGGCGCTGCCGCGTGCCGCCTATCACGACCCAGCGATCTTCCGTCGGGAGCTCACCGACGTCTTCCACGGCGGATGGCTCCTTGCCGCCACCTCCGCACAGGTGGCGAATCTCGGCGACACCCTGACGTGGACCGTGGGACCAGAATCGGTGCTGCTTGTCCGCACCGCACAGGGCAACCTGTCCGCCATGCACAACACGTGCCGCCACCGCGGTTGCCGGATCAAGCCCGACGGGACAGACCACGGCCGAGCGTTGGTGTGCCCGTATCACAACTGGGCCTACCGGCTCGACGGGTCCTTCGTTGGTGCGCCCCACATGGGCGACGCGATCACGGCCGAACTGCAATCCGACCTCGGTCTTGCGCCGGTATCGGTACGCGAATTCGCGGGGCTGGTCTTCGTCTGTTTCGCCGAGAATCCGCCGCCGATCGAGCCCGCTTGCGATGCGATCACTGCGCAGGTCGCACGGTATCGCCCCGAGGCCACCCAGATCGTCTCCGCTCACCATTACGAGGTGGCCGCCAATTGGAAGGTGTTGGTGGAGAACAACCGCGAGTGTTATCACTGCTCGCCAAATCACCCTGAGTTCTGTCTGTCCAACTATGAACTCGGCATGTCCGGCGACAGCCGAACGAACAAGCGCTACGAGGCGGTAGCCGCGCAGCAGCGGAGTCGCTGGGAAGAACAAGGATTCCCTGTCGACGATGTGAGCTTCCCCGATGGTGACTTCTTCCGGGTCGCACGTCTTCCGCTCAAAGACGGCTTCCTGACCGAGTCCATGTCCGGCCGCCTGGTCGGACCGCTGCTCGGTGACCTGACCTCACCCGATGTCGGCAGCGTCCGAATAGTCACGTTGCCCAACAGCTGGATTCACGTGAACGCTGACTACGTGATGGCCACGCGGCTCACACCGATCGACGAGAACACCACCCACGTCGACGTCACGTTCCAGGTGCGAGAGGGAGCCCGTGCCGGCATCGACTACGAGATCGACGACGTCGCGGCAGTGTGGGTCGCCACCTCCGAACAGGACTGGGCACTGTGTGAGAACACTGCTGCCGGAATAGCTTCCTCTGGATATCGCCCCGGCCCACTCTCTCCCATCACCGAGATCTCGGTCATGGACTTCCACGCATGGTGGGCCCACAGACTCGGCCGCGTCTCGTGAGCGCCGCACGCACCGCCAGTGAGTTCGCGACGACATTCGAACTCACAGATCTGTCACAGTCGGCGCGGCGCCGCCTCGAGCTGGCCGTGCTCGATCTGGCGGCGGTCTGCCATGCCGGGCGACCGGCACCGGCGGCCCGCATTGCCGCCGACACGGCGCACACGATCTTCGGCCCCGGCCGTTCAACCGCCTGGCTTGACGGCCGGCAGCTGAGTCCGGCAGCCGCAGCCTGGGCCAACGGGGTGCTGGCCAATGTCTTGGACCTCGACGACGGGCACAGCCTGACCAAGGGGCATCCGGGCGCCGTCGTCATCCCCGCGGCGGTCGCGGTCGCCGAGCACGTGCAGGCGCCGGCGCACGAGGTGCTCGCCGCGATTGCCGTCGGCTACGAGGTTGCGGTGCGCGCCGCCATCGCCCAACATGACCGGTCGCCGCAGTACCACGGCAGCGGGTCTTGGGGTTCCGTGGGCGCCGCCGCGGCGGCCGCGCGATTGCTCGGTTCGGATGAGGCGGCATGTCGTCACGCGATCGGTCTCGCCGAGTACCACGCCCCGCTCGCACTGATCATGCGATCGGTGGCAGAGCCCGCCATGACCAAGGACGGCATCGGATGGGGAGCAATGGTCGGGGTCTCCACCGCATTTCTCGCGGCTTCCGGTTTCACCTCCACCACAGGGCAATTCGCTAGCCTGGAGCTCGCCGACTGGGATCGGCGCCGAGTGGTCGAGGAATTATACGTAAAGCCATTCCCCTGCTGTCGGTGGTCTCAGTCGGCGGTCGTAGCCGCCAAGACCATCACGGAAACAACGGAATTCGACCCGACGAAGATCATCTCCATCGAAATTCGTACCTTTGATGCCGCCGCAGCACTCGCGACCGTGCCGCCCACCAACACCGAGCAGGCTCAGTACAGCCTGGTGTGGCCGGTCGCCTGCCAACTGGGGTTGGGCCGGTACGGGGTGACAGAGGCATTGGGCGACTTCGACAACCCTGCCGCGAACCGGCTGTTGCCACTCATACGCGTCGTCGTGGATCCGGACCTCACGGCCGAGTTCCCGAGACGACGGCTGAGCTCAGTCGTGGTACGAACCGACGACGGTACCGAGTTGTCGTCGGGTATCACCGAACCCTGGGGAGAGAGCGACGACCCGCATTGGGAACACCGCACCCTGGACAAGGCGCGCCACCTGTTGGGACGGGTGCCGATATGGCCGACTGCGTTCACCTCGATCGGTCTTGAGGGCGTGTTGTCCACGAGCCTGCATTCGCCACCCACGACGACACGGGTGAAGGGCCGCGGGCAGTGAGATCGCCGACGGTTGGCTGCCGTTGTGGTGGGCTCCGGAGTGGTCAGTTGCCGACGTAGCCCTTGCCCAGGTTGACGACGTTGCAATAGGCGCCCGTGCCAGCGGCTTTGGGGGCATTGTTGCTGCGCGAGACGATCGTCCGCCCACCGATGGAGACCCGACACGTCACCGACCCCGGATCACCGCCGGGATGGATGCCGGTGAACGTCAGCGAAGGCGCGCTGCCGTTGTAGTCGTACGCCGCCGACCACGGCAGGCCCGCGACTTCGACAATGGGTTCGTCATTGGCTCCGAAGTACGACACCTGCACACCGTCACCGAACGTGCCGGTCAACTCGAACACGATTGGGGTCGACGCCAACGCCGTCCCCGAAGATGCCAGAAGCAGCCCCCCACCGAGCGCGACGACAGAGGCGGCCCTCCCCAGCTGACGTCCTACCGATTCAACGCCCATGCGGGAAGTACAGCACTGCGAGCAGGCCACCGTCAGGCGATCGACGTGACCCTTAGCGAGTCGCATGTTGCAGCGGGGCGCAACGCACGTCGAATCGTTCGCGCACGGTGTCAAGGGTGCGGCGCTGGTGCTCGCGTTCGCGGCGGTGCGTGCGCATGAACCGTGCCGTCGCGGCCAGGCGACGCGGCAACGGGTACCAGCGATCGAAGTCGAGCCCGCACTCGCTGAACGCCTTGGCCGGGACGCTGTCGGCGATCAGGCTGATGTTGTGCTGGGCGAGCGTCAATAGCGCATACGGGAATACCGTCTTCGACTTCGTCCGCAGATCCAGCATGTCGAGCTCATAAAGTGGGACGTCCTTGAGCTTGTCCAGGAAGAGCAAGTGAGTGAGGAAGTAGCCCATGTACGACGACAAATGCATTGTGGCAGAAAG
>NZ_JAVRPS010000567.1:0-2540 GCF_032162105.1 Mycobacterium sp. | reverse complement strand
TGATCACCAGTCCGAGACCACGCCTACCGATCGCGGCCCCCGCGATGGAGTCACGGTGGCCGGAGCGGAAGTCTGCTGCCAACATCTTGGCACCCGCCACCGACAACCACCCACCCCAACACCGCTCAACTTCTGCGCGGTCACCACCAGCACCTCCAAACCCTTGCGCGTGTGCGGTACCAAGCGGTACCGTACAGCACACGCCGATGGTACATCGTAGTACCACTAAGTGGGTTGGAGAGTCCTGTGAGCCAAACGACCACCGATGAACGTTCGACGGCAGGCCTCACCCTGGCGGTGAACCTTCCGCCCTGGCCGCGCATTCCGACGTTCTTCCAGGGCATCGCCTACGCGGTGTCGAGGCAATGGACGGTGAACCAGATCGCCCGCCGCTACGGCGACGTCTTCACGATGAAGTTGCCGGTCTTCGGTCGCACCGTGATCGTCACCAACCCGCAGATCGCCAAGCAACTGTTCACCGCCAACACCGAAGACGTGGGCAACATCCAGCCCAACCTCAGCCGGATCCTCGGCTCAGGATCGGTGTTCGCGCTCGACGGCGCCGAACACCGTTTGCGCCGCAAGCTCCTCACCCCGCCCTTCCACGGCAAGAGCATCAAGAACTACGAGAAGATCTTCGAAGAGGAGACGCTGCGCGAGTCGGCGAGCTGGCCCGAGGGGCAGGAGTTCGAGACCATCGAACCGATGATGCGGATCACGCTGAACGCCATCCTGCGCGCGGTGTTCGGCGCGGACGGCGAGCAACTCGACGAACTGCGCCGCATCATCCCGCCATGGGTCACGCTCGGCTCGCGTCTGGCGGTGCTGCCGGTGCCATCGCGGACGTACGGCAGGTACAGCCCGTGGGGCAGGCTGGCCGCGTATCGCCGCCAGTACGACGCCGTCATCGACAGGCTCATCGACACCGTCAAGCTCGATCCTGAATTCGAGAGCCGCGACGACGTCCTGACGATTCTGCTGCGCAGCACCTACGAGGACGGCTCTGCGATGTCCCGCCGCGACATCGCCGACGAGCTGCTCACCCTGCTGGCCGCCGGTCACGAGACCACGGCGGCCACGATGGCCTGGGCGTTCGAACGAATCAGCCGCCATCCGGACGTTCTCGCCAAGCTTGAGGGCGAGGCGGAAACCGAAGGCAACGAGTATCGCCAGGCCGCCCTCCTCGAGGTGCAGCGGGTGCGCACCGTCATCGACTTCGCCGGCCGTCACGTCTATGCGCCCAGTTTCCAATTGGGCGATTGGGTGGTGCCACGGGGCTACTCGATCACCGTGGCCATCGCCTCGATCCACGAGCGCGAGGCCGACTATCCCGACGCAGGCCGCTTCGACCCGCAGCGCTTCGTGGGTACGCGGCCGACGGCGTCCTTCATACCGTTCGGTGGCGGCACCCGGCGCTGCGTTGGTGCGGTGTTCGCCAACGTCGAGATGGACGTGGTGCTGCGAACGGTATTGCGTCACTTCACGATCGAGACCACCGCCGCGCCCGACGAGAAGCGGCACTCCCGTGGCGTGGCCTACACGCCCAAGGCCGGCGGTCGCATCGTGGTGCGGCGCCGGGCGGCCCCGCTGGGCTGATTACTGGCTCGCGTTCTCCCGCTTCGGCAGCTTCCAGCCGGCGCGCGGGAAGTGGCAGGTGTATCCGTTCGGATACTTCTCCAGGTAGTCCTGGTGCTCCGGCTCGGCCTCCCAGAAGTCAACTGCCGGGGTGACCTCGGTGACCACCTTGCCTGGCCACAGACCGGACGCCTCGACGTCCGCGATGGTGTCCAGCGCGACCCGCTTCTGCTCGTCGTCGTTGTAGAAGATCGCCGACCGGTAGCTGGACCCGACGTCGTTGCCCTGGCGGTCCTTCGTCGTCGGATCGTGGATCTGGAAGAAGAACTCGAGCAGCGCGCGGTAGTCGGTCTGCGCGGGGTCGTATTCGATCTCGATGGCCTCCGCGTGCCCAGGATGGTTGCGGTAGTTGGGGTGGTCGTTCTTGCCGCCGGTGTAGCCGACGCGCGTGGCCCCCACCCCCGGTTGCTTGCGGATCAGGTCCTGCATGCCCCAGAAGCAGCCGCCTGCCAGGATCGCGGTCGCGGTGTTCGTCATGCCTGTGCCTCCTGGTTCGAAAAGAGCGTCGCGTACTCGCCGTAGCCCTCGGTCTCGAGGTCGTCGAGGTGGATGAATCTCAGCGAAGCGGAGTTGATGCAATAGCGCAACCCGCCCTCCTCGCGCGGCCCGTCGTTGAACACGTGGCCGAGGTGACTGTCGCCGTTCGCCGACCGCACCTCGGTGCGCATCATGAAAAGGGATCGGTCGCGCTTCTCCACCACGTTGTCGGCATCGATCGGCCTGGTGAAGCTGGGCCAGCCCGACCCGCTCTCGAACTTGTCCGTCGAGGCGAACAACGGCTCGCCGGAGACCACGTCGACGTAGATGCCCGGTTCGTGGTTGTCCCAGTACTCACCGGTGAACGGACGCTCGGTGCCGTTCTCCTGGGTGACCTGGTACTGCTCGGGCGACAGGGCCTGCACGGC
>NZ_JAVRPS010000566.1:0-6797 GCF_032162105.1 Mycobacterium sp. | reverse complement strand
CGTCAGCGCAAGGCAGCGGGCGCGCTGCCGGACCGCGCCACCTGGGCCGAGGAGTGCGCCGAGCGGAAGCGGACGCTGCATCGCAAGACGCACTTCGACAACGTGCCGGTCAAGCCGCAACGCGTGTTCGAGGAGATTATCCTCACGTTCGGCCCGGAAACCCGGTACGTCACGACGATCGGGCTGTCGCAGATCGCGGCCGCGCAGTTCCTACACGTCTACCAGCCTCGGCACTGGATCAACGCCGGTCAGGCCGGGCCGCTCGGGTGGACGCTGCCCGCCGCGCTGGGCGTGTGTGTCGCCGACCCGGATGCGACCGTCGTCGCACTCTCCGGCGACTACGACTTCCAGTTCATGATCGAAGAACTGGCGGTCGGCGCGCAGTTCAACCTGCCCTACATCCACGTGCTGGTGAACAACGCCTACCTGGGCCTGATCAGGCAGGCGCAGCGCGCCTTCGACATGGACTACTGCGTGCAACTGGCCTTCGACAACATCAACTCCCCCGAGACGAACGGGTACGGCGTCGACCACGTCGCGGTCGCCGAGGGCCTGGGCTGCAAGGCGCTGCGCGTGTCCGAGCCCGACGAGATTCTGCCTGCGTTCGAACTCGCAAAGAAGCTGATGGCCGAGTTCCGCGTTCCCGTCATCGTCGAGATCATGCTCGAGCGGGTCACCAACATCGCGATGGGCACCGAGATCGACAACATCATGGAGTTCGAGGATCTCGCCATGCATCCCGATGACGCCCCGACCGCCATGGCACTGCTGGACTGACACGCCCCGGACGAGGACATCGCCGTGCACGTTCTCATCGCGCCCGACAAGTTCAAGGGATCACTGAGCGCGGTCCAGGTGGCCACACACGTCGCCGCCGGGCTGCGTTCGGTGCTTCCGGACCTCGCGGTGCGCGAACTCCCGGTGGCCGACGGCGGTGACGGCACCGTCGACGCGGCGGTTCAGGCGGGCTTCACCCGGGTGCGTGTGCGCGCGTCGGGCCCCACCGGGGTCCCGGTGGATTCCAGCTACGCGCGCCGCGACGACCTCGCGGTCATCGAGATGGCAACGGTGTGCGGGTTGCTCAGGTTGCCGGGGGGTCGTCGAGACCCCTTGCACGCCAGCAGCTACGGGCTCGGCGAGGCGGTGCACGCGGCGGCGGCTGCGGGGTGCCGCCGCGTGGTCCTCGGCATCGGCGGAAGTGCGAGCACCGACGGCGGCGCAGGCATGCTGCAGGCCCTCGGCGCCCGCCTGCTCGACGAGCGGGGCCGCGCGCTGCCACCGCGGCGGCTGCCGCTGCACGACACGTCGTACACGCTGGAACTGGCCGGGCTCGATCCGGTACTGCGCGATGTCGAGATCGTCGTGGCGTGCGACGTCGACAACCCGCTCTTCGGAAGCCGCGGTGCGGCGGCGGTATACGCACCGCAGAAGGGGGCGTCACCGCAGGACGTGTCGGTTCTCGATACCGCGCTCCGTCGCTGGGCGGACGCGGTTGCGGCGGCGACTGGGACGGACTGGGCCGCCGAACCCGGCGCCGGGGCCGCGGGCGGGGTGGGCTTTGCCGCCCTCGCGGTGCTCGACGGCGTGTTGCGGCCCGGCATTCAGATCGTGCTGGACTTGATCGGCTTCACCGAACACCTCTCCGACTGCCGCCTGGTCATCACCGGTGAGGGCGCGCTCGACGAGCAGACACTCGCGGGTAAGGCACCGGCCGGGGTCAGCGCCGCCGCACGCGCTGCCGGCGTCCCGGTCGTGGTGGTGGCGGGCCGATCCACCCTGACGCCAGCCGATCTCGCTGGCGCGGGAATCGATGCCGTCTACCCCCTCACTGAGCTCGAACCCGACCCGGTCCGCTCCATCGCCTACGCAGGCCCCCTGCTCGGACAACTCGGCGCTCGGATCGCCCGCGAACGGCTGGCGACGCCAGCGATCCGGTGAGCCTGCCCGTCTCACGGGATCATCCGCGCAGGCAAACATCGTCACTGTGCCGCACATCTCAGTGTGTTCGGGCCGCCGACTGCATGTTGGCGACTGTATGGTAAATACCGGCTGGGTCGGCCAGCCAGCGACAACACGACGAGAGCGAGGGCTTCGGTGACCCAGCAAGGCCTTGCGTCAACTCGCGCCGCCGGCGATGCGGCAAGTTCACTGACCGCGCGGCCAGGGCGGTCGCCCTTGGAGCGTCCGGCACCGCTGCGGGAGGCGGTCTACGACGCCCTCACCGAAATGATCATCACCCGTGAATTGCAACCGGGTGAGCATCTCGTCGAGAGCGAGCTGGCAGCTCAACTCGGGGTGAGCAGGCAGCCGGTTCGGGAGGCGCTGCAGCGCTTGCAGACCGAGGGTTGGGTGGACCTGCGCCCTGCGCTCGGCGCGTTCGTCCACGTACCCACTGACGCCGAGGCGGATCAACTTCTCGCTGTGCGCACACTGCTGGAGGCGGAGTCCGCCCGGCTGGCCGCCCAGAACGCGACGCCAGAGCAGGTGGAGCAGCTCTGGGAGGTGCAGCGCACCGGGGAGAAGGCGCTTGCCGCCGACGACCAGGAAGGGCTCGTCGCGGCCAACGCCGCTCTCCACGCCCATGTGGTCGCCATGTCCGGAAACATCGTCCTTGCCGATCTCATCGCCTCCGTCGACCGTCGCGTGCGGTGGTACTACCTACCCATCGCACGGGCCCGCGGGAAGGATGCCTGGGACGAGCACGCCGTACTCATCGACGCGATCGCCCGCCGCAACCCCGGCCGGGCCGGCGAACTCATGCACTTGCACACCGAGCGCACCAGGGAGATCTACCACGAACGACGGGCGACGGCCAAGGGTGTTGCCTGACAGGCTCTTTCCCTTGGCCGCCGCCACGCACGCGCCCCTCAGTCGGACAAAGTGGGCTCCAACGACTTCTTCCCCGTGGCGGCTACCCGGGGCTCGGCCGTAGTCCGGCGCCCCGGCTGCCGCAGGAAGGCCGCAATCCCTGCTGAGACGAGCGCGCTCACCGCGGCAATCCAATAGGCACCGGTGTAACCCCAGGCGTCGATGACGCTGGCACCGACGCCGATCCCCACGACCGAACCGAGCAGCTTTGAGCTGTAGATGAGGCCGTAGTTGCTGGCGTTGTTGTTCTCGCCGAAGTAGTCCGGGGTAAGCGAGGCGAACATCGGGTAGAAGGCTCCGCCGCCGAAACCCACCAGGAACGCGAAGCAGAGGAATGCGATCTCGTTCTCGGCCTTACCGGCATAGAGCAGTCCGACCAGGGACACGGCCGATATCAGCAACACGGCGAGCAGGGTCTGCTTGCGCCCAAACCGGTCGGATAGGTAGCCGGTCAACGTGCGACCGGTGCCGTTGACGATCGACAGCACACCGGCCGACGAGGCCGCGATCAGCGGTCCGAAGCCGAGATCCTTCGCGAACGGAACCATGTAGCTGATCCCGAACAGCGAGACGCCGGCGCTGATTCCGAGCGACAGCCACATGAGCGGCAGCATGCCGGTCTTGACAGCCTCCATGGGTGTGTACTGCCGGACGGCAGGCGGGTTCTTCTTGAGGCTCTCCGCGCCCTTCTTGCTGTTCGCCCACTGCACCGGGTCGACGTCGGACGGCCACCAGTTCTTCGGCGGGTCCCGGAACAGCATTCCACACGCGGCGACGACCACCAGCATGTACACCGCGACCAGGTCGAGAACCCAGACATAGGTGTTCGGATGCAGCGCGTAGCTGAAGATGAAGATGAATGGCACGGCGCCGTAAGCGAATCCGCCGTTGACGAACCCCGTCTTGCCGCCTCGCCGCTCCGGGTACCACTTGCCGACGAGGTTGATGCACGTCGCGTAGACCAGGCCTGCGCCGATGCCGCCGCATACGGAGAACCCGAGGTAGCCGATCACCAGGCTGTCGCTGTTGGCAATGGCGAAGAAGCCGACGGCCGAAAGGACTGCGCCCGCCAACATCGCCGTCCTCGCCGAGACGATGTCCTTCTCCCGGAGCTTTCCTGCGGGAAAGGCGACGAGTGCCTGGAAGAAGGCCCAGATGGAAAGCAACCAGAACGTCTCGGACATCGTCCAGTGGTGCGCGTCGCGCAAAGACTTCGCGGCGGCGCCGTAGCCGTACTCGTAGACACTGATCGCCATCATGGCGGCCCATGGCAGCCAGACCATCCAGGCCCGGGATCTGCCGAGGAGTTCGCGGTCGGTCTCCCCGACGCGATAGACGCGGCCGTTCGCGTCGGTGATCTCACGACTATTTGTCATTGTGGAAGACATCGTCGCCTTTCTTTCTAGCGGTGGTGGGCGGTTGGGGGAAGGTCTGCTGCCAGAAACGGGGCGGCGCGCGACCGGCCGTTTGGCGTGCGCGTCGTCCCCCTGGCGGTGAGCCGGGCCTCTTCGGTGCACTCACCGAGCACCCGCGAATGAACGACGCTCAGTGGGGAGACCCGATTCGGGGCCCACAGCGGTCGTGACGTGAACCATGGTCTGAACTCCCTTGATCTCCCTGGCGGGGCCGCGGATTCCGGCGTGATCGGTTCGGCGGCGCGACCCCACGGGTCGACGATTGAGAACTCGGTCACAACATTGCATACCGTATGAGGTAGGCAATAGTCTGCACATAGTGTGTCTCACGTAACAACTCTTGTCGAGGGTTCATGACGACTTTTCGCGAAGAACTTCCGCCCGACTGTCACGTCGCGGTGCGGAAGGAGATGGCGACCCCACGCGGGTCGCACCGGAAACGTGTGCCCCTGCGAGAGGCCTCACGTCGCACGAGGAGACGTCAGCAAATGCCATCACATGTCAGGTACGAAGTCGAGAGATGCACCGACTCACGGCCGAGAATCCGCAAGGGCCCGAATGTCACTCCACCGGATCAGGCAGGCTGACGCCATGGCCCACGCGTTCTCCGCGAGGACGAATGTGCTACTCGCCAATGCCGGCCGCTACCGTGCCCAGCTCCAGTCCGGAGGGCCCACGAAGAGGACCGGCGTGGTCGTAGTTACGTGCATGGACGCCCTGTTCAACGTCTACGCGCTGCTTGGGCTCAACGAGTGCGACGCACACGTCCTGCGCAACGCAGGCGGCGTGGTGACCGACGATGTCATCCGATCCCTCGCCATCAGTCAACGCCTGTTCGAGACCACCGACGTCATGGTCATCACGCACGCCGCGTGTGGGCTTCGCGACCTCACCGACGACCAATTCACTGCCGCAGCAAACTTTCCGGACCTGACGGCAGAGGCACACCGTGGGGTCGCGCGCCTAAGGAGCACCCCAGTCCTGCGCCATACCAACGGCATCCGCGGATTCTGCTTTGACGAGTCGACGGGTGAACTCCACGAACTCTGTTGACGGCCGAACCTGATTCAGGGCATGGCGACATCCCGGCAGCGGGAGGATGGCGAGGACATCGCCCGCTGCCTGCGCGGCGAAACCCTGTCCTAGCAATCTTCACGGCGGTATACTGCGTACAACATACAGTCAGGAGTGTGCCGTGGGACGCGTGACCAGCAGATATCGGGTTCTGCGCATGGTCGACGGAGTGGCAACCGCGCGCCCGGACACCCTTGCCGCGGAGGAGCCCCTGGAGATCCGGGTGGCCGGCCGGCCGCTCTCGGTGACGATGCGGACCCCGGGCGACGACTTCGACCTGGCCCGCGGTTTTCTGGTGAGCGAGGGCGTGGTGGCGACGGGCTCGGACATCTCCGCAATACGGTATTGCGCGGGAGCAACCGCGGACGGTTCCAATACGTACAACGTGCTCGACGTGGTCCTCGCCGAGGGCGTCCCCCTCCCCGACCCGTCGGTCGAGCGCAACTTCTACACGACGTCATCGTGCGGCTTGTGCGGCAAGGCCAGCCTCGAGGCGGTGCGCACCACCAGCAAGTGGCACGTCGACCGCGATCCCGTGCGCCTGACCGCAGCAACGATCGCGACCCTTCCGGAGAAGCTGAGGGCGGCTCAACGGGTCTTCGACCGGACGGGCGGGTTGCACGCGGCCGGACTGTTCGACGCGAACGGCGACTCGTGGTGCGTGCGCGAAGACGTCGGCAGGCACAACGCGGTGGACAAGGTCATCGGCTGGGGGCTCGGCGCTGGGCGTCTGCCGTTGAGCGGCACCACGCTCATGGTGAGTGGCCGGGCGTCCTTCGAACTGGTGCAGAAGGCGGTGATGGCCGGGATCCCCGCGTTGGCCGCGGTGTCCGCGCCGTCGTCGCTCGCCGTGGATCTGGCCAGGGAGATGGGATTGACGTTGATCGGTTTCCTGCGCGGATCATCGATGAACGTGTATTCCGCAGGCGAGCGGTTCGACACCGTCGAGGCGATGCAATACGGTCCCGCGATGCTGCCGACGGCGTAATGCGGCTCAGGACTTGGCAGTCCGCTGCTCGTGGTAGAGCTCCCGAGTCCGCTCGGTGTGCAGGTGCATGACCTTGCTGGCGCGTTCGGCATCGCCTGCCGCGATTGCCTTGATCAGCTCAGCGTGCTCTGACCAGGCGTCCTGGCCGCGCGGTTGCGCGATCAGGTGGTAGTACCAACGCCACCGACGTTCGACGAGTCCGATGTGCTCGGCGAGTACGGAGTTGCTCGCGAGTGATCTGATCCTGGCGTGCAGGGCGGCGTTGGCCGCCACCAATCCCTCGACGTCGTTGGCGGCCAACGCGTTAACGCCGTCCTGCTGCAACTCCCACAGCCGGTTGACGTCCTCTGGGGTGGCGTGGTCGGCAGCGAGCCGGGCGGAATAGGTTTCCAAGACCGAGCGGACGCCGAGAAGCTGGTCGGCTTCCTCTTCGGTGGGGCTGTGCACGAACG
>NZ_JAVRPS010000565.1:0-4648 GCF_032162105.1 Mycobacterium sp. | reverse complement strand
GAGGAGGCGACGACCAGCCGCCCGCACACGCCCAAGCTCGCCTTTGTCGCTAAACCGGCTCGCTACACGGCGTCCGATGGCCGCACGGTCGAGGCCGGCTCGATCGACCTTTTGGCCCGTATCTTCTCGATGGGCGTTCTGCACCACGCCATGACCGGCACCGGCGCAGTCGCCATCGCGGCGGCGGCGGCAATCCCCGGGACCGTGGTGCACCGCGTGGCACCGGTCGGCGCCGACGGCCGCGTGCGCTTCGGCCACCCGTCCGGCACCTTGACGGTGGGCGCGGAAGTGCGCGAGGAGGGCAATCACTGGAAGGTGAGCAAGGTCCTGATGAGCCGCTCGGCGCGCCGCCTGATGGAAGGCTGGGTGCGTGTGCCGCAAAACCTGACCGGGAGAAGCCGGTGCTGAAGATTCTGGGGTCGGGCCGTCTCGAGAAGACGTTCGCGTAAAAGCTCGAGCGCCTCTCGTTGACTCCCCAGAGCCAGCGGCTGGTCCAAAACCGAAAGGCCCAAAGACAAATCGGCCAGGAGCGACCGGCACGTTCGTTTCGTTGCCGGTGAAGACCTTCGGTTGCCGAGTCACCGTCTCAACTGCGGCGGACTCGCGGGGTGACGGCCAACGGAGCTCTCCCATGGGTGGGCGACCAGTATTCCAGCTGGCCACCATGCGGGAGTTCGGTTTCTCCTCAACCAGTTTGGTGGCTAGCGCCGATGACAAAGCCGCCCACGTCGAGCAGTCTTGAGATACATACCGAGGCAAAAGAAATGTGGAGGAACCGATGACTACGGTCAGCGCAGGCCGCTCGACGCGTAACCGGCGGCGGGTGCATCCGGCGGCAGGAACCGCTGCGGCAGCCATGGTGGCTGCGGCTACGGTCAGTGTCGGCGCACAGTTCATCGGTGTCACTCCACCGGCTAGCGATACCTCGCCGTACTGCGCCGAGGCTTACCAGTGCCTAGAGCGCGGAGCGGATCGACCGCTCACACATGGCCTAGACCCGCTCGCCCCATACGGACCCGCGATATCGAATTCCGGAAGGCCATCCGGGCCAGTCGCCAGCCCGCACGCCGGCGGCGCCGTCTGATCCCACGCTTGCACCAGCTGACGTGAGTACGCCGGCCGGACCGCGATTTTCAGCCGACATCGCCTGTAAGCGATGTCACCCAAATAAGGAGAAAAAAAATGAAACTGCAATACGTCGCAACACTGGCCATCGCCGCATCCGCGGCAGCCATTGGACTGGCACCGATCGCCGCGGCCGACGCAACCGTGCAGCAGAGCCCGGGAAATGCCCAAATCGTCGCTACTCCCGGGGCAGCCGCGCAAGAGGCCGCCCAGAACCAGCAGCCATTCGGCGGGGACTCGGGTGCCCTGCTATACCACCACCGCTGACAACGACCGCGCGCTTAGGGCGTGATTCGAGTTCAGTGTTGTCGAAACGTCCGGCCCCCCGTGAACAGTCTTCCGCCGACGGCGGTGTCGGTTCGGTCGGATCGAAGACGGAACTCGTGGTGGCGGTCGGGGGTGGTTCGACGAACGTTGCGTGCGCCCAGACGAAGGTCTCGGGTGGAAGCTACGCACCAACTGCCCCCACTCATGTGAGGTGGGTCCGCCGTAGACGATCGACATGATCGGTCCGATCGTTCGTTGACCGCGGGCGATCGGATCCTCGAAGAACACGGAGCGATGCTCGACGCAGGTGGCGAGCCCGGGCGGCATGTTCTGCAACATCGCTTCGCGCAGCCCGTTGGACAAGCGATACGTCTGCGTGTCAATAGTGAGGACCCATGGCGAAGGAAGCGAGTTCATCGTATCCAGATAGCCGGGGACGGAGCGGCTACAGTCGGCCGGCCACGAAGCTCGCCGCTTGCGCCGCCATACCGTTTGCGACATAGGAGCCGTGAGCGGCGGTGGGTGGTCCAGGGGGAGCGCCATTGCAGATCGTGTCGCCCGGTGCGCACAGGTCGATGGTCTTCGGGACGTAGAGCGGGCCAATGGTGATCTGCGGGGCGCCGGAGTCGCTCAGAAACTGATTCGACGGTTTGCCGAACAAGGTCACTGCGGCCACGTGGTCGGCTACCTCGGGCGGCATGGGTGGGGGTACGAACGCGGCAGGAACTCCCGGGGGCACGTCGGGCGAGGTGACAAAGCCCGCAACCGCCGCGCCCTGCGAGAACCCGCCCAGCACAATCCTGGCGTTAGGACAGTCCGCGATCGTTGACTGGATGTGGTTGCTCGCATCCCTGATGCCGTCGATGACGCTCAGGGCGAACTGCAGAGGATCGCCAAAGTCGTCGCTGGCGGCGTAGTTGACGGCGTACGCGTCGACCGACTTCGCACCAGTCTTCGAGCGCAACGCATCAACGAAGCCCTGCCCGATCCCGCCGACGCCGGGTGGCTCGTCGGTGCCGCGGGCGAACACCACCTCGACGTCGGGGCACGGTTGCGCGAGCGCGGGCGCGGCTGCGGTGCCCACCAGTGCCCAAGTAGCGATGAGAGTTGCGACGAACGCACGGATCATCAGGCCGACAAGCACTCGAAGCGGCCGTCCGTTGGTGTCGATCAAGACCACCTCGCCTTCCATCACCCGCGTGCCGCGATCGTCCCCGACGATGTTACGCAAGCGGGAGACGTGCGGCAGCGCGCGCAGAGTTCGCGCCTCATGGGGACTGCTGGACCTACGCCGTCGGTGATCGTCGCGGAAGCCACATGGGCTGAAATCGGCGGAAGCCATTTCGCGAAAGCGCATGCGCAAGCGCTTGCCTAGGTCCTAGGCTCCTGCAGAACACGCGGCGCGATCGGCGTCGCATCGGGGACAAGGGAGTCCACATGTTCGGAAAGCGCAACAGAAACATGCACGTGGTCGGGACGGTTCTCATGGCAGGCTCGCTGGTTCTCGGTCTGACCGCCTGCGGCGGATCGAATTCGGACAGCGTCAAGGTCGGACTGATCACCAAGACCGATTCGAATCCATACTTCGTCAAGTTGCGTGAGGCCGCCCAGGCGCAGGCCGACAAAGACGGCGCGAAGCTGATCGCGCTGGCGGGTGCCTTCGACGGTGACAACGAGGGCCAGGTCTCGGCCATCGAGAACATGGTCGGCCAAGGCGTGAAGGGCATCCTGATCACCCCGAACTCCTCCACCGGCGTGCTTGACTCGATCAAGAAGGCGCGCGACGCCGGCGTCATCGTCATTGCCCTCGACACCGCCACCGACCCCGAAGATGCTGTCGACGCCACCTTCGCCACCGACAACAAGGCCGCGGGCGTCAGCCAGGGCAAGTGGGTGAAGGCCGCGCTCGGTAACGCGGCGCCCCAGGTCGTGATGCTCGACGGCACCCCGGGTGGCACCGTCGACACGTTCCGTCATGACGGATTCCTCGAGGGCTTCGGTATCACGAACAACTCGCCGGAGATCGTCGGCCAGGAGAACACCAACGGCGACCAGACCAAGGCGCAGACCGCCATGGAGAACATCCTCCAGCGCGCTCCAGGTATCAACGCGCTGTACACCATCAACGAGCCGGCAGCCGCCGGTGCCTACCAGGCCATCCAGTCCGCCAACCGCGCAGCCCAGATCACCATCGGTTCGATCGACGGAAGCTGCACGGGCATCGCGGATGTGAAGGCAGGGAAGATCGGCGCGACGGTGTTGCAGTTCCCGGCGAAGATGGCCGAGCAAGGGGTGCAGGCCGTGGTCAAGTTCGCCAAGGACGGAACCAAGCCCAGCGGATTCAACGACACCGGCTCGCAGCTCGTCACCGACAAGCCCTTTCCCGGACTCCAGTCACAGGACACCGCCTGGGGCGAAAAGAACTGCTGGGGCACAGCTAGTTCATGACCACTGACGCTCCTGCGACAGCGAGGCCATCGGTAGCGAGCCGGCTCAACGTCGGGAACGTCCTGCGTGAGCCGTTGCTCGGTCCGCTGGCGGCACTCGTCATCGCCATCATCATCTTCAGTTCGATCGCGGATTCGTTCCTCAATCCGCAGAACGTGTCGCTGATCCTGCAACAGTCGGTGGTGGTCGGCATTCTCGCCGTCGGCCAGACGCTGATCATCCTCACCTCTGGCATCGATCTCTCGATCGGCGCGGTCGCCGTCTTCGGCACCATCGTGATGGCGCAGAGTGCGGGCGCCAACGGGCCGATGGTGGCGCTCGGCTCGACGCTCGTGGTGTGCGTGGCGTTCGGCGCGATCAACGGCGGGCTCGTCACCAGTCTGCGATTGCCACCGTTCATCGTGACGCTGGGAACGTTCACCGCTATACAGGCGGCCACCCGCCTGCTCGCGGGCTCGGAGACCTACCGCGTGGAGGACGGGCTGCTGACCTTCCTGGGTACGTCCTTTCGCCTCGGGTCGTTCTCGACCACGTTCGGTGTGGTCGCGATGCTCCTGGTCTATCTCGTGACGTGGTATGCGCTGTCCCAAACCGGTTGGGGTAAGCACATTTACGCCGTCGGTGGTAACCCACAGGCGTCAAATCTGTCGGGCATCAAGTCCGGGCGGGTGCTGTTGTCCGTATACATCGTGACGGGGGTAATCGCAGCCATCGCCGCATGGGCCGCCCTCGGTCGAATCCCGAACGCCGACCCGAACGCGTACCAGAACGCCAATCTCGAGACGATCACCGCGGTGGTCATCGGCGG
>NZ_JAVRPS010000564.1:0-13729 GCF_032162105.1 Mycobacterium sp. | reverse complement strand
ACCGTGTCGCGTCGAAGGTGACCGATTGGGTGATGTCGCGGATGCGCAGGGTGCCGGTCACGGTGAGTCCGGTTGGCGCTTCAACGATGGCCGTGCTGCGGAACTCCAGGGTTGGAAACCGCACCGTCGCAAACACGTTGTCTGCCTTGAGATGCGCGTCGCGCATCTTGATGCCGGTATCCACGCTCTCGGTCAATATGATGACTGAGATCGCGGATTCGGCTACCGAGGGACCCACCGTGATCGCACTGTCGTACTGGTTGAACCGGCCATTGACCTTCATGCCGAAGGCCGCCTTCGCCTGGAAACCGATCGCCGTCGCCGTGGCATCCAAGGTCCACTCGCCGGCACTCACTTCATTGTTCACAACAGACCATCCATCCTTTGACTATTACCTGTCCCGTAGCTGCGCTGCCCGGCGTTGCGCTGGACCATCCCACCCTGGATCCACACCAGCAGGTCGGGTGGGAACGTCGACTCAACCAATCACGCGCTCGTTGCGCTACCGCTGCCACCCACCCAGGCCGCCCGACCAGTTGGAATCCGTGCATACCTGTCAGCAGCCGGCGGCGCTGCTGCGATTGGAACCGATCGTCTGTTATCTCAGGCGGCTGCCGGTCGGGTCATTGGCGAAGAAATAGATGTGGCCGGGGCTCGGGCGGAGGTGGGTGCGGGTGCCGCGTTCGGGTGGGCTGCGCCAATCGACGCGGGCGATGATGGGTTTGCCGGCTGTCGTATTGTCGGGGGTGGCAACCACGCGGCCGTAGATGTAGGCGTCGGAGCCGAGGTCTTCCACGACGTCGACTTCGATTTCGACGCCGAGACTGTCGACGTCGAAGTGCTCGGGCCGAATGCCGACGACCACTTCGGCGGCGGTGTCCGCGACCTCGCGCGGGACAGGGATGATCCAATCGCCAAATGAGACCGCTCCGTTGAGAATCGGCAGGGTGACGAGATTCATCGCGGGCGAGCCCATGAACCCGCCGACGAAGATATTGACCGGGTCGCGGTAGAGCTCGCGCGGGGCAGCGCATTGTTGTAGGACGCCGTCGCGCAGTACGGCGACGCGGTCGCCCATGGTCATGGCTTCGACTTGGTCGTGGGTGACGTAGACGGTGGTGGTGGCGAGTTGGCGCTGCAGCGTAGCGATTTGAATGCGGGTCTGTACCCGCAGTTTCGCGTCGAGGTTGGACAAGGGCTCATCCATTAGGAACACCTGAGGGCGGCGGACGATGGCCCGGCCCATTGCCACGCGCTGACGCTCTCCGCCGGAAAGGTCCTTGGGTCTGCGGTCGAGGTAGGGCTCGAGGTGGAGCAGCCGGGCGGCGTGGAGGACGCGCTCGCGGATGTCGGCCTTGGGGATCTTGGCGACCTTCAGCGCGAAGCCCATGTTCTGTGCCACCGTCATGTGCGGGTACAGCGCGAAGTTCTGGAACACCATGGCGACATCGCGATCCTTGGGATCGACGTCGGTGACATCGCGTGAGCCGATCCGAATAATGCCATCGTCGACTGCCTCGAGGCCTGCCAGCATGCGCAGCGACGTGGACTTCCCACAGCCGGAAGGCCCTACCAGGACCAGAAATTCGCCATCGCCGACGGTCAGGTCGAGCCGGTCGAGCGCGGGCCGATCCGCGCCCGGGTATCGCCTGCTCGCCTTCTCGAATGCTACTGATGCCATGAAGGGTTCTGCCTCTCTCGAATCATTGCGCCGTCACGCTTACCGGCCGCCAAAGCCCGACAGGGCGATGCCGCGGATGAAGGCTCGTTGAGCGACGGCGTAAATGATCACCAGCGGCAGCAGGATCAGCATGGACGCGGCCATCAGCACCGGCCACTTGGAGGCGTACTCCCCCTGTAGATGCACCAGGCCCAGGGTGAGCGGGGCGATGCTGTTGCGCTGGATCATCAGCAATGGCCACAGGAAGTCATTCCACACATTCATCCAAGTGAGCACTGCGAGCACCATGACTGCCGGCCTGGTGTGCGGCAGCAGCACCCGCCAATACACTTGCCACGGCGAGCAGCCGTCGAGTATGGCGGCCTCCTCGAGATCCTTGGGGAGGGTGCGGAAGAACTGCCGCATCAGATACGTGCCGAAGGCGCTGCCGAACAGTCCGGGCACGATCATCGACCACGGTGTGTCCGTCCAGCCGAAGATCCGCATGAGAATGAACTGTGGGATGACGGTGACCGTCACCGGCACCAGCAGGGTGCCCAGATAGGCGACGAATAACACGTCACGGCCCTTGAATCTCAAGCGGGCGAACGCATATCCGGCCAGTGAGCAGAAGAACACCTGTCCACCAGTAACGCATCCGGCGTAGAACACGGTGTTGAGAAACATCCGCCAGAACGGCATCAGCGCGAACACGTCGCCATAGTTCGACCACTGCGGATGCCGTGGAAACAGTACCGGCGCGGTGACCTCGGGCTGCCTCTTCAGCGAGCCCGACAGTGCCCACAGGATCGGAAAGATGGCGCACCATGCCATGACGATGAGCGCGGTGTACAGGGCGATGGCGCGAAGGACGCCGAGTTTGATCACCCGGTCGGTCAGACTCGACATCATTGCTCCAACGCATTCCTGCGCGAGAAACGCAGCTGCAGCACTGTGATCACCAGCAGGATCGCGAACATCACCCAGGCGAGCGCAGACGCGTATCCGACGTCGGTGAAGGCAAATGCGTTCTGGATCAACATGATTCCGAGGACGTATGTGCTGGTTTCCGGGCCGCCGTGAGCGCCGGTGAGGACGTAGACTTGGTCGAATGCCTGGAACGAGTTGATGATCGAGATGACGACGACGAACGACAGCGCGCTTCGGATCAACGGCACGGTGATGGAGAAGAATCGTCGTGTTCCGCCGGCGCCGTCTATCTTCGCCGCTTCGTCGAGGTCCTCGGGCACGCCTTGCATGGCGGCGAGCAGGATGACGGTGGCGAACGGGACGCTTTTCCAGATGCTGACCAGGCACAGTGAGACCATCGCCCACTTCGGGTCGACCAACCAGGGCACCGGTCCGATCCCGATCCAGCCGAGCATGATGTTGAACAGGCCGTTGTTGGTGTCGAAGATGAACCGCCAAACCACGGCCATGACCACGGATGAGACAGCCAGCGGCAGGAACAGAATGGTCCGAAACAGGCTGATCCCCTTGATTTTCCGGTTCAACGCGGCAGCAACGATGAGGCTGATGACAACTGTCGGCACCGTCGTCCCGACGGTGAGAACCACGGTGTTGCGCAACGCGATGGCGAAGAGCGGGTCCCCGGTGAAGAGCCGATGAAAGTTCGCCCACCCAACGAACTTCGCCGGAGTGAACAGGTCCCACTTCTGAAAGGCCATGTACAGCGAGAATCCCAGTGGGAACACCATGAACACGGCCACCGCGAGCATGTTCGGCGCGATGAAGATTCGCCCCGCCGTGGCTTGTCGCCTCGCCAGGACCGAACGATTCACCGTCCGCGGGGGCTCGGTCGGCGCTGGAGCCTTCTCGCGGACAGTCATTGGTTGCGCAACAGCTTGTCGACGTCGGCAGCGAGGTCGGTCTTGAACGAGGTCGCCGATTGGACACCCCGCAGCACGGGGCCGAAGTTGCGATCCATGAGGCCATCGACCCTTTCCCACGCCGGAGTGACCGGCAAGTGCCTCGAGCGGGCCGGTCCGCCCGTGAGGACATCGAGGTTGCGCACCCGGGTGTGAGCTTTGGCGAATCCCGCCGAGTTCATTGCGGACTTCAATGCAGGTACGAATAGGCCGGATTCGGCGACCACGGCCTGCCCGACGGGACCGGTCACGAACTTCACGAACTCGCATGCCGCGTCCTTGCGGGGGCTGCGGGCGGAGATGGCGAGCCCCGTCGTTCCGACGTCCGACCACGCGCCGTGTCCCTTCGGGCCGACAGGCAATACGGTGACGTCGAAATCCAGGCCGCTGGTCTCGGAGAGTGTGCTGTATCGCCAGTGCCCGCCCATGGCCATCGCGGCCCGGCCCCGCGCAAAGAGGTCCGTCGCGGACATCGATTGCTGATCAGGCACCTTCGGCGCCACCTGGTACTTGTTGGCCAGGTCCGCGTAGAACTGGACACCCTCGATGAACGCGTCGTCATCGAAATTCATGCGCCCCGGGTTGTTCCATGGACTCGACCAGCTGGCGCCATTGTTCATTCCGAACAGACCCGCAGAGTAATAGGGCACCCATGTGTCGACGAATCCCCACTGCGTGACCTTGCTGGACGAGTCACGCTTGGTGAGCGCCTTGGCGGAATCGAGGAACTCGGCGAAACTCCAGGCATCCTCCCAACGGCCGGGTGGTGTCACGTTCGCATCGTCGAACAGCGTCTTGTTGAAATAGAGAAAGTTCCCCGACCATTGTTCGGGAAACGCGTATTGGCCCCCCTTGAACTCGAACGTGTCGTACAGCGCCGGGACGCTGTCGGATTTCAGCGCCGCGGCGTAGGTCGGGTCCTGAGCCAGGATCGTGTTCAGATCGAGCAGCACACCCCGATCAGCCAGTCCGGCGTAAGTCAGCTCCCAGACCATCAACACATCCGGGCATTTCCCGCCCGCGCAATAGGTGAAGATCTGCTGCATCGGGTCGCCCCCGGACCGCACCGTGCGCACCTTGATGCCGGGGTGTCTGCGCTGAAACTCGTCGACGACCCGCATTCGCACGTCTGCCTCTTCCGGATTGGCTTGGAAGAAGAACGTCAACGCGTCGTCGTGGTAGCCACATCCGGCCAGCGTCGGAGCGGCGAGAGAGGCACCGACAACACCTGCACCACGCAGCAGCGTACGTCGCCCGAACGGCCGACCGTGATGCCGCTCGAGCCGAACGCTCGGAGACTGGTTGTCTGCCATTCAGGCCAATCATCCTTGACGACTACATCTTTGAACCAGCTATGGATACTGCGGTCCGTGGCGTGGTGACTCCTCGCCGCCGCGGTGCGACGATGCACTTGCCACAGTGGCGCTGCGGCGGGCCCATGTCGCTACGGCAGACGGCCATCAACGCTCCCCGCCAGCTGGAGTCTCTGCCTACCCGCTGACTGCAAATGCCCAGCGTCATGCCGCCGGGCATCGAGGCGGACCGACGACCGTCCTGGCGATACCGGGAGATAGTCCTACCGTGTGTTTCAAGGAAGCCATCGCTCAAACGTGAGGAGCGAACCGTGAAGATCACCAAGACCGTACTGTCGGCAGGAGCAGTCGTGGCAACAGCAGCCATCGGCATCGGCAGCGCACCAACCGCATCCGCCCATTCCACCGTCGGCAAATTCGGTGCGTATGAACGGCTTTACGACGCCGATGGTGCCGTCGTCACCGCTTGGACCGTCAGCGACCTCGAACCCAGTCGCGACACCGTCCCCGACTACCCGCTGGCCGGCAAACTCTGGCAGGCAACGGCCACCGTCAAAGCCGTCCGGGGCAGCGTGACCCCTCTCATCCCCGCCCTCAACGCCCGCGCCGACAACGGCCAAAACTACCAAGTCCTCTGGCAAGCCTTCACACCTGTCGGCATTAGCGGGGCCACGATCGCCCAAGGCGGCAAATCCAGCGGCAAGATCTACTTCGACGTCACCGGCCAAGCACCCGCCAGGGTCGCGTACAACAACGGAGTCCAAGATCTCCTCATCTGGGAAAGATGACCCACCACTGTATTGTCTCGACCACCAAGGCTGGGCTCGCCACTCCGGGAAGTAGCACCCCGGAGGAGTAATGCCGCGGGTAATTCCCTCGCCCAGTGCATCTTCGGCACACGGCCGCGTCGGATACCTCGTGCCTGAGCATGTCTGGGCGACATATAGGCAGGCAGGAAGGCGAGATCTCCGCTGCCGTCAGGCGAGCCGTCGGGAAGCGCCCTGGACCAACGGAAACGCCGGCTTGGGCTGTCGAATCGCCGAATGATGCCGAAACGGCGGTTCTTCGATCGAATCCCAATAATCAAGGCCGACATTGTGATCCAAACCTCAACACAGTGTCTGGCACACACTGAAGGCCAGAACGCCGATCCGGTCTCGTAGCTCGTCTGTCATCCGGCTTACAAGGGAATGTTGACGCGCAGTGCTGTCCCGTTTCCGGGTTGACTAGAGATCTCCATCGTGCCGCCGAGTGCCTCGACGCGGTCCATCAGGCCGGTGAGTCCGGAACCACTGCTTGCGTTGGCTCCCCCGACTCCATCGTCCTCAATCGAAAGGTGCAGGCTTGCATTGTCGGCTTCGATGCGCACGTCGACCTCGGACGCCCGTGCGTGTTTGGCCACGTTGGTGAGTGCTTCGGCGACGACGTAGTAGGTTGCCACTTCGGCGGACTCGGGCAGCCGTCGGTCGACGGCGAGGTCGAGCACGACCGGCACGGCGGAGCGGCGGGCCAGCACCTTGAGCGCCGGCCCGAGCCCACCCTTGGACAGGACGGCCGGGTGAATCCCCCGCGAGATTTCTTGCACGTCCTTCGACACGCCCACCAGACCATCGACGATGTCAGAAATCTGCTTCCTGAGCGGCTGCAGTTCCAGTGGCACCGAAGCCTCCGCCGCACGCAGCTCGAGCCCCAGCGATACCAGCCGCTGCTGGGCGCCGTCGTGCAGATCGCGTTCGAAACGACGCCGCGCATCGTCGCCGGCCGCAACGATCCGGGCCCGAGACGCGGTGAGTTCGGCGTGGGCCTGGGCGTTGGCAATCGCGGTCGCGACCAAATCCGCAAAGTCCCCCACCCGCGCCTCGGTGTCAGACGGCAGGGGTTCGGGTCGTGACGAGCCGACGACGGCCGCCCCCCACACCCGGCCGCCGACCACGATGGGCGCACCCACCGCCACGCGCAGGCCCAGCTCGCGGAAACGCGCAGCGGCAGAACCGGGAGCACTCTCGAAGCTGTCGATTCGAGCGGCGCGGCCGGTGCGCAACACCATCGCCGAGATGCTGTCGCCCTCGAGTGAAATCCGGGCACCGACAGGCATCTTCGTCAACCCGGGATCCTCGTTGAGGGCCGCGAGTAGCGTGGCCGTCCCGTCGGACTGGTAGCGCCACAGCGCTGAGTAATGCACCCCGAGGCACCGGGCCAACTCCGTTGCCACCGCAGAGAAGACCTCAGACGGCGCGACCCCGCGGGCCACCAGTGTCGCTACCCGTCGCAGCGCGGCCTGCTGCTCTGCGAGCACGCGCAGTTCGTCCTGCGCGGCCCGGCGCTCGGTCACGTCGCGACCAGCCACGTACAGCAGGCCGTGATCGGCTACGACGTTCCACTCCAGCCAGCGCACGGAGCCATCGCTGCTGATGATGCGGTGCTCAAACTGCGTGAACCCCTGGCCAGTTTCTAGCTCGTCGAGCACCTCGCACACGGGACTCAAATCGGCGGGATGGACGAAGTCGAGAAACGACCGCGACAGCAGCTCCTCGCTCGGATGCCCGAACGTTCCCTCGAAGGCTTGATTCACGCGCTTCCAATGCGCGGGCCGGCGCCCGATACCAAGCAGGTCGGACGACAGATCGAAGAACCGCTCCAGCTCCTTTCGGCTGGCCTCCAGCGCGTGGTGTATTTCTTCGTGGTCGCGTGCCGCGCCAAGCAGCAGTTCCAGGGGCGGCACCACCCGCTGGCGCAGACGCTGCTGCATCGGCTTGGGCAGACCGGCGGGCACCAGCAGCGTGCCCAGCGTGGTGGCACCGTCGCGCAACGGGATCGCGAAATGGCGCTCGTCGGGCGAAATCGCATCGAGCTTCAGCTCCGCAAATGCCAGCCCCAGCACCTGAGCCAGCCGTTTGGCGGCCTGATCCAGCGCGGAGCCCAGGTCGCGCGTGTACAACATCAGCCGGGACAACTCGGCCGCGAGGTCGGCCTCCTTGCGGCGCTGATCTGCCTCTGCGGCGCGCGATCGGGCCACATCCGCCAGCGTGCTGGCCAACAGCGCAACGACGAGGAAGGCAGCAAGTGCCACCCCGTCTCCGCCCTGGCTCGGGGTGAACCCCCAGTCAGGCGCCATATGGAACCAGCCGAAGGCCAGGGCGCTGACGACCGACGTCGCTACCGCCAGCCAGAACCCCCAACCAATCGCTACCACCACGACGCCGAGCAGATAGACCACACCCAGGGAGTTCGCCGGGGCGATCTGCTTGAGCGGATACAGCAGCAGGGTCTCCGCCACCATGAGCACTACGGCGACCACGAGCCCCAGTCCGACAGGCGGGGCAGTCGGGCTCAATAATATTGCCAGCAAACGTGCGCGCATCGACGCCTGCCCTACTTCTTCAAGGGGAGTGCCACTTGCAGAAGCCTCGACCGGTATCCCGTCGGGCTGCCGTGACGACTTCTGCGTCATAACCGCACGCTCACGGTTTCACTTCAGACGGAGCCGCACCGTGCATCGGCCTAGACCTGATCTCTGTTTCGTCGGTCGCCTCACCTCGTGACGAGGGGTTGTTCCTCGAATTCGTGGCAACGCTTCACATTTCACCGTAGAACTAGCTGCACTATTCGGCAGGCGGTACGTTGGGCCGCCCTCCTGCTCCACTGGCAGGACGCTGGGCATTTGCAGCTAGTAGGTAAGCGGTGATTCCAGCCAGCTGGGGGAGCTGATGGGCGTCAGTGGTGCCGACATGGCACCGCTAAACCGGGATGGTGGCAAGTAGACGTCCCGTGATCTTGATGTTCATGATGCGACCCGGCCCGTCAGATCGGAGAATTCAGATGCTCACTGACCCGGCTGCCATCGACATTGATCGGATGCCGCGCGGCGGGCCTGATGCGTCCTGGCTGGACCGTCGACTACAGACCAACCGCCTGGAATACCTGGACCGCGACGACGTCGACGATCGGGTCAAGCGCCAGGTCGTGCGTGCCCTGGAACGTCTTGGCAACCTGTTCAAGGACCATGAGAAGTTCGCCCGGCTGGCGCTCGATGAGGTTGCCGATGTCGTCGATCCGACGATTCTGGAACTGGGCTCCGGCCACGGCGGGCTGTCACGGAAGCTGCTTGAGATCCATCCCAGCGCGCACGTCACCATCACCGATATCGATCCCACCTCGGTGGCTCACATCGCGGCCGGCGATCTGGGCCGCCACCCCCGAGCGACGGTACGCGTCATGGACGCCACTGCAATCGGCGCCGCTGACGGATACTTCGATCTGGTGGTCTTCGCCCAGTCCTTTCACCACTTACCGCCGTCGCTGGCCTCATGGGTCTTCGCCGAGGGCACCCGGGTCGCGGACAAGCTGCTCATCATCGACCTGCCACGGCCGCCGTCGATTCCGCACCTCGCAACGCTGGCGGCGTTCCTGCCGCTGACCGTCGTCCACCCATTTGCCCACGAAGCCCGTCTCGTCTCGCTGCGGGCCTATAGCTCCTCGGCGATGCGCGCACTGGCCCGTTACGCCGACCCGAGTATCCAGCTGCGGATTCACAAGCAGCAGCTTTGGGGCCGCCAGATCGTCGTCGCCAACCGCCCCGGTTAGCGCACACTAACCGGCCACGGACCGTGGTTGCGACGTCGAGCAGAGATCCGCTCGCCAATTGACGAAGGGCATCGACATGCAGATTGGAATTATCGGAGCCGGCTCTCTCGCAGGTGCAGTAGCTGCCGTTGCAACCCGGCAGGGCCACGACGTGATGGTCTCCAATGCGCGCGGCCCCGATACGTTGTCCAGCTTCGTCGACCCCATCGGCTGCAAGGCCGGTACTCCCGCAGAGGCCGCAGTGTTCGGCGACATTGTGCTGCTCGCGATCCCGCTGAAGGCCTACCACACAGTTCCCGTCGCCCAGCTGAAAGGAAGGATCGTCCTCGACGCCACGAATTACCATCCCGAGCGTGACGGCCATATCGATGAGTTGGACCGGGACGAGATTACGACGAGCGAACTGGTTGGCCGACATCTGCCGAAATCGACAATCATCAAAGCGTTTAACGCGATCACGGCGGTCGATATCGAGAGCGACGGACTTCCCTCGGGTTGGCCCGGGCGGAGGGCGCTCCCCATCGCCGGTGACGACGATGTTGCAAAGAAAGTTGTCGCCGAGCTACTCGACGAGCTCGGATACGACACGGTGGACGCCGGACCGCTCGTGGAGGGACGGCGCTTCCAGAAGAACACCCCCGCATATTGCATCCCAATGGATTTCAAGGGACTGCACGCAACGGTTTACAACACCTTCAACCCTCTCGCCCCACGCCGGACGCCGCTAGCGGCACCGGACGTCGGACGATGACTGCCGACGTGCCGTGCGCGCTGAATTCAGGCGGCCACCACAGCCTCGCCATGGCGAGGTCACCCGCGGCCGGGGATCGATCTGCTTCAGAACCGAAGAACAGCGCCCTCGATGGTGAGCCCCGGCCCGAACGTCAACAGCACCCCGTGCTCTCCCTGGCGGGGCTTGTCAACTCGCAGGATGTTTTCGAGCACCAGTAGCACCGTGGCTGAGGCGCAGTTCCCAGCGTTCGCGAGGACGTCCCAGCTCGCCCGCAATTGCGCCGGCTTCAACGCCAACTGTTTTCCCAGCATCCGTACGATCTTCGGACCACCGGGATGAATTCCCCAGTGGCTGATGTCGTGAGCCGACAGGCCCAGCGGTTCAAGGAGCTTGACGAGAAAGCCCTCGATGTTCTCCTGGAGCACCGCAGGCACTCCGGCGGCCAGCGTCATCCAGAACGACTGGTTTCCGATGTTCAAACTCATCATCGTGTGCTGGTCATACAGCTGCTCGGTGTGCGTGTGCAGGAACTGGATGCCGGCGCCATCGGGCGCCGATCCCATCAACATCGACACGCTGGCGTCGCCGAAGAGCGCCTGCGTGATGAGTGATTCCGTCGGATCCTCGCCGGGCATCGGGCTATCGCGGACGTGGGCTGAACTCAGTTCGGTGCAGTTGCAGATCACCAGCTCCTCAGGTCTCGCCGCCACGCTGTCCATCGCGACCTTGATGACGTTGAGCGCCGCATAGCAACCCATGTGGCCGATGAAGGTGCGCCGCAGATCCGATCTCAGGCCGAGCGCTTTCGCAAGTAGGAGATCGGGCCCGGGATTGACGTATCCGGTCGAGCAGGCCATGACGAAGCTGCCGACACGACGTTTGTCGAACCCCTCGATCGCCTGCTTGACCGAACGCGAGGCCACATCTGTGACCGCCTCACCATGCGCTGCCATCCGGTCGCCCGTGAGCATGGCAAAGACTTCCGGCAGCGTATCCGGATCCCAAATGATGTGACGCTTCTGTACTCCTGTCGACTCAATCATTCGTTGCGCGAACGGAACTGATGCGGACATGCGTTGAAACAAGCGCTCCCAGGTCTCCTGCTGGGTGATCTCATACGGCGGATACGCCGACGAGAGGCCCAGCAGCGTCGGCCGCAGGCGCACAGAGGCGCTAGCAGGCAGGTGCCGTATGGAGGGTGCGTCAATGGTGTCTGTTCGAATCATGGCTATCTCCCGTTATCGCTTTCCGACCGACGGCTTCTTCGGCGCTTTCTGGCGTGCGAACTTCGCGCGCGCATGGAGGAGTTCTCCGTTGGCCGCCTCGGCGAATAGCCTCACGGCCGAAACCCTTCTTGGCGGGGTGAGTGTGCCTGCCATCCATTGGGCGCGCGCCTCGCGTCGTCGGAGCTTTCCGCTGGACGTCCGGGGCAGCGTGCCTGGTGCCACCAACTCCACATGCGCCGGCCGTATGCGCGTGCGCTCCTCGACGCGCGCCGCCACTTCGTCCGCGAGCGTCAGGGAGGCGCCGGAGTTCGTCTCTACGAGCATTGCGAGCGCTTCGTCATCCTCGCCCGCAGGAACGAATCCAACGGCGACCGCGCAACCGGTACGCACGCCCGCCAGACCGTCCAACGCTGCCTCGAACTCTTCGGGTGCGTGGTTGGCACCGCGCACGATCACGATGTCCTTGTGCCGCCCGCACAAGAAGAGCTCGCCGTCGTGTGTGAACCCGAGGTCGCCCGACTGAAGCCAGCCGTCGTGGAGCACCTGCTCCGTCAGGTCAGTCCGGGCGAAGTAGCCCACCATGACGCTGGGCCCACGAACGAAGACGTGACCGACGCAGCCAGGACGCAACGGCACCCCGTCGTCATCGCGAATCTCGACCTCCACGCCCGCCAGCGGACGGCCGACGCTCACCAGCTCTTTGGTTCCCGGCTCGACGACGCCTTCCACCGCCAACTTGTCACCGTCCACCCCAAGGGTGCTGAACGAGTTACCTGCCGGCTTGAACGTCACGGCCAGTGAGGCCTCCGACATCCCGTAGACGGGTGTGAGCGACGACGGCCGGAATCCCCAGCGCGCGAAACGCTCATTGAATCGCCGCTGCACCGCTGCGCTGATCGCCTCCGCTCCATTGAGCGAGAGGCTCCATGACGACAGGTCGACGCACTCGAGCTCCTCGTCGCGGATACGCTTCAGGCACAAGCCGAAAGCGAAGTTTGGCGCCGCCGAGATCGTGCCGTGGTGTCGTGAGATGGCGCGAAGCCACGCAGCCGGTACCGCGACGAACAGCTCCGGCGGAAGGAGGACGAGCGGAGCTGGAAGGTAAAACGACTCAAGCAGATTCCCGATCAATCCCATGTCGTGGTAGAGCGGCAGCCACGTGACTCCGACCGGGTTCGGCGTTCCCTCGTCCGTGATGTAACGGTCAATTGCGGAGAGGTTCGACAGCAGATTCGCATGGGTGAGGGCCACAGGCTTGGGATCGTGCGTCGTGCCAGACGAGAATTGGATCAACGCGATGTCGTCGCCGTCGACTGCTATCTCGCCCGAGTTTGTGCCGCCGAGACTGGACGCGGTCACACAGCCGAGTCGAGGAGTTGAGATCCGAACGGCGACACCAAGGAACCGGCGATGCGTTCGTCGGTAACGACCAAGGCCGCGTTTACCGCCTGCAGCATGGCCGCCGTCTTCCGGTGATACTCGTCGAGTCTTCCGAGCCGGACGGGCGGATACAGCGGAACCGGGATGGCGCCCGCGCACAGCACGCCGAAGAAGCACTCCACGAACTCCGGACAGGTCGGCAGCACGAGCGCGACGCGATCACCTTTTCGCACTCCGCGACCAGTCAGATCCGCAGCGATCGACAGCGCGCGCTCTCGTACGCGAGCCATCGGGACTTCCTGGTCTTCCTCCTTCCGGTTCACGAAGAACAGGCTCACACGGGTCTGAGCCGCTGCCTCGAGCATTTCATTCAGCGTCTCGTGCTTCGGGTGGATTGCGGGAGCGCCCCTCACGGTCGCTCCGCAATGCGGCGGGCCACTAAGGCCGCTAGATCGCCAACCGTTCGAAGATCGTCCCCGTCGTCCTCTGCCAGGACGATGTCGTAGCGCCGCTCGATCTTGAACAGGAGCGACAAGACCTTGAGCGAATCCAGCCCCGCAGCCTGGAGGGTCGAATCTGCCGTGAGATCGACAGGTCCCTCTTCCGCCCGGACGAGTTCGACGATCTCCTGGGTCACCACTTCAATGGTCGCGGACTTTTCTTTTGGCAACGTCATGCAAACCGAGAGTAGTTACCTTCCAACAAGATTCCAGCCAATGTGATCGTCATCATCCATGTCTAACAGGCGATTCCAGCCACGGCCACCATCTGATTACCACCAGCGCTACTCCCGCATCCCTGGTAATCGCAACGTACCTACCGCGCGGCGATGGCCGGCAGCGCACAGGCGCCGGAGCGGAGTCCCTTAGCCAATTCCCAGCACGTCCCGCGATTTCAATCGGGTCGTGCTGCTCGCTGTACCTGCCTACCGCGATCTTCGACAT
>NZ_JAVRPS010000563.1:0-8803 GCF_032162105.1 Mycobacterium sp. | reverse complement strand
TGGGACAAAAAGGGTTACAAGATGCCGGGCGGCACCCCGTCCTCCCCGGCGCTGGCGGCCATCCTGCCGTCGTTCCCTGCGCTGCTGCGCAAGCAGCTCAAGGGTGCGAACATGCCTGCGCCCAGGGCGATCCTGGCCGCCGCCGTCGAAGGTGCGCAGGTCGACTTCGACACCGCGACCCGCATCGAGAGCCGCTACTTCACCGAGCTGGTCACCGGCCAGGTCGCCAAGAACATGATCCAGGCGTTCTTCTTCGACCTGCAGGCCATCAACGGCGGCGGCAGCAGGCCCGAGGGCATCGGCAAGGTTCCGATCAAGAAGATCGGCGTGCTCGGTGCGGGCATGATGGGCGCCGGCATCGCCTACGTCTCGGCCAAGGCCGGTTTCGGCGTGGTGCTCAAGGACGTCGCCATCGAGGCCGCCGAGAAGGGCAAGGGCTACTCCGAGAAGTTGGAGGCCAAGGCACTCGAGCGGGGCAAGACGACTGAGGAGAAGTCCAAGGCGCTGCTCGCCAGGATCACCCCGACGGCCGACGCCGCCGACTTCGCGGGCGTCGACTTCGTCATCGAGGCCGTCTTCGAATCGGTCGACCTGAAGCACAAGGTGTTCCAGGAGATCGAAGACGTCGTCGAGCCCAACGCGCTGCTCGGATCGAACACCTCGACGCTGCCGATCACCGGTCTGGCCACCGGCGTGAAGCGGCAGGAGGACTTCATCGGGATTCACTTCTTCTCGCCCGTCGACAAGATGCCCCTCGTGGAGATCATCCGGGGTGAGAAGACCTCCGACGAGGCGCTGGCCAGGGTGTTCGACTACACGCTCGCCATCGGCAAGACCCCGATCGTGGTCAACGACAGCCGCGGCTTCTTCACCAGCCGCGTCATCGGCACCTTCGTCAACGAGGCGCTCGCCATGCTGGGCGAGGGCGTCGAGCCGGCCAGCATCGAGCACGCGGGCAGCCAGGCCGGCTACCCGGCGCCGCCGCTGCAGCTGTCCGACGAGCTCAACCTCGAGCTCATGCACAAGATCGCCGTCGCCTCCCGCAAGGGAGTCGAGGACGATGGCGGCACCTACGAGGCGCATCCTGCCGAGGCGGTCGTCGAGAAGATGATCGAGCTCGAACGCCCGTCGCGGCTGAAGGGTGCGGGTTTCTACGAGTACGTCGACGGCAAGCGCACGCGGCTGTGGCCGGGTCTGCGCGAGACGTTCAAGTCGGGCTCCTCGCAGCCGCCGCTGCAGGACATGATCGACCGCATGCTGTTCGCCGAGGCGCTGGAGACCCAGAAATGCCTCGATGAGGGTGTGCTGACGACCACCGCCCACGCCAACATCGGCTCGATCATGGGCATAGGCTTCCCGCCGTGGACGGGTGGTTCGGCGCAGTACATCGTCGGATACCCTGGCGGCACGGCAGGTTTCGTGGCCCGGGCGCGCGAACTCGCCGCCAAGTACGGTGACCGCTTCACCCCGCCGGACTCGCTCAGCAGCTAGCAGTAGTACGCAGAGCTCCCGCGACAACGGCGTCGCGGGAGCCTTGTTATGCGGCCAGGTCCACGCTCTGCAGCGGATCAGCGAGGGGATTGGCCTGCGGGTTGCTCGCGAGGGCGTCCAGAACGAGGGACCACACCTGTGGGCTCAAGATGACGCCGGCGTGGCCGACCGGCAGGCCCGGATACAGATCCTGTAGGACGATGTTGGTCACGTTGGGTCCGTCGAGCGCCTGCTGGGTGTACGGCGTGACGATCTCGTCGTGCGTCGAGGCGATCGTGGTGTACAGGACACCTGGGCGGGTGTCGCCGTTGCCGTACACCTCCTGCTGGAATTCGGAACCCAACGACTGCTGTTCCAACGCCTGACCAAACGAGTTCGCAATGGCGAGGGCCAGCGGTCCCAGGATCGGTAGGTTGCGCAGGCCGATCAGGCCATCGAGATCGGTGCCGTGATTGCTCGGGGCGATACCGATCAGCTGCGACACCTTGTCGGCGCCGTCCAGATTGTTGATGTAGTACGCAGGCAGGATCCCGCCCCCCTGCGAATGGCCGATGAGGATCACCTTGGGTGCGCCCGTTTCGAGGAGAACCCTCTCCACCTCGGCGGCGAGTTGAAGGCCGGACTGCCTGATGTCGTCCGTGGCCTGGATCGGGAAATTGGGATTCTGCGTGATGTTGCCGTAGTTGAACGTGTAGACCTTGTACCCGGCATTGGCGAGGACCGGCGCTCCAACTCCCCAGTTCTCCCCCTGAGTGGCAATCGTTCCATTGACCAGAATGATCGGCAGCGGATGCTGGGCGGTGACGTTGATCGAGTCGTCGTTCGCGCCGGGCGGCGGCTGCTGCGGGTTGAGGAAACTCAGGCCGTTGATGATCCCGTAGTTGACCTGGAACGGTCCTGTGCCTGCGAAATCGGGCGCCCCGATCAGTGTTCTGCTCACTGCCGCGGCCGAATTCGCCACCGCGGTGGCCAGTGCGTAGGGCACGCCGAAGAAGCTGTGCGGTCCGAACGCCTGGGCGACCGTGTCGGCGACGGTGTACACCGCTGACATCGCGACTGTCCCGACGTCGGTTACCAGCCCGATCACCTGCCGGGGGTCCGGCAGGCGGAACGCGCCCGCGGGGGGTTGACTGTTCGACACCGAGGGAGCGGCCGTCGCGACAATCGCGACCGGCGCCTGTTGGCTGGCCACTTGCGATGAAGGTTGTTGGGTGGGCGCAGCGATGCTGCGATTACTCGTCGCGCTGATCGCCGCGGGCTGCGGATCGCCGGAGACTGGCTTCGCCGGCTTTGCCGATGCGCTGGTCGATGCGCTGGTCGAGCTGGGTCGGTGTGGACTACGGCGCGCATCCGGCGCCTGCAGGTCGCCGGCGTCTGCGGCTGCTACCGGTTCGTCTGGGTCCTCCGTGCTGGAGTCCGCCTTGGGGGGCGACGGTTCTTTGGAGGTATCGGCCGTCGTGTCGCGATCAGTAGCGCGATCGGGGTTTCCAGTGGCGGGCTTTTCGTTGGGACCGGTGTCCGGCGCGTCGGCAGGCGTGGAGCTTTTCGGCGGGTCGGCCTTCGCGGCTTTCGGCGCGTCTTCCGAGCTCTGCGAGCTCGAACTGCCACTTGACGGTGCCGGGTCGTCGGCATGGGCGATACCGCTGGCCAGCCCGACCGCCACCCAGGTTGACAGCAAGAAGGCGGCAACCACCAATCGCAACCACCAGTGATAGGACGACCGGCCGGTATTCAGCAGCCACATGCGATTCGCGGACAATTGCACACCTCTCCCCAGTTGGCATGCACTCTAGCCAGCGAATGGCCGGGTGGTTCCAGTTTCGGCACTCTTCGGGAAACGACCGATTCCACAAGCGACGCAACGGAATAGCGCGAGATTGCAGTCAGGGCTGCGTCGTCAAGCGATCGGCACCGGGTAATCCGGTGCCCGCATCGTGTCGTAGAGGCGGATGCCCTTGTCGTTGAGATTGGTGACGGCGCTGGTCAGAGACATCGGCGCAATCCACCCGTGGGGTGATCGCATTCTGGGGACTTCAGGACTGCTGCCTTCAGTTCCCCGATACGCCCTACGAGGATCTTCGCGCCGCGACGGTGACCGGGGCGCTTGCGGCGCTGGGCCGGTAGCCGCCAGGTCAGGCGTCGCGCTGGAACAGGTAGTGCTGCGCGGTCTTGGAGAGCTCCGATTCGGGTCCCGACGAGATCGCGGTCCAGCCGTCGGTGAAGCGGCGCATCACCTCGTCCGGCGAGATCCCCGGCACTCCGAACGAACCACCCGGCGTGAACGCGATGATCAGGAGCCGGCCGCCGGGGGCGATGACGGACCCGACGCCCCGGACGTAGCCGTCCCGGTCTTCTGCGGACATGCCGTGCAGGCACCCGTTGTCGACGATCAGCGTGAAATCCGCACCGACTCCGGCTGATTCCAGTTGGGTCGCGTCGGCCTGCCGGAAGTCGACGGTGACGCCTGCCGCCCTGGCCTTGGTGCGCGCTGCCTCCAGCGGTTTGGCCACGTAGTCGACGCCGGTGACTCGCCAGCCGTGCTTGGCCAGGTAGATGGCGTTGTCACCGGTGCCGCACCCGATGTCGAGTGCGGTGCCCGCCGCACCCGCGCCGTCGCCCTCGACGAGGGTGGCCAGCGTGGTCGACATCGGGTGCCCGTCCCAGGGTGTGAAGCCCAGTCGGTAGAGCACCTGGAACAGCCGCCGTCGCGACGACATGCGCTTATAGGGAACCCAGGTCCGCGGACAGCCAGTGCTGCGGTTTCAGGAAGATGGCCACGCTGTCGCCGTGCTCGCGGCGGGCGAACTCGAGGTAGGGGTCGACCTTCTCTGGCGGCAGATAGCGCTTGGTCAGCTCGACGAGTTGATCATCGGTGCCGGGCTCGATACGGCTGACTACCCCGTCGACCGCGACGTAGCGCACGGTTGGTTCGACGCGGTCGACCATCAGCGAGAACTCCCCCGTCGCCTCGATGAGCCGGTGCTTGCGGGAACCGGTTCCCGTGATCACCCACGGCTCACCGCCCGGGGTGTACTGGTACCAGATCGGCACCGTCAGCGGTCCCCGCTTGTCGCCGGCGTTCACCGCCAGCGCCGCGATGTGCGGCTCGGCTAGAAACTGTTCGCGCTCTTCTTTTGATAGGGCCATGGACCCAGGCTAACCTCGTCTGCCGACACCGGTTCCGGTGTGGAGGCTGACCGGCCACGGATCGCGTCGAACGCCTCCAGGAGAGCCGCGCTGGTGGCGTGTGCACCGAACACGCCACCCTGCATGGTCACCATGTTCAGTGCCGCAACGTGATTGGCGTAGTCGGTGGCGCCGGTGCAATCGGACAGCACCAGGCATTCGTAGCCCCGGTCGTTCGCGTCGCGCATCGTGGTGTGCACGCACACGTCGGTCGTGATCCCGGTGAAGACGATGTGCGTGATGCCGTTGCTCTGCAGGATCAGGTCGAGATCGGTGGCGTAGAAACTGCCCTTGCCGGGCTTGTCGATGATGGGCTCACCCGGCAGCGGCGCCATCTCGTCGACGATCTCCCAACCCGGCTCGCCCTTGGTCAGGATTCTGCCGCGCGGGCCGCGGGACCCGATCTCGGCGCCGATCTGGGCCGACCGCCAGCGCTTGTTGGCGGGCAGGTCGGACAGGTCGGGTCGGTGGCCTTCCCGGGTGTGCAGGATGAACAGGCCGATCTGACGTGCGGCGTGCAGCACCTTCTGCGCGGGTCCGAGCGGCGTCCGCGTCAGCGACAGGTCGTAGCCCATCGTGTCGACGTAGCCGCCCTCGCCGCAGAAGTCGACCTGCCAGTCGATGTTGATCAGCGCCGTCCTGCCGACGGGAATGTCGCCGTCGTAGGGCCACGCGTAGGGGTTGGCGTCGACGGTGATCGGTGGATGGATGCTCACGAGGACTCTCCGCTCAGGGCGGGCTCCGGCGACGCGACGGTCGCCGCGGCGGAGGCGGTGGGTAGGTAGGTCAGGGCGACGAATGCGAGCCCGCCGATGACCATCGCGACGACGGCGTCGGACAACTGCGGCGCCTCGAAATGGGTCAGCAGAGCGACTCCGGCGCCGATTGCCCAGGCCGCGAATGGCTTCCAGTACAGGGCCGCGGCCGGTGCGCGCCGATTGGCGAAGACCAGCTGATCCAGGATGAGGATGACGCCGATCGGCGGGACGAGCACACCGAGGATGTTCAGCCAGGCCTCGAAGTAGGACCAGATGCCTGCGACGGCGGCGATGGTTCCGATGATGCCGAGCACGATGGTCAGCTGGCGCATGGTCCTGCCGGTGATGTGGCCGAAGCCGACGGCGCCGTTGTAGAGGCAGTGGGCACAGACGCTGCCAAGGTTGACGAACACGAAGAGCACGCCCAGGGGCAGCAGCACCCCGCCGTTGTTGACCAGGACGTGCAGGAAGTCGCCGCCGGTCTTCTGCGGTTCGGCCGAGGCGCCGAGGGCGACGACGAAGGCACCGACCAGTTGGGCGATGAAGTAGGCGATGGGGAAGGCCGCGAACGCTGCCAGCGCACCTTGTTTGCCGTCCTTCGCCCAGCGGGTGAAGTCAGCGGTCATGGTGCCCGAGTCGGCGAAGCATGCGATCACCATGGTCACCGCGACGCCGAAGCTGATGGCACTCGCTCCTGCGCCGCCCTGATATGTCATCGCTGAGCCGATCCCGCCTTCGCGTGCCGCGATGACGACGGCGACGACGCCCAGCGGCACGAACATGATCGACGCCACGACGCCGATCCACGAGATCGCCCGGATGCCGATGAAGGTCAACGCCACGAACAGCACGCCGGCGAGCAGCGTGATCCACCCGACGCTCCATCCCATCGAGATGTTCAGCGTGGTACCGACCATGCCGGTCTGGAAGGCGAACCAACCGATCACCAACGTGGACAGGAACGCCGACACGACGCGGAACCCCTTGCCGCCGAACGTGTCCGCCGCGGTCAAGGCGAAGTTCTTGCCCGACCGGCCCGCGATGTAGCTCAGCGTCCCGACGTAGACCATCAGCACGGCATTGCCGAGGAGGATGGCGAGCAGCCCGGTGGTGAAGCCGAGGTTGTAGACGATGATGCCCGCGAACACCGCGGACGTCATGATCATCGGGAAGCCCACCCACACCGCGGACACCGAGAACAGTGACTTGCGGGCCGACAGTGGAACGGGTTCGTGCTCGTACTCCTCGCCGAGGGCCGACTCCGGGTGAGTCGTGGGTGGCGAGGACGTGGTGGAAGAAGTGGCCACGGCTGGGGTTCCTTCGTCGAGAGATCGCGGACGCCGACCGGCATCACGGTTGTATACGATGCGGTATACGTGTTACCCGTCGGTTTGCCCTCGTGAATATCGTGTAAACGGCACGACGGTCAGCCGTTCTCGGCCACCCACGCGCTGGTGAACACGTGGATGTCGAGGATCCCGCCGGCGAGCGGTTCGGCGATGAGTCGCGCAATCGTGCCGCCGATCAACGGAACATTGACTCGCACGGTCCCGGTGCACTCGAACCGCGAACCATTGGGAGTCGGTGTCAGCCATACCGCGCCTTCGCCGAACAACGGCAGGCCGAGTGCCTCGACGGTGATCTCTCCGCGCACCTTGCCGTCGTCGGGCGCATACCACCGCTCGCGGTGAAGTGCGTGCAGCACGCCGGCGTGCAAGCGGTTCAGCGGTGCGGGCAGCTGGTCGCTGCCGAAGCTTAGTGTCATCGCTGCGGTCGTGGTGCCATCCGCGTCGGTGGTCAACGAGTCCAGCGTCGGCGTCCCCGTGTCGAACGCGGCGAGCCTTGCCCGCCAGTAGTTCTCGTTTCCGAAAGCCCTGTGGGCCTGATCGACGGTGCCAGGGGATTCGGCCGACACGGCAAATGATCGCGGCACAGCACGGCACGCTACCTCCGCTCGGGGCAGGCCAGCCAACCGGCCGATGGCCATCCCGGTTCCGCAGTCGCCCTCCGCCCGACTCGGCGCCGGGGTGACGACCCGTTTGGGCTGCGCCGTCGACTACGGTGGTCCTGCGCTTTAGAGTTGGGCACCGTGCGCTTCGGACTATTCATCCCGCAGGGTTGGCGATTGGATCTGGTGGACATCCCCACCGCAAGTCAGTGGGGGGTGATGCGCGATCTCGCGGCCTACGCCGACGGCGGGGCGTGGGACTCGCTCTGGGTCTACGACCACTTCCACACCGTGCCGGTGCCGACCGGCGAGGCCACCCACGAGGCGTGGTCGCTGATGGCGGCCTATGCGGCGACGACGTCGCGGATCAAGCTCGGCCAGATGTGCACGGCGATGAGCTACCGAAACCCGGTCTACCTGGCCAAGGTGGCCGCCACCGTCGACATCATCTCGGGCGGTCGCGTTCAGATGGGCATCGGTGGGGGCTGGTACGAGCACGAATGGCGCGCCTACGGCTACGGCTTCCCGTCCGCCGGGGTGCGACTTGCCCGCCTCGACGAGGGGGTGCAGATCATGCGCGACGCGTGGCGCGACGGCAGGGTCAGCTTCGACGGCAAGCACTACCAGGTCGACGGCGCGATCGTGGCGCCGAAACCGTTGCAGGCGAACGGCATCCCGCTGTGGATTGCCGGCGGCGGCGAGAAGGTGACGCTGCGCATCGCTGCCAAATACGCGCAGTACACCAACTTCACCTCCGAGCCCGAAGGCTTCCGGCACAAGTCGGAGGTGTTGGAAGGGCACTGCCGCGACGTGGGGACCGACTACGGCGCAATCGTGCGGTCGGCAAACTTCAACGCCGTGGTCGGATCATCCGATGCCGAGGTGAAGGACCGCGTTGAACGGCTCCGCGCCCGGCAGATCGACAAGGCGAACCCGGAGGCGGTCGAGGGCATGCTGTCGACCATCACCTCGCCCGACTCGGCCAGCGGCACATCGGAGCAGATCGTCGAACGGCTGAGTCGCATGCGCGATCTGGGCTGTGAGTACGCGATCCTGAACTTCCCCGAGGCGGCCTACGACCGATCGGGCATCGAGCAATTCGTACGCGAGGTCATCCCGGCCCTCAGCTAGGCCGATTTGTCGACCAGTCTTGCTCGCCGTTCGTGGCGGGGGCGCGGCCGAGACCCGCTCTTGCGCTGACGAGCACGTAAAGACGGAGGCTCAGGCCTCGAGTGGGGTCGTCCACACGCCCGTCGCCGCGGCTGCGCGCGCGTAGTCGGCGAAGTCCCGTGGTTCCCGTCCCAGCGCGCGCTGGACACCGTCGGCCAACTGCGCCTTGCTGCCGAGCACCACGGTGAATAGGTGGTTCAGCAGCCAGATGAAGTCGTCCGGCAGCCCGTATTCCTTCAGCATCGCCACG
>NZ_JAVRPS010000562.1:0-10031 GCF_032162105.1 Mycobacterium sp. | reverse complement strand
CCGTGGGACTCGGCGCCATCGTCACCAGCTCGATCGTCGTGTTCAACGTCATCAAGTGGGTCGGGGTGGCGTACCTGCTCTATCTCGCCGTGCGTCAATGGCGGACGGCGACCCGCGACCTTCGCGAGCAGCTTGGCACGCCCGCCGAGGGTGGCCGGGCCGCGCTCGTCGCCCGCGGTTTCCTAGTCAACGCCACCAACCCGAAAGCGCTGGTGTTCTTCCTTGCGGTGCTGCCGCAGTTCGTGACGCCCACCGCACCGCTGCTTCCGCAGTACCTCGCGATCGGCGCGACGATGGTGGTCGTCGACTTGGTGGTGATGGGGTTGTACTCCGGGTTGGCGGTGCGGCTGTTGCGCTGGATGCACACGCCGCGGCGGCAGACGGTGGTCAACCGCGTCTTCTCCGGGCTGTTCGCGACGGCGGCCGTGGTGCTGTCGTTGGTGCGTCGCGCCGCAACCGCTTAGGTCCGCGTCGGCAATATCACCGCCGAGGGGCGCGTGGCGTCGTGGTACACCGTCTGGTCGGCGGTTCGAAGGACGGTCGCCGTGGCATGCGGTTCGCCGGTGCCTGGGTTGCGCGCGTAGCGCGGAAACGCGCCGCTGGAGACCTGCACCCTGATGCGGTGACCGCGCTTGAAGCGGTGCGCCGTCGACCACAACCGCACAGTGGCGCAGGCGATTTCGTCCGCGCCGGACAGGCTGACGAGGCCGTCGCAGACGTTGTACGAGCGACCGCCGGGTTGGACGTCGCAGAGGCGGACGAACACGTCGGCGTTGGGGCGGCTCGAGCGGAACCAGATCTCGGCGCTGACGTCGCCGATGACCTCGACGTCGCTGCCCAGTACGGCGCTGGTGTAGGTCAACACGTCCGACCGCGCCTCCAACTTGGTGTTGTCGACGCGACCACCGCCGCGGGCGCGCATCACTACACCGCCGACTCCCGGTGTGGGGTCGGCGGGGTCGTAGCGGTATTGGTCGGCCTCGGATTCGCCGGGCAGCTCAGTGGACAGCGCGGCGTCGGGTTGCAGGTAGTAGTGCTGCGGTGAATAGCCTTGCGGCGGCCAGGTTTCGAAATCGCGCCACGATTCCTCGCCCATCACGTACAGGCGCACCGGTGCGCGAGATGGCGGCTGCTCACCACGCCCATGGGCGAGCGCGAACTCGATGGACTCCCGTATCGGCACCGGGTCCACGGCCACGTGCGTCCACGGCCCGATGGTCAGGCGTGCCGTGCGCCCCGCGTCCTGCATGGTCCGAAAGTCGCGCAGTTGGCCAGGCAGGAAGATGTCGTACCAGCCCCCGATCGAGCTGACCGGCACCGAGACCTCCGCCACCCGGTGGCTGTGGTCGAAGCCGGCCCATCGTGGCGAATCCGCGTCGTGGGCGAGGATGTCCTGGACGTAGTCGATGCGGTGCCCGGTTGCCGCCACGTCGGCCTGCCCCAACGGAAGCGTGGACATCGCCCGGGCCGTCCTGCGACCGGAAACGAGTTGACGCAGAAGCCCACCGCGACGTTCCTGGCCGGCCGTCTGGACGCCCCACGAAAACGGCGTCTCCAGGGACAGGCCGTCGTTGCGCAGAAACTCAAGCGTCAATGCGGACTCGGTCATTTGTGGAACCATCGCCTTGACCTGCGGCGGCAGACGGTCGGCGATCGCCCACTGCACGTACCCGAGGTAGCTTGGGCCCATCAGCACGATCGATCCGCCGAACCACGGCTGCTCGACCATCCAGTCCAACGTCGCCAAGCCGTCCTCGCGCTCCTGCCGCATCGCGTCGAAGACGCCGCCGGACCCGAACGTGCCGCGGGTGCTCTGAATCAGTACCTGGAATCCGCGCTCGGCCATCAGCCGGCCCACCATCAGGCCCAACATTCCCCGACGGCCGTACGGCGATCGATACAACGCGGTGGGCAGCGTGGTGGACGTCGCGTCCCCGGCGCGCGGCGCCCACCTGTCCGCCAGCAGTACGGTCCCGTCCGGCATCGGTACCCGAAGATCGCGCTGGACGACGACATCGCGGGTGATCGGCGGCGGTGCCTTGAGCACGCGTTCGATGAGGTGGCTGATCGGGTTCACCGCACCACGTTATGTCGAAGCGCGGCTGAACACCGTCTTGCTCGTCATGGTCGGCCAGACCGAGTCGGCCTCGTCCCATGGCACCACCCGCTCCACCGCTGGCCCGAGATCGCAGCCGGCAGTGATTGATTCGAGGATGTCGGGGATGACGGCGCGGGCGTTCACCCGTCCGGTGACGAATCGCACTCCCCTGGTGTACATCGGCAGCAGTGGCATCTCGACCGATTGGACGAAGAGGCCGGTGTCGGTGCACACGCCGTCCGGCCAGGTGGCACGCAAGGTGGCCCGCAGCAACTCGGGGTCGGCCGTCGTGTGCACGGTGACCGGGTAGGGATCCCACGACCTGTCGGGTTTCGGGCGGTTGTGGACGGTCGCACCCAGCTTCTCCGCTGCGGCCAGGCGTTGCGGGTCGGTGTCGACGTAGTCGACGTGCGCGCCCATCGCCGACGCGAATGCGGCGGCGTAGAGGCCGATCGAGCGCCGCCCGACGACGAGAACCCGCCGCTCGTCGGGATCGAGGCCTGCCAGTTCCGACCGGTAGGGCCCGACCGTGCGCCAACCGTCCGGGATGTTTGTCGGAGAGCGAAGCGACCGACACCGGGTCGACACCGTCCTGCAGCGGGATCAGCATCGCGTCGGCGTAGGGCACGGACACCAGATCGGCCAGGAAGCCGCCGCCGTCGAGCCCGGCGATCGGGGCCATGCCGTACATCGCCATCAAGGGCAGCGACGTGCAGGAACCGGTCACGCCACGCCGGCAGGCCGAGCAGGTTCCGCAGTTGATCTGGAAGGGCACGATGACCCGGTCGCCGACTTTTACCGACGTGACGTCGTCACCGACCGCGACCACCTCGGCCACGCCCTCGTGCCCGACGGCATGGCCAGGCGCCATGGGCAGCAGTCCCTCCGAGACCGCGACGTCGAGATCGCAGCACGCCACCACCAGTGGCCGGACCAACGCCTGCGCCGGCGTCGAGACCTCCAAGTCGGGCACCTCGCGCCACGCGTACCGGCCAGGAGCGTCGAACATCAATTGCCGCATCGTCGCAAACCTTCTTTAGAGACCGTTCAAGTATTCCTGAGTGATCTTTCAAGTATTTTGACGTGCTCGTCGGCATGAATGCCGAGGGTTCCCGTGGCGGCTCATGTCGTCGCTGTTGGGATGCTTCCTGCTTCAACACCCAGTGCCGTAACGAGTTGCGGTCTTACACGGGTTCCACAGACGTTTAGTCTCTCTGCCCGCCCGGCAGCGAGAATGACTTTGGCAGCGTTGTAGTCGCGATCATGTTCAGCGCGGCAAGCCGGGCACTTCCACTGCCGAATCTGCAGTGGCAGTTCGTTGAGACGGTGCCCGCAGTCCGAGCAGGTCTTGCTCGACGCCAACCAGCGCGACACCGCGTGCACGGTGCGCCCGTAGCGGTCGGCCTTTTCGCCGACGATCCGCACGAACTGCCCCCACCCGGCATCGCTGATCGAGCGTGCCAGCCGACGATTGCGGACCATCCCCGCGATGTTGAGGTCTTCGACGTGGATCACTTGGTTCTCGCGCACCAACGCCAAAGCCTGCTTGTGGTGGTAGTCCCGCCGTGCTCGCGCAACCGCGTTGTGCGCGCTGGCGATCTCTCGCCGCGTCTTGTCTCTGTTGGCCGATCCCTTCTGCCGGCGAGATTTCTCCCGCTCCAACCGCCGCAACTTTCGTAACTTACGGCCCAAGAACTTCGGGTTGGCGACGTCAACACGCTGCCCGTCGCTGGTGGCGATGGTCGCAAGCCGAGCAATGCCCAGGTCCACCCCAGCCTCACGCGCCACCTCAGGCAACGGCGCCGGTTCGACATCGACTACGAAGCTGGCGTAAAAATGCCCGTCAGGTTCACGAATGATCGTGACCGAGGATGGGTCCGAAGGCAGATCGCGCGACCAGCGCACCCGCACCTCACCGACCTTGGCTACAAACAACCGCCCAGTGTCGCGGAGGGTGAAACCGTTGCGGGTTAGCCGAAATGATTGCCGGTGATCCTTGCGGGACTTCATACGCGGCCGACCGACGCGACGCCCACGACGCTTACCGGTGGCCGAGTCGAAGAAGTTGCGCCACGCTCGCCGGGAATCATTGACCGATTGCACTAATGCCACACTAGGCACCTCGACCAACCAGGCGCGCGCCTCGGTGGTCTTGGCCGCGGTGATCACCCGACGTTGAATCTCACTGTCGGACAGCTTCTCCCCAACTCGATACATCTCATCGCGGACGCGCAAAGCGTCGTTAAACACCACCCGGCAGCATCCGAACACCCGCGCCAGCATCTGCTGCTGGGCCGGCGTCGGTTCGATGCGATACCGGTAACGCATCTGCATGACCACCGACTGTAAGGACGACCTGTGACAAACCCTGAGCTTCGCCGCTCCCGCCACAGCGGGTCGCTGCTGCATGCCCACCTGGTGTTCGTGACCACCTACGGCGTTAGCGGCGATATCGCGCGACTCCTGTGCACGGTCCTCGCGTCCGAACGTCCGACCGCCGAGATCGTCGCGGCGTGGATCGACATTCTGGCCGCCGGTCTGGACGGTGATCAGCGCGACGGCTGCCCGATCGAACCCATCGCCACCGAATCCGTGCACGCCAGCGTGCAGGTGCGCGATGCCTCGGCCCGTGCGTTCGCCGGTTGGTACACGGCCGTCGCCGACCGGTTGATCGGGGATGGGTGGCCCGACGACCAGGCCGCGCAGCCCGCACAGGCCGTGATCGCGCTCATCGAAGGGGCGCTGATCCTGTCGCGCATCGCGAGCGATCGGTCAGCGCTCGACGCCGCCAAGGTCGCGGCGCGCACTCTGCTCGACCGGCGAGACTGAGCGCCGAGCTACCTTGCGCCACGCTATTTGCAGGATTCGGCAATCTTGACATTGGCGGCGTCGGCGTCCCGCAGACGTGCCGCTTGGGCGGGGTCGCTGTTTTGCGCACCCGCGATGGCGCCGGCCCCGATGTCCATCAGCTTGTTGCCGAATTGGCGGACGGCATCGGCCAGTTCGGCCGGGGTCGCCGGGTCCAACCGGGCCAGCAGGTACTGCCCGCCGTCCGACAGCGACACTCTGGCGTTGGCGGCCACCGCGAGGGACCCGGTGACATCGGCCTCCCCGCCCGGCACGGGCAGGTTGGTGTTGAGCGAAACACCCCTGCGTACCAGGTCGGCCGCCGCGCAGATCGCCGTCTTGGCGTCGGCTTGCTGAGCAGTCGTATAGGTCGGCGCTGACGGCGTCGCGGCGGGTCGGAACGCCGCCCATGCGGCCAGACCGAGCGCGGCAAGAGCAAGGATCACGGCCACGACGGACACGATGCCGCCCCGCCCCGAATCACCGGTATGACGGCTTGAAGACGTATCGGACGTAGGCATGGGCTGATCCTAGCGGCCTCGCCCGCTCTGGCGGCCAAGAGAAACTCGTTTGCTCGACTCAGCGAGAACGGCTGCTCAGTACCGAAGATTGGTGCAACGCACTAGACGTCCAGACCGACGTCGAGCACCCGCACCGAGTGGGTGAGCGCGCCGACGGCCAGGAAGTCGACACCGGTGCCTGCGTATTCGGCGGCCGTGTCCAGTGACAGACCACCAGAGGACTCCAGCAAGGTGCCGGACGCCCGAGAGTCGCGGCGCTGCACCGCGATCTGCGTCTGCCACACCGGAAAGTTGTCCAGCAGAACGAGTTCGACGTTCTCGGCCAGCACCGCGTCGAGTTGTTCCAGCGAATCGACCTCGACCTCGCAGGGTAGCTCCGGCGCGGCGGCGCGCACCGCGCGCAACGCCTCGAGCACACCGCCCGCTGCGGCGACGTGGTTGTCCTTGATCAACGCGGCGTCACCAAGACCCATCCGGTGGTTCACACCACCACCCACCCGTACCGCGTACTTCTGCAACGCCCGCAGACCGGGCAGCGTCTTGCGGGTGTCCCGGATCTTGGCGTGGGTGCCCTCCACCGCGGCTACCCACGCGGCGGTGGCCGTCGCGATGCCACTGAGATGACACACCAGGTTGAGCATCGTCCGCTCGGCCGTCAACAGCCCGCGCGTATCGGCTTCGACCGTCAACAACGCGTCACCGGGATCGAGGCGCGCACCGTCCTCGACTCGTCCCGTCACGCGGTATCCGTCGGCGCCGAGTACCTCGTCGAGCACCAGCAGAGCCACGTCCACCCCGGCCGCCACACCCGGCTCGCGCGTGACCATCGCCGCCGTCGTGGTCGCGTCGGCGGGCACGGTGGCCAGGGTGGTCACGTCCGGCCCGAAGCGCAGATCCTCGTCGAGCGCGCGTGCGATCGTCGCCCTGGCCTCGGCCAGGGCCTCGTCGGAAAGAGCCATCAGCCGCACACGACCGCCGGCCGGGCGACGATGCTGACCGCCATCGCGGGATCGGTGTCCGGGTAGTCGGACCGGTGGTGGCAACCGCGGGACTCGGTCCGCTCCAGCGCGGCGGCGACCACGACCCCCGCCGTCGCCGTCAACGCCGCGTCCTCCAGCGTCGTGCGGTTGCGCTGCGCCAGCACGGGCGCGGCGGCCAGCAGATCGGCGAGGCACCGGAGCCCTTCGGCATCGCGCACCACCGACGCGTGGCTGCTCATCGCACGTTGCAAGTCGTTGCGGGCCAACGCGACCCGATCGACGGGGTCGGGTTCGGCCGCTCGGGACGGACCCGCATCCACGGCGTGCCGGGCGGCGGCCACACCCGCGCGGCGGCCCACCACCAGGCCTTCGAGCAGGCTGTTGGACGCCAGACGGTTGGCACCGTGCATGCCGGTGCGCGCCACCTCCCCCGCCGCGAACAGTCCGGACAACTCGGTACGGCCATGCATGTCTGTGACGACGCCACCGCAGCTGTAATGGGCGCCGGGAACCACCGGAATCAGTTGGCGGGTCGGATCGATGCCCGCGGCCAGGCACGCCGCGGTCACGGTGGGAAAGCGCAGGGTGAAGTCGGCGATGTCCCGCGCGTCGAGATAGACGCACGGGTCCCCGGTGCTCGACAGTCGCGCGTCGATGGCCGCGGCCACCACGTCGCGCGGGGCGAGGTCACCCATCGGGTGAACGCCCGCGGTGACCGAATCACCCCGCGCGTCGAGCAGGACCGCTCCCTCGCCGCGGATCGCCTCGGTAATCAGCGGACGCCTGCCGCCGGCCTTGCCGTCGAAGAGCATCGTCGGGTGGAACTGAATGAACTCGATGTCGCTGACCGCGACGCCGGCCCACAGCGCCAGCGCGATGCCGTCACCGGTCGAGCCCTCCGGGTTGGTGGTCGCGGAGTACAGGTGACCGAGGCCGCCGGTCGCCAGGATCACCGAAGGGGCGTGCACGATGCCGAGTCCGTCGTCGTTGCGCACCAGCACCCCGGTCACCGCGCCGTCACGGTGCAGCACCTGCAGCGCAACGTGATTGCGCCGGATGTCCAACATCGCCCCGGCGCGGTCCAGCGCCCGCTGCACCTCCGCCCCGGTGGCGTCGCCGCCGGCATGGATGATCCGGCGGCGGGAATGGCCACCCTCGCGGGTCAGCGACCACTGGCCGGGTGCCGAATCGTCGAAACGCGCTCCGTCACTGACCAGTTCGGCGACCGCGGTATAACCGTCGGCGACGATCGAACCGACCGCCTCGGGATCGCACAGCCCCCCGCCCGCGGCAATCGTGTCTGCGACGTGCGCCTCGATGGTGTCCTCGGTGCGGGGCAGGACGACGGCAATGCCGCCCTGCGCGTAGAACGTAGCCGTCTCGGCAGCCTTGCTCAGCACCGTCACCCTGCGACCCCGGCGGTGCGCGGCGAGCGCGGCGACCAGACCCGCCACTCCGGTGCCGATCACGACGACGTCGGCGCGCTGCTGCCAGTGGGTGTGCTGACCGCAAGCCGCTGCGGAAGTCATTCCCCGCCGCCGGGCCGGCCGATCTCGATCATCCGCTGCACGCTCAGACGAGCCGCCGCTGCAACATCCAAGTCGACGTGCACTTCGTCCGCGCCTTCGACGAGGCAGCGCAGCAGTGCCGCGGGAGTGATCATCTTCATGTACTTGCAGGACGCCCGGTCATTGACGGCGCGGAAGTCGACTTCCGGTGCGGCGCGGCGCAACTGATGCAGCATGCCGACCTCGGTGGCAACCAGAACCTGCCGGGCCTTGGTTTCGCGGGCGGCGTCGAGCATGCCGCCGGTGGACAGGATCTTCACCCGGTCGTCGGGGAAGGCGCCTTCGCCTGCGAGATACAGAGCCGATGTGGCGCAGCCGCATTCGGGGTGCACGAAGAGTTCGGCGTCCGGGTGCGCGCGGGCCTGGTCGGCCAGCTCGTCTCCATTGATCCCGGCGTGCACGTGGCATTCGCCCGCCCACACCTGCACGTTCTTGCGACCCGTGATCCTGCGGACGTGTGCACCGAGGAACTGGTCGGGGCAGAACAGCACCTCGCGGTCCTCGGGAATGGACGCCACGACCTCGACCGCGTTGGACGACGTGCAGCAGATGTCGGTGAGCGCCTTGACCGCTGCCGTGGTGTTGACGTACGACACGACGACGGCGTCGGGGAACTCGTCCTTCCACGCCCGCAGGTCGTCGGCGGTGATCGAGTCGGCCAGCGAGCAGCCTGCCCGCTGGTCGGGGATCAGCACCGTCTTCTCCGGGCTCAGGATCTTGGCGGTCTCGGCCATGAAGTGCACGCCGCAGAACACGATGGTGTCCTCGGGTGCCTCCGCGGCGATCCGCGACAGCGCGAGCGAGTCACCGACGTGATCGGCGATGTCCTGGATGGCAGGCAGTTGGTAGTTGTGCGCGAGCAGCGTCGCATTGCGCTGTTTGGCCAGTTTGCGAACCTCGGCGGCCCACTCCTCGTCGGCGATGACGCCGCCGTATCCGCCGGGGCCGTTCGTGATCTGAGCGGCCCAGCCGCCAGGTGACTCGGTGCGGTCCAACACCGTCATATCCGTCTCCTTTTGATCGGGACAGGTTTTCGACTTATGATCGAAAACATGCCCAATACTAGCACTGCGCACGAAGTGCTCGCCGTCGTCTTCCAGGTTCGACACCTGGCGACGCGAAACCCGCAGCTCAGCGTGCTGCTGTGGGAACGTGCCATGGATCCGCAGCGAGGCACGTGGTCGCTGCCCGGCGGCCAGCTGCGTCACGACGAGGACATGGTGAGTTCAGTCCGGCGTCAACTCGCCGAGAAGGTGGACCTGCGCGAGTTGACACATCTGGAGCAGCTCGCGGTGTTCAGCGATCCGGACCGAGTCCCCGATTCCGTCTACAACACCCGCACCATCGCATCGACCTTCCTCGGCCTGGTGCCCTCCCCCGCCACCCCGGCGCTGCCATCGGACACCCGCTGGCATCCGGTCAGCGCGCTGCCGCCCATGGCGTTCGACCACAAGACGATGATCACCAATGCCCACACCCGACTGGTGGCCAAGCTGTCCTACACCAACATCGGATTCGCGCTGGCGCCAAGAGAATTCGTGCTGTCCACGCTGCGCGATGTCTACGGGGCCGCGCTCGGCTATCAGGTCGACGCCACCAACCTGCAACGCGTGCTGGTCAGGCGCGGCGTGATCACCCCGACCGGAACGACGGCCAAGTCGGGTCGCGCCGGCGGCCGGCCGGCCGCGCAGTACCGCTTCACCGAGTCCCAATACCGGGTCACCGACGAGTTCGCCGCGCTCCGCCCGCCCGGGTGAGTCGACTGGATTCTTAATGCCTCCTTAAGGAATACTGCCCGGATGAACTTGGGCAGTGTGGCTCCGGCAAGTGGCGCCGAATGGATCGGGCAGCCGCAGCACGAAGACCTTCAGCCGGGAGCCCGTCCACAGCTGCCGTCCGATGACCCGTTCTATGATCCACCTGCAGGTTTCCGGCACGCCAACCCGGGCACGGTGTTGCGCAGCCGCGATGTCGCGCTGGCCTTTCTCGGGTTGATCCCGCAGCGCATCAAGGCCAC
>NZ_JAVRPS010000561.1:0-7584 GCF_032162105.1 Mycobacterium sp. | reverse complement strand
ATCGAACTGTGGAAGATCGTCGACCGGCCCAACCTGCTGATCAAGATCCCGGCCACGCAGGCGGGGCTGCCCGCGATCACCGCCGTCATCGCCGAGGGCATCTCGGTCAACGTCACGCTGATCTTCTCCGTCGAGCGGCACGAGGCCGTGATGGACGCCTACCTGGCCGGTCTGGAGAAGGCCAAGGAAGCCGGCCACGACCTGCACAACATCCACTCCGTCGCATCGTTCTTCGTCTCACGGGTGGACACCGAGATCGACGCCCGGCTGGAGAAGATCGGCAGCGAACAAGCGCTGGCGCTGCGTGGCCAGGCGGCCGTGGCCAATGCGCGGCTGGCCTACAAGGCCTACGAGGACGTGTTCGTCAGCGGCGCGCAATACGAGGTGCTCAAGGCCGACGGGGCACGCGTGCAACGCCCGCTCTGGGCATCGACCGGTGTGAAGAACCCCGACTACTCCGACACGCTGTACGTCACCGAACTGGTGGCGCCGAACACCGTGAACACCATGCCGGAAAAGACCCTGGAAGCCGTCGCCGATCACGGCGTCGTCACCGGCGACACGGTCTCGGGCACGTCGGAGGCGGCGCAGGAGGTGTTCGACAAGCTGGAAGCCATCGGCATCGACCTCACCGACGTCTTCTTGGTGCTGGAGAACGAGGGCGTCGAGAAATTCGAGAAGTCGTGGCAAGAACTACTCGACGCCACGGCGGCCCAGTTGGAGGCCGCCAAGAAATGAGCGACTGCAGCAGCACCCCGGCTGACTGGGTGAACCCGCTGCGGGACAAGCGCGACAAGCGGATGCCGCACATCGCGGGGCCGTGTGCTGTCGTGATCTTCGGTGTGACAGGCGACCTCGCCCGCAAGAAGCTCATGCCCGCTCTCTACGACCTGGCCAACCGCGGGCTGCTGCCGCCGACGTTCGCGCTGGTCGGGTTCGCCAGAAGGGACTGGGCCGACGAGGACTTCAGCAAGGTCGTCTACGACGCGGTCAAGCAGCACGCCCGCACCCCGTTCCGCCAGGAGGTCTGGGACCGCTTGGCCGAGGGGATCCGCTTCGTGCAGGGCACGTTTGACGACGAGAAAGCGTTCGAGCATCTCGCCGAGACGCTGGCGAAGCTGGACGCCGAACGTGGCACCGGTGGTAACCATGCGTTCTACCTGTCGATCCCGCCGAACGCGTTCCCGCAGGTGCTCGAGCAGTTGTCCGCGACGGGGCTGGCCAACAAACCCGATGGATGCTGGAGCCGGGTGGTCATCGAGAAACCGTTCGGCCACGACCTGTCCAGCGCCGAAGCGCTCAACGGCTTGGTGAACAGCGTCTTCCCGGAGTCGTCGGTGTTCCGCATCGACCACTACCTGGGCAAGGAGACGGTGCAGAACCTGCTGGCGCTGCGCTTCGCCAACCAGATGTTTGAGCCGATCTGGAACGCCCACTACGTCGACCACGTGCAGATCACGATGGCCGAAGACATCGGATTGGGCGGCCGCGGAGGGTATTACGACGGTGTCGGAGCGGCCCGCGACGTCATCCAGAATCACCTCATCCAGCTTCTGGCGCTCACCGCGATGGAGGAGCCCGTCACCTTCCATCCGACCGAGTTGCAGGCCGAGAAGATCAAAGTGCTCTCGGCGACCCGCCTGGCCGAGCCGCTCGACGAGACCACGTCACGAGGTCAGTACACGGCGGGCTGGCAGGGCGGCGCGAAGGTCGTCGGCCTGCTCGACGAGGAGGGCTTCTCCAAGACGTCCACCACCGAGACGTTCGCGGCCATCACCCTGGACGTGGACACGCGACGGTGGGCCGGTGTGCCGTTCTATCTACGCACGGGAAAGCGGTTGGGCCGCAGAGTGACCGAGATTGCGCTGGTGTTCAAACGGGCACCGCACCTGCCGTTCGACGCCACCATGACCGAGGAACTCGGCCAGAACGCGCTGGTCATCCGGGTCCAGCCAGACGAGGGGATAACCCTGCGGTTCGGCTCCAAGGTGCCAGGCAACGCCATGGAGGTCCGCGATGTCAGCATGGACTTCTCCTACAGCTCGGCGTTCGCCGAGGAGTCGCCGGAGGCCTACGAGCGCCTGATCCTCGACGTGCTGCTCGGCGAACCGTCCCTCTTCCCCGTCAACGAGGAGGTCGAATTGTCCTGGAAGATCCTGGATCCCGCACTGGAATTCTGGGCGGCTCACGGCAAGCCCGATCCATACGAGTCCGGCACCTGGGGCCCGGACTCGGCGTTCGAGATGTTGCGCCGTTCGGGTCGGGATTGGAGAAGGCCGTAATGATCCGCGAAGGCGACGACGAGTGAGCATCGCAGCGAGGAACGAGCGAGGAGCGGAACGAGAAGGAGCCGAGCCATGATCGTCGACTTGCCGGACAGCAGCACCGACGTCATCAACAAGAAGATCGTCGAGCTTCGCGAGGAGGGTGGCGCGATCACACTCGGTCGAGTGTTGACGCTCGTCATCGCGCCCGATACCCAAGCGATGCTCGAGGAGTCGATCGAAGCGGCCAACGCGGCCAGTCGCGAGCACCCCTGCCGGGTCATCGTGGTGATTCCCGACGACCGGCTCGCCACCGACGCCCGACTGGATGCACAACTCCGCGTCGGTCGGGACGCGGGCGCCAACGAAGTGGTCGTCCTGCGACTGTCCGGCCCACTCGCGAATCACGCCAGCAGCGTGGTGACCCCGTTCCTGCTGCCCGACACGCCGGTGGTGACCTGGTGGCCGGATATCGCGCCGGACGTGCCCGCCCAGGATCCGTTGGGCAAGTTGGCGATTCGTCGCATCACCGACGCCACCAACGACGTCGACCCGTTGCACTCGATCAAGAGTCGGTTGCAGGGCTATACCGCCGGCGACACCGATCTCGCATGGAGCCGCATCACGTACTGGCGCGCGCTGCTGGCGTCGACCCTGGACCAGGGTCCCTTCGGGCCGATCCAGTCCGCACTGGTGTCGGGCCTGAAGACCGAACCCGCGCTCGACATCCTGGCGGGCTGGCTGGCAAGCCGGATCGACGGTCCGGTGAAGCGCGCCGTCGGTGAGTTGAAGGTCGAGCTGGTCCGTGCCGACGAGACCATCACGCTCAGCCGCCCACAGGAAGGCGTCACCGCCTCGCTGACCCGCACCGCCAAACCGGATGCCCTAGTTCCGTTGGCGCGCAGGGAAACCCGGGAATGCCTGGCCGAGGACATGCGTCGACTCGACGCCGACGAGATCTACTTCGCTGCCCTACAGGGCATCGACGAGGTCGAGTATGTCTAACGTCATCGAGACGTACGCCGACGCCGACGCTCTGGTCTCCGCCGTAGGCGACCGCCTGGTGGCCGCCATCATCGCCGCGGTCGACACACGCGGCGTCGCGTACATCGTGCTGACCGGCGGCGGAACGGGCGTCAAGCTGCTCAAGCACGTCGGCGACCACGGTGCAGCGATCGACTGGTCGAAGGTGCACCTGTTCTGGGGTGACGACCGCTACGTGCCCGCGGACGACGACGACCGCAACGACAAGCAGGCTCGAGAGGCGCTGCTCGACCACATCGACGTGCCCGCCGCCAACGTGCACGCGATGCCGGCCAGCGACGGAGAGTTCGGCGACGACATCGATGCCGCCGCCCTGTTCTACGAGCAGGTGCTGGCCGCCACCGCGGGCAGCGGCGCGCCCGCACCGGACTTCGACGTGCACCTGCTCGGCATGGGCGGTGAGGGCCATGTGAACTCGCTGTTCCCGCACACCCCCGCCGTCAGCGAGGCCACCCGCCTGGTAGTCGGGGTCACCGACTCCCCCAAGCCGCCGCCGCTCCGCATCACGTTGACGCTGCCCGCAGTTCAGCGCTCACGCGAGGTGTGGTTGGTGGTCGCGGGCGCGGAGAAGGCCGACGCGGTGGCGGCCGCAGTGGGCGGCGCGAAGGCGGTGGACGTGCCAGCAGCTGGCGCGATCGGACGCGAGGCCACGGTGTGGCTCCTCGACGAAGCCGCCGCGGCGAAGTTGTAGTAATGACCTCCATGGCAGATAAAGGGGCTGGCCGGAGTCGCCCAGCCACAACCGGACGGCAGCGGATCAAGACATTGACCCAGGCCGCGCTGAACGCCGACGTCACCGTCGAGCAGGTGGACACGCTGCTCACCGATCTCGGCGAGACGCTGACCGACCTCAACAAGTCGACGAGCAGCCTAGACGACACGCTAGCCCGCTTCAACGAAACCATCACCCGCATCGACGAATTGGCGCCCCGCCTGATCGCCGTGGTCGAACGCCTCGAGGCCATCGTGGACCGCGTCGAACGCATCGTGGGCATCGGCGAATCGGTGATGGCGCCGTGGGCCGCGACGGAGAACGCCGTACACGGTGCGGTCAACGCGGTCCGCAAGTCCACCGGCCTCTGAGGGATCCCGACCGAGTGCGGGCACCACTGGACGTCCTGCCCACCGCCGATGGTGTCGGCCTGCCGTGGGACGTTCCCGTCGACGACGCCGTCGCCGCCGTGGCGTCGGCACGCGCGGCGTGTGGTGATTCGTTCGTACTGCGCAGCGGCGGCACCCACTACCTGTTCACGTTCTCCCCCACCGGCGTCGAGTCGTTCTACGCGCTGTTGGAGGATTCGGCGAGCAAGGGCGTCGCCGACTACCTGATGTTACGCCGCAAGCTGCCCGACGAGCTGTTCGTCGGCAGGCGCACGCTGCCCGGTTCGTTGTTCCGGCGCGACGACGTGTCGTCGTACCTGGCCAATCTCGAGCACGCGCTCGACGCCACCGAGGCCGAGCTGGGCGACCGCGGCTCGGTCGACCTGTTCACCCTGACCCGGCGGCTCGGGCACCGGATGGGGCTGGCGTCGTGGGCCGGGCCGGGCTGTGCCGACGGCGATACCTTCGAGCGGCTGGTCGCCGCGTTCGACACGCTCGACGGATCGGATGCGTTCGTGCACCCGGACGCGATGGCCGCGGTCGCCGCGTCGGAGATGCGGGCTGAGCGGGCCGCCCTGGAGGAGGTCGCCACGGTGATCGAAGAAGCCGTGCGACAACATGATTCGGACTCGATGGCCGAGGACGGGCTGTTCGGGCGGATCGTCGGGGCATGGGCGTCGGAGCCCGCGGGGGTGCGCCGCCGCGGCGTCGCGATGGACGTGGCGCTCATCCACATCGCGTCGATGTCGAACCTCATGGCGGCACTCGGCTGGGCGGTCGTCGACCTGCTGGTGCATCCGGAGCAGCTCCGGCTCGTCATCGCGGGTGACCGCGACCTGGCTCAGCGTTGTGCGCTGGAGAGCACACGGTTGGCGCAGCGCTCGATCATGGCCCGTGCCGTGCTGGAACCGGTCGCCTTCGACACTGGTGACGGTGTCGTCGACGTGCCCGCGGGCTGGACGATCGCCACGCTGCTGCCGTTGCTCAACACATCGGTGGCCCCGGGTCTGGAGCGGTGGGACCCCGATCGGTGGCACCGCCACCGCGTGGCCGATCAGCGCGAGTTGGCCTCGCCGATGCTGGTGACCGCGTTCGGCCACGGCCGACATTCCTGTCCCGCCCAACCGTTCTCGCTGGCCGCGATGACCGCAGCGATGACCCGCCTGCTCGGCCACTACGACATGACACCCGGTTGGGCCGACTACCCGCGACCCGTGCCCGCGCAGATCGGCGGCGTGGCTCGCTCGGCGGGGCCCTGCCGCGTCGACTATGCGCGACGCTGACGTCGATCCGCTCGGCCCCGAGGGAGGGTGTTACCCGCTGTTCCGCAACGCGGTGGCGAGCCCGCTCATGGTGAGCAGGATGCCGCGCTGGACCAGTTCCTCGGTGTCACCGGAGCGGTAGCGCCGCAGCAGCTCGACCTGCAGGTGGTTCAACGGCTCGAGGTACGGAAACCGGTTGAACACCGAGCGGGCCAGCGCCGGGTTGTCGGCCAGCAGGTCGTCGTGGCCGGTGATCAGCTTATGCATCCGCAGGGTGCGTTGGTACTCGTCGACGATCTTGTCGAACACCCTGTGCCGCAGCGCTTCATCGTCGACCAACTCGGCGTACCGTGCGGCAAGCCCCATGTCGGCCTTGGCCAGCACCTGCGCCATGTTGGACAGCACGGTCCGGAAGAACGGCCACCGCACGTAGAGGTCCTGCAGTACCCCGAGACGGGCCTCGGCCGTTTCCGGGCCCGCCGCGACCCAGTCCTCGAACGCCGTCCCGGTTCCGTACCAGCCTGGCAGCATGACGCGGGATTGGCTCCAGGCCAGCACCCACGGGATGGCCCGCAGGTCGGAGATCGACGTGGTCGGCTTGCGGGAGGCGGGGCGGCTGCCGATGTTCAGCGCGCCGATCTCGCTGACCGGTGTGGATTCCTTGAAGTACTCGACGAAACCCGGTGTCTCGTGCACCAGTTCGCCGTACGACTTCTGCGCCCTGGCAGCCAGGTCGTCGAGCACCTCATACGCGGGGCCTGCCTCGTCGCCAAGGCCCTCGACGTCGAGCAGCGTCGACTCCAGCGTCGCAGCCAGCAGCGTCTCCAGGTTGCGGTGTGCCGTGCGCGGCTCGGCGTACTTGGCGGCGATCACCTCACCCTGCTCCGTGATGCGCAGCGACCCCTTCACCGCGCCAGGTGGCTGCGCGAGGATGGCATCGTAGCTGGGACCACCGCCGCGACCGACGGTGCCACCGCGACCATGGAAGAGCCGCAACCGGATTCCCGTCTTGCGGGCCGACTCCACCAGATCCAGCTCGGCCCGGTACAGCGCCCAGTTCGCCGCGAGGTAACCGCCGTCCTTGTTGGAGTCCGAGTAGCCGAGCATGACCTCCTGGTGCTCACCGCGGGCGTGCACCAGGGCTCGGTACAGCGGAAGGTCCAGTACCGCTTCGAGAATCGCCGATCCCCGCTGCAGGTCGTCGATGGTCTCGAAGAGTGGCACGATCCCGACGGGAGCGTACGGCTCCTCGCTCGATGCATCGAGGAGACCGGCCTCCTTCAGCAGGATCGCCGCCTCGAGCATGTCCGACACCGACTGGCACATGGAGATGATGTAGTTGGGTACCGCGTTGGGACCGAACACCTTCACCGCGCGGGCTCCGGCCGTCACGATGTCGAGTTCCTTGCGGGCGAGCTCGGACAGCTCGGCGCCAGGGCCGACCAGCGGCCTGCGCGTGGCCAACTCGGCGACGAGCACCTCGACGCGCTCGGATTCCGGCAGCGACCGGTAGTCGGGATGCACGCCGGCCCAGGCCAGCAGCTCGGCGACGACCTCCTCGTGCACGTCGGAGTTCTGCCGCAGGTCCAGACCGGACAGGTGAAAACCGAACACGCGCACGGCTTCCCGCAGCCGCGCCAGCCGGTCGTCGGCCAGCACCACACTGCCGTTCGCCCGCAGTGAGGCGTCCACGACGTCGAGATCGGCGAGAAACTCCCCCGGCGTCTCGTATCGCGGCATGCCCAGATCGAGCAGCCGCTCGGGTTGCCGATCGAGGATCTCGGCAGCGGTGGCGGTGAGGCGGCCGTGTACGACCCGCAATGCCCGCCGGTACGGCTCGTCGGCGCGGGCCGGCTCGGCGCAGGTGTCGGCCAGGGCGGCCAGGTCGTCGCTGATCTTCACCAGCCGCACCG